>NZ_JBEAIQ010000016.1:0-406085 GCF_040064335.1 Klebsiella sp. CN_Kp088 | reverse complement strand
GCGGGCTGCCCCGGCCTTCCGGGAACGTCTCAGCGATTTTGAGGCCACCAACACCAGCAGTTTCAGCCAGCGTGGTGAATAAATAAAAGGCAGGTCGCTCGGACCGTAGCCCGGGTAAGGCGTAGCCTCTACCCGGGAAAACTCGCGCCAACTCCCCTCTCTCCTCTGAATGCAGAAAACCCCACGATTGACAAGTGAACCGCATCACAGCGGCGAACTTTATTGATTCCTGAAAGGAAAGAACCTGCGCCAATTCACCTTTTATTATTTCCGTTCCGTGTTTTATTGCTTCACGAATCGGCCAATTGTTTAATTCATGTAACGAAGAAATAATCCAATTGTTAATAGCATTTTGCTACGAACCCTGACCCTACAGCGTGATAACAACGACAGGCTAAAGCCACCGACGGGCAACCGTGCCCAGGAGATCACTCATGTTGAGCAACGTAAAGAAAAAAGATGTGCCGCTGATTGTCATCAGCCTGGCGGCCATTGTTTTCATCGCCGCTACATTAAGTCTCTTCCCCCAACAAACCGCCCAGGCGGCTAATTCGATTTTTAACGGCGTCACCCGCCTGCTGGGTTCCGCGGTACAGGTGCTGGTGCTGCTGGCGCTGGGACTGGTGTTATATCTGGCCACCAGCAAATACGGCAATATCCGGCTCGGCGAAGGCAAAGCCGAGTACAGCACTCTCTCATGGCTGTTTATGTTTATCTGCGCCGGACTCGGCTCCTCTACGCTGTACTGGGGTGTTGCCGAGTGGGCTTATTACTACCAGACCCCTGGCCTGAATATTGCGCCGCATTCAGCAAAAGCGCTGGAATACAGCATCCCGTACTCTTTCTTCCACTGGGGCATTAGCGCGTGGGCGACCTACACCCTCGCCTCGCTGATCATGGCCTATCACTTCCACGTGCGGAAAAATAAAGGCCTCAGCCTTTCCGGGATCATTTCGGCGATCACCGGCGTCAATCCGCAGGGCTTTTGGGGCCGCCTGGTCGATCTGATGTTCCTGATTGCCACCGTCGGCGCGTTAACCATTTCGCTGGTAGTCACTGCCGCCACCTTCACCCGCGGCCTGTCAGCTCTCACCGGACTGCCGGATAACTTCACCGTCCAGGCGTTTGTGATCCTGCTCTCCGGCGGTATTTTCTGCATGAGTTCGTGGATTGGTATCAACAACGGCCTGCAGCGTCTGAGCAAAATGGTCGGCTGGG
The DNA here is from genome assembly GCF_040064335.1 of Klebsiella sp. CN_Kp088. Taxonomy (NCBI): domain Bacteria; kingdom Pseudomonadati; phylum Pseudomonadota; class Gammaproteobacteria; order Enterobacterales; family Enterobacteriaceae; genus Klebsiella; species Klebsiella sp. CN_Kp088. The sequence goes on along the minus strand of NZ_JBEAIQ010000016.1, from coordinate 404,867 downwards.
GGGCGTTCCTGCTGCCGTTGGTGGTATTACTGATCGGCCCGACCGAATTCATCACCAATAACATCATCAACGCCATCGGTCTGACGAGCCAAAACTTTCTGCAGATGAGCCTGTTTACCGACCCGCTCGGCGACGGCGCCTTTACCCGCAACTGGACCGTCTTCTACTGGTTGTGGTGGATCTCCTATACCCCTGGGGTGGCGATGTTCGTCACCCGCGTCTCCCGCGGCCGTAAGATTAAAGAGGTGATCTGGGGGCTTATCCTCGGCAGCACCGTCGGCTGCTGGTTCTTCTTCGGGGTGATGGAAAGCTATGCCATGCATCAGTTCGTCAACGGCGTGATTAACGTGCCGCAGGTCATGCAGACCCTCGGCGGCGAAACCGCCGTCCAACAGGTGCTGATGTCGCTGCCGGCGGGCAAGCTGTTCCTCGCCGCCTATCTGTTCGTGATGATTGTTTTCCTCGCTTCGCACATGGATGCGGTGGCTTACACCATGGCGGCGACCAGTACCCGTAACCTGCGCGAAGGCGAGGATCCGGATCGCGACATGCGCCTGTTCTGGTGCGTGGTGATAACCCTTATCCCGCTATCGATTCTGTTTACCGGCGCTTCGCTGGAAACCATGAAAACCACCGTGGTGCTAACCGCCTTACCGTTCCTTGCCATTTTACTGATCAAGACCGGCGGCTTTGTACGCTGGCTAAAACAGGACTACGCCCACGTGCCTGTGCATCAGATAGAAACCCATACGCCCGAGCCGATCGTTAAAGCCGAGACGCTGCCGGTTGGCGCGGTACTCAAAGGCGACGGCCAGTCGCTGTAAAAAACGCTTACTGACAATAATCACAAGGTGACCCTACATGAGCAATTTAAGCCCTGACTTTACCCTGCCGATTAACTTTTGTGCCAATCCGCAGGACGCCTGGACCATTCCGGCCCGTTTTTACACCGACAGCCAGGCGTTTGAGCACGAGAAAGAGCGTATCTTCGCCAATAGCTGGATTTGCGTCGCCCACGGCAGCGAAGTCGCCAGGCCGAACGATTACATTACCCGAGAGATCATCGGCGAAAATATCGTTATCGTCCGCGGGCGCGACAACATTCTGCGCGCCTTCTATAACGTCTGCCCACACCGCGGCCACCAGTTGCTGAGCGGCGAGGGTAAAGCCAAAAACGTGATTACCTGCCCCTATCACGCCTGGGCCTTCAAGCTGGACGGCAATCTCGCCCACGCCCGCAACTGCGAAAACGTGGAGAATTTCGATAGCGATAAGGCAACGCTTGTGCCGGTTCGCCTTGAAGAGTATGCCGGCTTTGTATTTATCAATATGAACCCGCAAGCGGAGAGCGTGGAAACGCAACTACCGGGGCTGCAGGACAAAGTGCTGGAAGCCTGCCCGGATGTTCATGAGCTGAAACTGGCGGCCCGCTTTACCACTCTTACCCCGGCGAACTGGAAAAATATCGTCGATAACTATCTGGAATGTTACCACTGCGGCCCGGCGCACCCGGGCTTCTCGGATTCCGTGCAGGTTGACCGTTACTGGCACACCATGCACGGCAAATGGACGCTGCAGTATGGCTTCGCCAAGCCCTCCGAGCAGTCATTTAAATTCGAAGAAGGCACCGACGCCGCGTTCCACGGCTTCTGGCTGTGGCCGTGCACCATGCTCAACGTCACGCCGATCAAGGGCATGATGACCGTCATTTATGAATTCCCGGTGGATGAAGAGACCACCCTGCAGAACTACGACATCTATTTCACCAACGAAGAGCTGACCGACGAGCAGAAAGCGCTGATTGAGTGGTATCGCGACGTGTTCCGCCCGGAAGATTTGCGTCTGGTGGAAAGCGTGCAGAAAGGGCTGAAGTCCCGCGGCTATCGCGGCCAGGGACGGATTATGGCGGATAACAGCGGCAGCGGGATCTCCGAGCACGGGATCGCCCATTTCCACAATCTGGTCGCCCAGGTATTCCAGCCGTAATCATTGAAGGAGTTGGCCATGTCCGTATTTCACTCAAATCTTTTTCGCCAGCAGGCGCTGATTGCCGGAAGCTGGCGCGACGCCGCCGACGGTACATCGCTTGCCGTCAGCAATCCCTCCACCGGCGCGACGCTCGGCCAAATCCCCAATATGGGACGAGCGGAAGCGCAGCAGGCGGTGGATGCCGCCGCAGCCGCGCTGCCGGCATGGCGCGCGCTTACCGCCGCCCAGCGCGCCGCGCTATTGAAGAACTGGCACCGCCTGATCCTCGAAAACAAGACCGCGCTGGCGCAGATAATGACCGCCGAGCAGGGCAAGCCGCTGGCGGAAGCGGAAGGCGAAATCGCCTATGCCGCCTCGTTTATCGAGTGGTTTGCCGAACAAGGGAAACGCGCCAACGGCGAAATAATCCCCTCCCCCGGCGCCGATAAACGCCTGATGGTGATCCGCCAGGGCGTGGGGGTCTGCGCGGCGATCACCCCGTGGAACTTCCCGGCGGCGATGATCACCCGTAAGACCGGCCCGGCGCTGGCCGCGGGTTGTACGATGGTAATTAAGCCTGCCAATGAAACGCCGTTTACCGCGCTGGCGATGGCGGAACTGGCGAATCAGGCCGGGATCCCGCAGGGCGTCATTAACGTTGTCACCGGCCAGTCGCGTGAGATTGGCGCGGTGTTCACCGGCGATGAGCGGGTGCGTAAGCTCTCCTTTACCGGCTCGACCGAAGTCGGCCGCGTGCTGATGCGCCAGTGCGCGGAATCCATCAAAAAGCTCTCTTTAGAGCTCGGCGGTAACGCGCCGTTTATCGTCTTTGACGACGCTGATATCGATAAAGCGGTCGAGGGGGCGCTGATCGCCAAGTTCCGCAACGCCGGGCAAACCTGCGTCTGCGTCAACCGCTTCTATATTCATCGCGCCGTCTACGACCAATTCTGCGATAAGTTCGTTGCCCGCGTCGCCGCTCTGAAAGTCGGCGATGGCAGCGAGTCCGATGTCCAGATTGGCCCGCTTATCAATGCCGATGCCGGACGCAAAGTGCAGTCCCTGCTCGACGACGCCATGAGCCGCGGCGCCACGCTGTTAACCGGCGGAAAAGCGCATCCGCTTGGCGGTAATTTCTTCACCCCTACGGTGATCGGCGACGTACAGCCGGGGTCACTGCTGCTGCAGGAAGAGATCTTCGGCCCGGTGGCCGCGCTGGTGAAATTTGAGGATGAGCAGCAGGTCATCGAGCAGGCCAATAACACCATCTACGGTCTCGCCTCCTATTTTTACAGCAACGATGCCGCCCGTATCTGGCGCGTCTCCGAGCAACTGGAATACGGCATGGTCGGCATCAATACCGGGCTGATTTCCAACGAAGTCGCGCCATTTGGCGGAGTGAAACAGTCGGGTCTTGGCCGCGAAGGCTCGGAACACGGAATCGAAGATTACCTGGAGATGAAGTATCTCTGCCAGGGGTTGTAAATGTCCTCTCCCGGCGACGGCACTGGCCACGCCGGGATTTTTTGATGGAGCTCCGCGATGTCTGATTATCAAATGTTTGAGACGATCGTTCGCGATGTTGAACAGATCACCGCCCAGGTTAAGCGTTTTACGCTGGTGTCGCCGACCGGCGCCCCGCTGCCGGGATTCAGCGGCGGTAGCCATATTATCGTCCAGATGCAGGATGGCGAGCAGCGCTACAGCAATGCCTATTCGCTCATGAGCTCACCGCTGGATACCACCAGCTGGCAGATTGCGGTGCGTCTGGAGTCGCCTTCCAAAGGCGGCTCGCGTTTTATGCATCAGCAGGTGCGACCGGGCGATACCCTGACGGTGTCCACCCCCAACAACCTGTTCGCCATCGAACCGCAGGCGCGCAAGCATCTGCTGATCGCCGGCGGCATCGGCATTACGCCGTTTTTAGCGCATATTCCTGAACTGGAACAGCAGCAGGCTGACTGGCAGCTGCACTACTGTTTCCACGACGCCGACAATAATGCTTTCGTCGATGCGCTCAGCGCAGCGCCGTGGCGCGACCGGGTCGATATTCACATATCAGCGCTCGGCAGCCGTCTCGACCTGTCGCGCCTGTTCGCCGATATCGAACCCGGCACCCACATCTATACCTGCGGCCCGGCAGCGCTTAACGAGGCGGTGAAAGCCGCCGCCGAACGGTATCAGGTTCCCGCCAGCCAGCTGCACTTTGAGCAATTTATCGTTGAAGATAAAGGCGGAGAGGCATTTACCCTGGTGCTGGCGCGTTCCGGACGCGAATTTACCGTGCCGCAGGAGATGACCATTTTGCAGGTGATCGAGAATAACAAAGCGGCGAAGGTGGAATGTCTGTGCCGCGAAGGGGTGTGCGGCACCTGCGAAACGATGATTCTGGAGGGCGAAGCCGACCACCGCGATCAGTATTACAGCGATGAAGAGAAAGCCAGCCAGCAGAGTATGCTGATCTGCTGTTCACGCGCTAAAGGCGGCCGGTTAGTGCTGGATTTATAGCACGCGCTCCGGCCAGCGCCGCTGGCCGGAGAGACAATCACAGTTCCAGCTCGCACCGCAATAAGAATGGACTGACCCCGCGGAAATATTCCAACGACCTACCACTCCATGGCGACGAGATCAGTGGCGCGGATACTAAAGCGTTCGCTGGTAGCGTAATTAGCACAATGTGCTACATCAGCAGCTAATAAACGCATTTCCGCGCCAAATCAATTTTTATCCCGGCTGAACGTTCAGCTTTTCGCCGCTACGCGCAAAATATCCGCGCCTGGCCAATAACCTCCAGACGAACCGTGGCGCCGGCTTGCCAGGCGGCCTGGCTGACGGTTTTCAACACCAACGGCATCGATTGCCCCGCCACCGTCACCGTCAGCGTCGAGATATGACCGGCGAAATCGACATCCACGATACGAAAAGCGCTCTCCTGCGGCGCGCACGGCGAAACCCGCAGTTGTTCCGGACGCAGCATCACGCGCCCGCGGCCGCTGGCGTGAGGATCGTCGGTCGGCAACTCGCCGATGGCGCAACGCGCGCGCCCTTCCGTGAGCTCGGCGTCGAGCACCAGCGCATCGCCAAGAAATAGCGCGGTGGCCTCGTCAACCGGACGCGAATAGACCTCGAACGGCGTCCCTACCTGAGCGAAACGCCCCTGTCGCATCACCGCGACCTGGCTTGCAAACGACAGCGCCTCCGTCTGGTCATGAGTGACCAGGATCGAGGCTACGCCAGCCTCGGCCAGCAGATCGGCGGTGGCTTTGCGCGTCGCCGCCCGCAGCCCGGTATCCAGCGCCGAGAAAGGTTCATCCAGCAACATCAGGGATGGCCGCTGGGCCAACGCGCGCGCCAGCGCAACCCGCTGCTGCTGGCCGCCGGAAATTTCATGCGGCCAGTGGTTCGCTAATGTCGCATCTAACGCCACCATCTCCATCAGTGCGGCCACCCGACGGCGTTTCTCTTCGCGACTGCAATCGAGTCCCCAGGCAATATTGTCCGCGACGTTAAGATGGGGGAACAGCGCCCCTTCCTGCGGCACGAAACCGATCCCGCGCTGATGCGCCGGCACAAACACGCCTTCGGCAAACAGGGTGTTGCCCTGCAGAACGATTCGCCCGTTATCCGGGGTTTCAAAACCGGCAAGAATCCGCAGCAGCGTGGTTTTACCGGAACCCGACGGGCCGACAATGGCGGTACGGCTTCCCGGCGCCACTGCCAGATTAAGGTTATCGAGCACCAGCGCGTCGGCGAAAGATTTCGAGATAGAAGACAATTCCAGCATGTTACAACCCTGCAATTTTTTTCGACTGCACATAAAGAACCGCCGTCAGCGGCAGCGAAATCACGATCATCAGCATCGCATAGGGCGCCGCGGCGACGTAGTCGATCTCGCTGGTCAACGCCCAAAAACCGGTCGACAGCGTGCGGGTGCCTAACGGCGATAGCAGCAACGTCGCGGTAAGCTCGTTGCTCACGCCAAGAAACACCAGCGCGGCGCCAGCGGCCGCTCCCGGCGCGGCCAGCCGCATGGTGACGCTCCATAAGGCGCGGGCCGGGCTGCGCCCAAGGCTACGGGCGACATTTTCCAGCTCAACCGGCGCCTGGGCGATACCGGCGCGCAGGTTAATCAGCGCTCGCGGCATAAACATCAGCAGGTACGCGAGGAACAGGGTCACCTCGGTCTGGTACACCGGACGGGCATAGTGGATGGTGACCGTCACCAGCGCCAACGCGGTGACGATACCCGGCAGTGAGCTGGTGATGTAATTACAGCCTTCCAGCAGGCGAAACAGCCGGCGCGGATAACGCGCGCCGAGCCAGGCGATAGGAATCGCGCAGGCGGTGGTCAGCAGCGCGCCGCCCGCTCCCAGCAGCAGGGTCTGGCGCAGCGAATGCCAAAGATCGGCATGCAGCCAGTTCTCCACCCCGCCAAGCCATAGCCAGCGGCACAACACCAGCAGCGGGACGCCCATCGCCAGCATCACCAGCGTCAACAGCAGCAGTTGCGCGCCCCATGCGGCCACATTGCCCAACGGACGACGCTTCTGTTCGCGCGCCGCGCCGGCGCCGATGCGCGCGTAACGCGCTTTGCCGCGCGAGACGCTTTCCAGTAGCAGAATCGCCAGACAACACAGCGCCAGCACCCCCGCCAGCATATTCGCCGCCGGGCCGCTAAAGGTGGACTGGAACTGGTCATAAATGGCGGTGGTGAAGGTATCGAAGCGAATCATCACATACAGGCCATATTCTGCCAGCAGATGCAGCGCCACCAGCAGCGCACCGCCGCAGATAGCCAACCGCAGCTGCGGCAGCACCACGCGGAAGAAAACCTTCCACGGCGGCGTACCCAACGAGGCGGCAACATCTTCCAGCGTCGGATCGAGACGACGGAGCACCGCCGCCACCGGCATGTAGATAAAAGGATAGTAGGCCAGCACCGAGAGGAACACCCCGGCGGACAGGCCGTGCAGCGAGGGAACCGCGCTGACCCAGGCATAGCTCTGGACAAATGCCGGGATAGCCAGCGGCGCGACCGCCAGCGCCGACCACAGCTGACGCCCGGCAAGCGCGGTGCGTTCAGTGAGCCAGGCCACCGCCACGCCCAGTACGATAGAGATAGGCACCGCCAGCAGCGTCAGCCACAGCGTATTGCTGAGCAGTTCAGCTACCCGCGGGCGAAACACCAGTGCTTTAATGGTCGGCCAGCCGGTCTCAATCCCCACCGCGGCCACAAAACCTAACGGCAGTAACGCCATTACTGAAAACAGTACAGCTAAGGCAACCATCGGAAATGCAGGACGCCTGCGCTCGGGCAGGCGTCCTGTTTTCTTTCCGAGTACCAGACTCAGGACAGACATAGATAAATCACTTCAGCATCAAATTACAGCAGGCCAGCCTGGGTCATCAGGTCGATCACTTTTTTGCTATTCAGCGTTGACGGCTCTACCTTCGGCGCGTCCAGCTCTTTCAGCGGCGTCAGTTTCGGGTTAGAGGCGGCATTCACGCCCACCGCATATTCGAAGGCGTTATTTGTGCGCAGCTCATCCTGACCCTGCTTGCCGGTGATCCATTTGATAAACGCCTGCGCCTGCTCTTTATGTTTGCTGGAAGCCAGTACGCCGCCGCCGGAGATACTCACGAAAGCGCCCGGATCCTGGTTTTTAAAGTAATACAGCCTGGTGTTTTTGCTGTTCTCGCCGGTTTTCGCCTGGTCGACAAAGCGGTAATAGTGGTAGATCACCCCACCGTCGATTTGTCCGGCGTTGACCGCTTTCATCACCGTGCTGTTGCCTTTGTAGGCCACGAAGTTCGTTTTCATCGCCTTCAGCCAGTCGAGCGTCGCTTTTTCGCCTTTCAATGCCAGCATGGCGCTGACGATGGCCTGGAAGTCTGCGCCCGATGGAGAGGCGGCCCAGCGCCCTTTCCACTCAGGTTTCGCCAGGTCCATCAGCGAATGCGGCAGCTGAGATTCGCTGATTTTCGCCGGGTTATAGACGAAAACGGTGCTGCGGGCAGCAATGCCAATCCAGCGGCCGTGCTCAGGACGATACTGCGGCGCGACCTGATTCAGCGTCGCGGCATCCAGCGGCGCAAACAGTTTGGCATTATCAACCAACACCATTGAAGGTGAGTTTTCGGTCAGGAAGACATCCGCCGGCGAGGCTGACCCCTCCTGCACCAGTTGATTACCCAATTCGCTATCGTCGCCGTTGCGCAGCGTGACTTTAATACCGGTTTCTTTGGTAAAGCCGTCAACCCAGGATTTCACCAGGTTTTCATGCTGGGCGTTATAAACCACAATGCCGTCGCCATTGTCAGCAGCCATAACCTGCGGAGCGGTAAACAGAGCCGAAGCAGCGAGCATCGCCGCGCAATATGCCGATAAGCGGAAATTCATAAGCTAATCCTTAGTATGGGTAGTCGAAAAGCCGTGGAGAAACCGGGTTGGCACGGATTAAATCACAGAGGAATGTGAATGATAATGAAAACAATTACCATCATTTTAAAAAAGTGAAAAACACCGCCAATTAGAATTTCCTGATGACAAAATGCTTATTTCAACACGCGACCGAAACAAACATTAAGACAACATTAAGCCAGCAGGTTTAAATATTATCGCTGTTTAAAATCTTGATCGTCTTCACAGATTCTCCCCGCGACACAGCAACGGCCAGCTGCTTGCCGGGTGAAATCATCACCCTTGCCAATAATTTTAAATGAGAATGATCTTGATAATCATTCTCAATATCACATATCATCCTGTTACAGTAGCAAGATACGAAGAAAAGACGACTAAAAAGCCGAAAATGGATATTTTATGTTTAAGGAACCCCTTTTAAAGACTCTGGTTATAGGCTGCGCGTGGTTACTGAGCGCCTGTCACAGCCCGGTTCACCCCCTCTCTCCTGCCGGGGAGCACGCGCTGGTAGAGAAGGCGAATATTCGTGATACCGCCAGCGGGCGCACCCTGACGCCGCAACAATTGCTGAACCAACTCGCCCAGGCGCCGCTGGTTATTGTTGGCGAAGAACATACCAACGCTCAGCATCACCAGATTGAGCGCTGGCTGCTGCAGAACCTCCACACCCTTCGCCCGCAGGGCAGCGTGCTGATGGAGATGATCGACCTAAGCCAGCAGGAGGCGGTCAATCGGGTCAAACGGGCCAGCCTCAGCGGGACGACCGTGAGCGCCACTCGCGCGGCGGAAACCCTGCGCTGGAACCCCGGCTGGCCGTGGGCGCTTTATCGCGACGTCGTGATGACCGCGCTGCAAGCACCTTATCCACTGCTGGCAGCCAACCTTAGCCGCCAGCAGGTGAGCGACATCTATCAGCATCCCACGTTTCCCCGCGGAACGCTCTCCAACAGCCCGCAGGTACATGAATCGCTATCGGCCATTATCTATCTGATGCATAACGGGCAAATCGATGGCGAGCAGGTCACCTCTATGCTCGCTATTCAGCAGCAGCGCGATCGCCTGATGGCGACGCAAATGCAAGCCGCGCCGCGCCCGGCGCTGCTGATTGCCGGCGGCTATCATGCGGCTAAAGATATTGGCGTACCGCTGCATCTGGCCGATCTCAAGGCGGAAAAACCGCTGGTGTTACTGCTGACCACCGACGGCACCACGCCGACGGCGAAGCAGGCTGATTACACCTGGTCGGTGGCGGCGGAAAAATGAATATCCCTCTCTCCACGCCATTGATAGCGTCGCGCCCTCGCTGGTTCACGGGAACAACGGCCAGCGTGCTGGGTCATCTGGCGCTGGCGGTGCCTTTTATCATTCATTTCGCCTCGCCGCCGGATGCCGCCCCCCCTGCCGCGGTGATGGTGGAGTACGCGCCGGAACTGGAAGTGTCATTGATTCATCCCGAGCTGCCGCCGGGCGTCACCCAGCAGCGCAAAGTCGAGGCGATGACCGAGCAGGAAACGGCCGCGGCGAAAGAGGCGCCGAAGCTGCATATTCACGAGAATGCGCAAATAAAGCTCTCCGCCAGCAAACCCCAACCGCAGCGGAAAAAGAAAATCGAGGTTAAAAAACAGTCCCGCCGTCAGCAGCAAGAGGAAAAGGGTAATTCAACCATCACCAGCTACGCCGCGCCCCCGGCGCCGGCCGTCCTCACTCAGCGCACCACCGCGCCGCTCGATAGCGATGCCGCGCGCCTGAGCGACAACAAGATCAGTTGGGAATCGCTGGTGAAAGGTAAAATCAACAAAATGCGCCACTACCCGGAAGATGCGCGCCGCCGTAAACGTACCGGTACCGTCATTATTACCTTCAGCGTCAACGAACGCGGCGAGGTGTTGCAATCGCAGTTGGCGAACTCATCAGGGACCCATTCGCTGGATCGCGCCGCGCTGATGGCGCTGGAAAATGCGCGTCCGCTTCCGCCGCCGCCAAAAGAGCTGCTGCGTAACGGTATTAATAAGGTCACCCTGCCGGTGGAGTTCGGCTTATTAAAAATATAAACCCAGGGTTCCCTGTTATTTATTCAGGCATCCTGGATGTTATTTATCACGGTCACTGACCGCTAATAATTTTTTATTTTGGGCAATGTGTCATCGCACTTAGCAATAAGCGCGATGCACGCTGCTGCCCTTTTTGTGCGTTAACTATTTATTACCTCAGGATTGGATTATGGAAAAATCACAAATAATCACGGGGCTCGTCACCGGGCTACTTATCGTCAACGGCCAGGCTTTTGCCGCCGAAAGCGAAGGGGAATCGGTTTTCTCTCCTATCACCATTACCGATAACCCGCTGGCGGAAAATACCGGCCAGGTCGGCTCCTCGGAGGAGAGCTATACCCGCCCCGGCGCTTACAGTTCGCGAACGCTCAATAAGAATCTGCAAAGCCTCGACGCCTCGCTGCGCAGCATGGCGGGCACCTATACGCAAATCGACCCGCTGCAGGGCACCATCAGCGTCAATATTCGCGGCATGAACGGGCTGGGCCGGGTAAACACCATGGTGGATGGTGTCACCCAGACCTTCTTCGGCATGGCGCCAGCTAACTACCACGGCGGGGCGAATACCGCCGCCGGGGTGCCGCTGGACCCCAACTTCCTGGCCGAAGTGGATATCACCCGCGGCAACAGCGCCGGTTCGCAAGGCGTCAACGCGCTGGCGGGCAGCGCCAACCTGCGCACCATCGGCATCGATGATGTGTTAAAACCGGGGCATCAGGTCGGCCTGCTGTCGCGTTTTTCCGTGGGCGATAACGGACTCGGCCGCACCGGTATGGTAACGGTAGCCGGCAAAACCGACACCTTCGATAACGGCGGCGGCCTTGGCGCGCTACTCGGCATCAGCGGCACCCGCACCTATGCGACCTATAAAAACGGCGGCGGACGCAGCAGCGAAGAGTTTATCGGCGAGGATAATAAATATTTGCGTCAGGAGCCGCGCTCGCAGCTATATAAAATCAATTTCAACGTTGATCAATTTAACCGCTTCGAGTTTTCCGGGCGTAATTACCGCAATAGTTTTACCCGTCGCGATATTAGCAGCGACGACTACTATCTGCGCTATAACTACGCGCCGCTCAATGAACTGGTCGAGTTCAATGTATTAGCCAGCACCAGCCGCGGCAATCAGGCATATAAACCGGAGTCGCTGTATAACTTTAACGACTCCTCGACCACCAATAAGTCCAACGCGCTGGACATGAACAACACCAGCCGTTTTCGTATTACCGACGATCTGTATGCCGCTTTCCAGCTCGGCGGCAAATTAATGGACACCCGCTATTCCCGCCGCTTCGTGCAGGATACCGAGACCGACCACAACGCCTTCGCCCCGGCGGGCAAGCAGAAGATCGCCTCGCTCTATAGCGGGCTGACATTAAACAAGGATATTTATCAGCTCGATCTTAATCTCAACTATACCCGCAGCCGGGTACAGGGCTATAAACCGGCCTGTGCAGATAACGAAAAGTGCTTCCCGCAAGGGGCCACCCAACTCAACGTCAAAGATAACGGTTTTAATCCCTCGGCGACCTTCTCCGCTCAGGTGACGCCATGGCTGCAGCCGTTTGTCAGTTGGAGCCGTTCCTCGCGTGCGCCGAACGTTCAGGAAGTGTTCTTCGCCAACGAGGGCGGCGCATCGATGAACCCGTTCCTGAAACCGGAAAAAGCCGAGACCTGGGAGGCCGGTTTTAACGTTATCAAACAAGGATTATTGAGCGAGCAGGATAGCCTGCATCTGAAAGCGCTGACCTACCGCTCGCGGATTAAAGATTACATCACCAGCGAATCCTTCCTGCTGTGCAGCAACGGCGGGCTGTGTAAAGATGTCGCCAATGCTTCGCCGGATTTCAACGCCAATATCTCGGTTAACGTCACCTCGCCGGTGACCACCGAGGGCTATGAGATTGAAGCCGGATACGACATCGGTTTTGCCTACGCCAATGTGTCGTGGAGCAAGCAGCGCACCGATCAGCCCACCTCTATTGCCAGCACGGTCTATAGCTTCGCCTATAGCGACCTGAGCGATCTCCCCAGCAGCTACGCCACGGTAGATGTCGGCGGGCGCCTGTTCGATCGCAAACTCACCGTCGGCAGCCTGGTGAAATTCACCGGTAAATCAAAACGCCTGAGTACCGAAGGCATTAGCCTCGACACCAATACGGTGCCTAAAGAGAGCATGCCGAATATCCCGACCATTATCGACCTCTATAGCAGCTGGCAGATGACCGAGAACGTGCTGCTGCGCTTTAGCGTGCAGAACGTAACGAATCGTGACTACTCCGAAGCGCTAAACCGTATGAACCAGAGTCTCGATAACGCCAAAGAGGGCGCGTCTGTTAACACCACCGCCCGCGGCCGCACCTATATTTTCGGCGGCGAAATCCAGTTCTGAGCCCTATTTGTCAACAAGGATAACCATCATGCCTAATCGCAACTTGATAAAACCGCTGGCTGCGCTACTGCTCGCCGCTCTACTCCCCCACCCGGCTTTCGCCATCGATCCGCCGCCGCGGGAAGCGTCGCGCTTTGCGATGAAAACCAATTACCTGCAGGAAGCCAACGAAGGGGTTTATGAGCTGGCGTTCGACAACGGCGACAACCTGCTATTCGCCGCGGCCACCGACCGGGTTAACCGCGCGGCCAATAAAGGTTATCTTTACGCCTTTAATCCGGCCACCCTGCAGGTTATCCAGCGCTATGATATGCCCTGGCGCGCCTTCTCGCTGGCGATGAATCAGCCAGCGCACGTGCTTTATGTCGGCCATACCCAGGCGGCTTCGCTGCGTATCAGCCAGTTCGACGCCGCCAGCGGTAAAATCACCCTCACCAGTCCGCGCCTGAGCTTCCCCACCGACGGCGCCGCCGATGCGCGCTTCGAACATCTGCGGCATATGGTATACAGCCGCGCCGCTAATCTGTTATTTGTCAGCTACAGCCATATGCTGAAAACCAAGGATGGAATGCGTCCGCTGCATAAATTGCTGATGCTCGACGGCACGACGTTGCAGCTGAAAGGTGAAGTCAAAGACGCCTATCGCGGCACCGCCTACGGCCTGACGCTGGATGAAAAGACGCAGAAGATCTACGTTGGCGGCCGCGACTATGTCAACGAGATCGATGCCAGAACCCAGCAGGTTGTCCGCACTATCCCGCTTAACGCGCCGCAGTTGGCCAGCGCGCAAAACCTGATCGTCGATTCCGACTCAGGGCGTATTTTCGTCGTCGCGTTCGATCACGACGATCGCAGCGGCCCTCATGACGGCCTGTATATTTTCGATCTGAAAGACGGCAAATCGCTGGGCTACGTGCGTACCGGCATCGGCGCTAACGCGGTGCGCTTCAATCCGAAATATAACGAGCTGTACGTCAGCAATTTCACCAGCGGCACCATCAGCGTTGTGGATGGCAAGACCTGGCGGGTGACTCATGAATTCCGCGCCCCGGTTTATCCTAATCAAATGGTGCTGTCGCCGGACATGGATACCCTGTACGTCGGCATTAAAGAAGGGTTCAATCGCGAGTGGGATCCTGAGGTATTTGTCGAAGGGGCGAAGGAGCGCATTCTGCGCATTGATTTGCGTAAATCGTAATCCGCTAACCACCTGTCCGGCAGGTGGTTATTAGCCTTCGTTGGCCAGCTTCGCGCGCAGGCGCTTAATCGCCTGGCTGTGCAGCTGGCTAACGCGGGATTCCCCCACCTCCAGCACCGCGCCGATCTCTTTAAGGTTGAGCTCTTCCTGGTAGTAGAGGGTAAGGACCATTTTTTCGCGCTCCGGCAAGGCTTCAATGGCCTCGATGACCCGCTGGCGCAGGCTGCCTTCCAGCAGATGATGTAACGGATTGGCCTCTTCGTGCCCTTCCAGCAGTCGTTCGGCATTCTCGCCCTGTTCTTCCCGCCATTCGTCATAGGAGAACAGCTGGCTGTTATTGGTATCCAGCAGGATTTGTCGGTACTCGGCAAGGGTGATACCCAGCCTCTGCGCAAGTTCGCTTTCCGTGGCCGGGCGGCCCAGATGCTGTTCCAGCTTCTGCATCGCCTGGGCGACTTCGCGGGCGTTACGCCGTACGCTGCGCGGCACCCAGTCGCGGCTACGCAGTTCATCGAGCATTGCGCCGCGGATACGTTGCACCGCATAGGTGGTAAAGGCCGTTCCCTGTAGCGAGTCGTAACGCTCGATGGCGTTCAACAACCCGATTCCCCCGGCCTGCAATAAATCGTCAAGCTCGACGCTGGCGGGCAGCCTGACCTGCAGGCGCAACGCTTCGTGCCGCACTAACGGAACGTAGCGCAGCCAGAGGGAATTTTTGTCCATCACGCCTTCGGCGGTATACAAATCGCTCACTATTTCTGAAACCTGCGGATAAGAGAGTCAGCGCTATTATGCGCAGGGGCAAAAATGCCAATCGCCGGAAAAACCGCATAAAAGCGTCTCTATTTACGACATGCTTTCTCATTCAGCCGTTTTGCCAGGCGGCTACGGGCAAAAAGCAAAAACCCCGCCGAAGCGGGGTTGCGATGCGACAGTAATCAGGCGTGCGATTAACGCAGCAGAGACAGGACGTTCTGAGTCGACTGGTTAGCCTGCGCCAGCACGGAGGTACCCGCCTGCTGCAGGATGTTCGCGCGGCTCATGTTGGACACTTCGGTCGCGTAGTCAGCATCCTGAATACGGGACTGGGACGCGGACAGGTTGTTCACGGTGCTGTTCAGGTTGTTGATAACAGAATCGAAACGGTTCTGTACCGCACCCAGGGAGGAGCGCAGTTGGTCAACCTGGGACAGCGCTTTGTCGAGGGTAGCCAGCGGATCGGCAGTTTTCGCTGAAGTCTGGATTTGATCGCCTTTCGTTACCTTACCAGTAGCTTCATCGATATTCGCTTTGAAGTAAGCATCGTTACCGTCTGCGTCCTTACCTTTGATGGCATAGCCGTTAGCATTGCCTTTCGCATCAGTCAGAGTACGTAACTCTTCACCAGTACCCAAACCTGAGACGGTTTTACCACCAGTAGTGGTGGTAACAGGTACGGTTGTCACTTTAGTTTCAGTACCAGTAGCTGTGATTTTAGTTGTTGCATCAGAAACATCGTAGGTATATTTACCTGTCGCAGGATCCATGGTCGCTTTGAAAGTATCAGCACCTTTCTTAACGTAGTAATCACCCGAACCACCCACGTCTTGATACAGATCCGCCGTATCAGCACCGGTGCTAGTCGTGGATACCGCTGTATTTGTTGTAGTAGATGTACCACCTACTTGAGTAACCGCGGTTGCACCGATCTGAGTTGCAGGATCCATCGGATTAGCCACGCTGAACTTATCCAGGCCCAGAGTCTTCGCATTGATATCTTTCAGATCGATATCGATGGTTTCGCCGTCGTTGGCGCCGACCTGGATGGTCAGCTTCTGGTCGCCGCTCAGGACTTTAACGCCGTTGAAATCGGTCTGTTCGGAGATACGGTTGATTTCAGACAGACGCTGGGAGATTTCATCCTGGATGGACTGCAGGTCGCTTGCGGAGTTAGAACCGTTCTGCGACTGTACGGTCAGACGGCGGATGTTCTGCAGGTTATCGTTGACTTCGTTCAGCGCGCCTTCGGTGGTCTGCGCCAGGGAGATACCGTCGTTAGCGTTACGGGAAGCCTGAGTCAGGCCTTTGATGTTAGCGGTGAAACGGTTGGAGATCGCCTGACCCGCGGCATCGTCCTTAGCGCTGTTGATGCGCAGACCGGAAGACAGACGCTCAATCGCCGTGCCCAGGGAAGACTGGGATTTGTTCAGGTTATTTTGCGCCATCAGCGACAGGCTGTTGGTATTAATTACTTGTGCCATTATATGCATTCCTTACGAGTCAGTTGCGTTCAGTGCAACGTGGTTAAAAGGTTCGGGCTTGCTTGCCCACGGCGTCAACCACCGTCCCTTCTGGTATCGACGTATCCTCTGCAACCTTTAGCCATTTTTTGAAAAATTTTTGCCCCTCCGCCAATGGCGAAAATAACGCGCTTTTTCCCTCTTCTATTACGCCATCGCCTTTTTCACTTTTTCGGTAAACTTTTTCTCCACTGGGCCGATAACGCAATAAGCGAATAACGTCATTAGTAAGGAGAAACACCAATGGCATCGATCAGTTCCTTAGGCATCGGCTCAGGACTCGACCTCAACGGTTTACTGGACAAACTCAGCAAGGCGGAACAACAGCGCCTGACGCCGTATACCACTCAGCAAACCAGCTATAACGCGCAGCTAACGGCTTACGGCACGTTAAAAAGCTCGCTGGAAAAATTCGATAACCTGAGCAAGGAGCTGGCCAAGCCGGAGTTTTTCAACAGCACCACCGCCACCAAGCACGACCAGTTCACCATCACCACTACCAATAAGGCGGTGCCGGGCAACTATAGCGTTGAAGTGCAGAAGCTGGCGCAGCCGCAAACCCTGACCACCCAGGCGACGATTACCGATCAGCAGGAAAAACTGGGTACCGCTGGCAATAGCAATCGCTCCATTACGATCACCGCCGGCGACCCGCCGAAAGAGACCACGATTCCGCTGAGCGACGACCAGACCTCGCTGCTGGAGATGCGCGATGCCATCAACGGCGCTAAAGCCGGCGTCACCGCCAGCATCATGCGCGTCGGCGACAATGACTATCAGCTGGCGCTGAGCTCCTCCACCACCGGCGAGAAAAACACCGTTTCGGTGCAGGTGAATAACGACGATAAGCTCGGCGCCATCCTCAACTACGACAGCAGCAGCAGCGGCGCGATGAAGCAGACCGTCGCCGGGCAGGATGCGGAGATCGTCGTCAACGGCACCAAAATTAAGCGCAGCACCAACTCGATTGCCGATGCGCTGCAGGGCGTCACCATCGACCTGAAAACCACCACCAAAGCCGGCGAACCGCAAAACCTGGTGATCAGCATCGATAAAAGCGGCACCGCCGACAAAATCAAAGAGTGGGTCGATAACTACAATTCGCTGCTCGACACCTTCGGCTCACTGACCAAATACACCCCGGTGAAAAGCGGTGAAGCGCAAAGCGCCAAGAACGGCGCGCTGCTCGGCGATAACACATTGCGCGGCATTCAGTCCTCGATTAAAAGCGCCCTCAGCGCCGCTCAGGACAACCCGGAGCTGAAAGGTCTTGGCAACCTCGGGATCTCAACCAATCCCAAAACCGGCAAGCTTGAAGTCGACAGCACCAAGCTCAATAAAGCGCTCGACGAGAAACCGGATCAGGTCGCCAACTTCTTCGCCGGCAACGGTAAAGACACCGGGATGGCTACCGAAATCCATAATGAAATCCAGAACTATATTAAAGCGGGCGGCATCATCGAGAACTCGACCAAAAGCATCAACACCAATCTCGATCGCCTGAATATCCAGATCGACACCGTTTCCGACAGCATCCAGAACACTATCGATCGCTATAAACAACAGTTTGTTCAGTTGGATACCATGATGTCCAAGCTGAGCAGCACGGGTAACTACTTACAACAGCAGTTCTCGTCCCAGTAACCCTTAATCAGGTAATGAAACAGCATGTATAACCGTAGCGGCACGCAAGCCTACGCACAGGTCAGTCTGGAAAGCAGCGCGATGAGCGCCAGTCCGCACCAGTTAATCGTAATGTTGTTCGACGGGGCGCTTAACGCCCTGCTTCGCGCACGCATCCTGATGAATCAGGGGGATATCGCCGGTAAAGGCCTGGCGCTGTCGAAGGCAATCAACATCATCGACAACGGGTTGAAAAGCGGCCTCGACCACCAGCAAGGCGGCGAAATCGCCGATAATCTGGCGGCGCTGTACGATTATATGAAGCGACGCCTGATGCAGGCCAACCTGCATAATGACGAAGCGGCGATCGTCGAAGTGGTCAAGCTGCTGGAGAATATCGCCGATGCCTGGCGACAAATTGGGCCAAACTATCAACCTGCTCAGGGTACATTGTGATGGAACGCCAACAGCAGCTTTTAGCCGCCTATCAGCAGATCCATACCCTGAGCAGCCAGATGATTGCCCTGGCGCGCGCCGGGCAATGGGAAGCGCTGGTGGAAATGCAGTTTGCCTACGTGACGGCGGTCGAGAAAACCGCCGAATTTACCGGCAAAGCGGGGCCATCGCTGGCTCTGCAAGAGATGCTCAACGCTAAGTTGAAGCAGATTATCGACAATGAGGGAGTACTGAAAGGGCTATTGCAACAGCGGATGGAACAATTAAAAACGCTGATCGATCAATCCACCCGCCAGAACGCGGTCAACAACGCTTACGGCCAGTTCGACGATCGTTCGCTCCTGCTTGGCGAACTGCAGTCCGATAACGTGGTCGCCATTAAGAGCAAAAGCGAAGAATTACAATAACAACAACCTTACAGCCTGATATTCCGGCCAGGAAGCGCATGATGGGTCTCACCAGGGCAATGCAGAGTGTTGCCTGGTAAGCCATCGGCGGGTTTTACAGGAGTGAATAAGCAATAATATATAATCAATTATTTCATTTACGCTTCATACATTCATCAATTAAATATTCTAAACATCGCGCCAGCTAAAATAAGCCACTCACAGGCTTAGGGAAATATGCCTGTAAAATAATCTATGTTATCTTGACCGGGTAAATCTGATATTACTCACGGGATAAAACATGGATGTATTCTTCGGGAAAACGCGTTTTTCCAATTACTTTATGACCATGGCGCAAGCTGAAACTAACGGATTAATGAATACCGCGCAGGCGGTTTCTGCTTATCACCTTCATGATCCCCTGACCCGAATCAGGTTTCAGGAAAGTGTTAAAAGATTTGCCCTTTCACAGATTAACATTATCCGTAATAGCAGTGATGATAAGCAGTGCCAGCAGTGCATTCAAGCAATCAGGCAAGAGCGGGGAAATCTGCTTATTCAGGACAGAATGTTGCGAACCGGTGAAGCCATGCTCACTGCCTCCGTGCGGTTCTAGCGGGAAAATGAAAAAGTCATCGGCTATATCATCGACGGAATCGGTGTTGTTCTTGGCGGTATGCAGGTTATCGGAGGAATAGGACTAGTGCTTGGTTCAGTAGGTACCGGAAATGTCATTGGTATTGTAGCTGGAGCAACGCTTGTATTCCATGGGGCGGGAACGATACGAGAGCATTTAGGTAAAGATAATTTTGCGATTAACGCATATCAGGATACAGCCTCCTTTTTAGGATTTGATAAAAAAGTAGGGTTACTAGCCTATCAGGTTGTTGATCTTTCAACGTCACTTTATGGAGCCTTTAAGCTAGCATTAAAACCCGAAGCATGGCGGCTATTTTATTATACCGGACCGGACTTTTATCGAAAAATAACTACGATGAGCGCCCCTGCGTTGGCTCTTAAAGGTGTTTCATCAACGGTAAAAGGAATACAAATAGGCAATACCATATATGAAATTGATAATAAGTAATCACTCGATTTTCAAGTAGATAAGATAAGCTTTAAAAGCCATCGGGAAAGGTGTTAATTTCCAAACAGCAATCAGGATAAAAATAATGATTAGCGGATAAGTAAAATCATTACTTTCGAAGTTAAAAATCCACGAAACGACTATGGCAAAGGCAATACAAACAACAATAACGCCGCCCCAAAAACGTTTTCGTAAACTGTCGATCAAAGTAGCATAGGTTTCATTGTTACTTTCTTGCCGCGTCATGATTTCACGTAAGCGGGCAATCTCTTTATCGGTGAAGCCATGTTCACGAAGATCATCTTCTGTTAGCTGCTTTCCCACGCCAGGCTCCTCCATGCTGGTTATATATTTGTCCAACGTTTCCGACTGAAGATACTCGTTATATCGCTCAACCAAATGCTCAGGTGTCATGCAGACAGCCGGGTTTACCACAGTCCGTGGAATATTGCCCCTGAAGTTGCCAGGGGTCAAGCGCGCGTTTATGCCATACAACAATTTCACGCCTGAGCCGCCAGAATGCTGTCAGTTTAAAAGAGATGCGTTACGCTACCGCCCCGCCTTCATCTTCCCAACGGCAGACCATGTGGTACATTTCCCGCTCGTCGTATTCATCGTGGAATCTATTCACAACTACCTCCAGAAGACCGTTAGCCATGCTCTAAGTTTAGTCACTGTTAAGGAGGGAGACAGATCAGAGGAAGTTGAAACGGCGGTTACTCGCTATCCTGTCGCCAGGTTTCATGAAACATCGCTATCGCGACAAAAGCTAAAACGACAAAAAATACAACGGCCTGAAGCCACAGCATAACGCCTCCGCGGAGCAAAATTTGCGCAGATTATTTGCCACCAGGCCGGAAAACGATAGTGAATTGCCATCCAAATTTAAATTTTCACCTTTCGCCGATAATACAAAGCAGATCTTTCTTGTACCTGACGGGGAGATACTAAATAACAGTAGAAACTTTTGGCGCTAAGCCAACGCTAAGGTAACAATCGTCGCAATGGTTCCCCAAAAGACCAACAAACCGAGAAAAATCCCAATCCACACCTTACGCCGTAATTGATGGTCTACTTTTTCGGACATCTGCTCTTCCAAATTAGAATTATTTTGGCAAGACAATACAGTTTGTAGTGCTAGTAGTCAGATCGTTTGTGTCGATCGATGAACGGCTATTGATCTGCATCCCCTATTAACTGTAATGATAATTTCAGATTACTCATTCACCAGTCGATGGGTCAAAATCAATGCAGAGGCGAGCAGTTTTTTGCCGTTGCCGCCGTAAATAGACAAAACCGCCAGCGTTAAGCATAGCGGTTTGCGGGAAGAGAATGCGCCGAGATTGTATGGCTAAACCGGCATCTCACTGAATCATCTCTCATGAATAGCGATATTTTGTCTCTTACAGTAGACAAACTCTCAGGTTGATTCGTCACCCACTATAGGTAACACAATAGAAGCCAATGTCTGGCCTCGCGTTCACCTAACAAAATTGCCAAATCGCTTTTATCAAGATCCAGTGGGTTGTGGTGGTGGGTTGCTCATCAACTCGTCACGAGTTAAATACGTTTTGCCACCACTTCTCGTGTAAGGGTTACTGGCTTCATAAAAATGATTACCGTTACTATCGAGAACGTCTGGGTTAACAACATTTGTGGCATAAAAATATTGTGGTGTAGAGGTAATGAATTTATAACGACTCCCGTACGCACCAGGAAGATAGTTCACACCAGTCAGATCTGAAGCTCTCACTGTTTCATTCGGATAGTAATCAGCCCCCATTGATAACAGTATCTGATCTTCCGGCCCCGTATCCGGTAGCCAAGCCTTTATCTGAGAGAAAACTGCCAGTATGTTTGCGCCTGAGCAATCATCATTGATACACACGATATCCGATCCACCATGCACAGGATGCATTTCATCATCGAGTTGATAAATCCGGTACGAGTTATCCGTGCTTAAATTTGCTGCATTATCAATATAATTGACTAAATCAAAATCGTAGCTTGCGGCCCAGGTTGGCAGCGAAGCAATTGTAATTTCTTTCCATTGAGCTTTGCTGATATCCGTTGGGTCATCAGCATCTGCAAAAAGAGCCCACAGCGCAATGTCACTGACAGCTACACGGACACCGCTGACAGGGTTAACTTCGTTATCTGCGGGATATACAACAAACCATGGGGTGATAGCGGTCCAGGGTCCTTCCAAATAGCCTTGAATATCAGGGTCGCCGCTGGCAATTATTGCATCCCGCCAGTAATCAGGAGCCGCCTCACCCAGGGGGACTCCCTGAACGACACTTCCGTGCAAAGGCCAAGTCCCACTGCTAGGAGAATTATATAATGCGGATTCATTTGGTAACATCATCGATGCAAATATTTCATCAACAAATATATCACTCATTTTCCCCCCTAGAATTTCTGGTGAACAGAGAAACTTATTCCCCTGAACGAAAAAGCATAGTTTGCTCATAACCAGAACATTTCCTTAGATGCGAAAAACTGTGATCTTGCCCGACCATAACCCTTGCGTGGGAGGACATAGACCTGAAGGCTGGGATAATGATCATCAGAAGGAACCTCACTTCTCAGAAGGAATTTACTCTTCCGAAAACAGAGGCTGGCACCGACAGAGTGATAAACCTGATTTCTCCGGCTGTCGATATCCTGAAAAATCAGGCGGAGATGACCAGGTTAAGAAAGCAGTATCAGATTGAGGTGAAACTGATGGAGGATGGGAGAAGCGAAATTCATCCATGTACTTTCGTATTCAACCCACAGATAGTGACGCGCAATGGCCTGGCTGGGCCATCATTATGCTGTCAGTTCTATCGGTCAAATGTGGGATACAGCGATAAGGCGTTCTGGGCCCTATCACCGCAAAGCATATCAGTCCAGGCATACATATGCGTGCTGGTCTTTAGCCGCGGGGGCTAACCCAGATTTCATCGCTAAACAAATGGGTCATGCAGATTCACAAATGGTTTATCGCGTGTACGGATCCTGGATGGCTGAAAATAACCAGGAGCAGGTAACAATGTTGAACCAGAAATTATCTGATTTTGCCCCATCCATGCCCCACACAATAGGCTCAAACTGACAAAGAATATATATTACATAGAGTTATCACACCTAAACTGGCATATTCATGATGTCCTGATAGGCCGCCACCAGCTTATTGCGCACCTGCACTCCCATCTGCAACGAAACTGAAGATTTCTGTAAATCGACCATCACATCATTCAGGCTGATACCCGGCACGCCCAGCTCGAAGTTTTGCGCCTGTTGACGCGCGGCCTGCTGGGTATCGCTGATTTTACCCAGCGCGGCGGTCAGTTCACTGGCAAAACTGACTCCCTGCGGTACGCTATTCTGCCCGTTATTTCCCGCCTGAATCGCCATCGCCTGCATCTGTTGCAGTACGCCTTCAATACCCTGAATCGCCATCTTTTCCTCAATACTGTCGTGATCGCCAGGCGCTATTTCACCCTGTACTTCTCCAATGCTGCACACCCTAACACAGCGATTTTTGCTTAAAGCGGTTAATTAGCCGCAAAAACCCCGGCTTATCGGGCAATCAGAATCATCTGATAAGACGAATAATGGCCTGCCCAGAAATGGGAGCGCCGCTATTGAGAAAAGATGTGTATCAGGGAGTCTGTTTTGTCACATAACGCTATCCATACCGTTCGTCAGCACGCCAGCGCGCGTCGCCGCCTGAACGCCAGCGAAGGATACCGCCAACCATGAGTGCCTCGTTATCCGCCGGCGAAAGCCGCGACAACGGCCTGCAGGCCATCTGGAGCCGTCTGCGCGCCAATCCAAAAATACCGCTGCTGGTGGCCGCCTCCGCCGCTATCGCCATTATCGTCGCGCTGCTGCTGTGGGCGAAAAGCCCGGATTATCGCGTGCTGTACAGCAATCTGAACGATCGCGATGGCGGCGCTATTGTCACCCAACTGACGCAGATGAACATCCCCTACCGCTTCGCCGAGAATGGCGCGGCGCTGATGATCCCGGCGGAGAAAGTGCATGAAACCCGTCTGCGTCTGGCGCAGCAGGGGCTGCCGAAGGGCGGCGCCGTTGGCTTCGAACTGCTGGATCAGGAAAAATTCGGCATCAGCCAATTCAGCGAACAGATTAACTATCAGCGCGCTCTTGAAGGCGAACTCTCACGCACTATCGAATCGCTGGGGCCGGTGCAGAATGCGCGGGTGCACCTGGCGCTGCCGAAGCCCTCGCTGTTCGTCCGCGAGCAAAAGTCCCCTTCCGCTTCTGTCACCCTGACGCTGCAGCCGGGCCGTGCGCTGGATGATGGCCAAATCAACGCTATCGTCTATATGGTATCGAGTAGCGTCGCCGGCCTGCCGGCTGGCAACGTCACCGTGGTCGATCAGGCCGGACGCCTGCTGACGCAGTCTGACGGCACCGGGCGCGACCTCAACGCCTCGCAGTTGAAATATGCCAGCGAAGTGGAAAGCGGCTATCAGCGACGCATTGAAACGATCCTGGCGCCGGTGGTCGGCAGCGCCAACGTTCGTGCTCAGGTGACCGCACAGATCGATTTCGCCTCCCGCGAGCAGACCGACGAACAGTACCAGCCGAACCAGCAGCCCGATAAAGCGGCGATCCGTTCGCAGCAAACCAGCAGCAACGAGCAAATCGGCGGACCGCAGGTGGGCGGTGTTCCTGGGGCGTTATCCAACCAGCCGAGCGCGCCGGCCACCGCGCCGATTGAAACCGCTAAACCGGCGGCCAATAACGCCAGCAACGCGACCAACACCCGTAGCGCCGCGGCCAACAGCGGCCCGTTAAGCACCCGACGCGACGCCACCACCAACTACGAACTCGATCGCACCATCCGCCATACCCAACAAAAAGCCGGGACGGTGGAGCGCCTGTCGGTCGCCGTGGTGGTGAACTACAGCCTCAACGCCGACGGTAAAGCGCAGCCGATGAGTAAAGAACAACTGGCGCAGATTGAAGCGCTGGTGCGCGAAGCGATGGGCTACTCCAGCAGCCGCGGCGATAGCCTGCAGGTGGTCAATACGCCATTTACCGACAATCAGATGACCGGCGGTGAGCTGCCGTTCTGGCAGAGCCAGGCGTTTATCGATTTGCTGCTCGAACTGGGACGTTATCTGCTGGTACTGCTGGTCGGCTGGGTATTGTGGCGCAAGCTGATTAAGCCACAGCTGCAGCAGCGTCAGGCCGCACAGCAAGCCGCGGTCGCCGCCGCCAGCGCGCCGGTCGCTAAAGCGAACGACAGCCATAAACCAAGCAATGAGGAGCTGGCGCTGCGCCGTAAATCGCAGCAGCGCGTCAGCGCAGAAGTCCAGAGCCAGCGCATCCGCGAACTGGCGGATAAAGATCCGCGGGTCGTCGCTCTGGTAATCCGCCAATGGATGAGTAACGAACTATGAGCCTGACCGGAACCGATAAAAGCGCCATTTTACTGATGACGCTGGGCGAAGACCGCGCGGCGGAGGTGCTCAAGCACCTCTCCTCCCGCGAAGTCCAGCTTTTGAGCGGCACCATGGCCGGCATGAGCCAGGTCTCGCATAAACAACTCGGCGAGATCCTGTCTGAATTTGAAGACGATGCCGAACAGTTCGCCGCCCTGAGCGTCAACGCCAGCGACTATTTGCGTTCGGTGCTGGTGAAAGCGCTGGGCGAAGAGCGTGCCGCCAGCCTGCTGGAGGATATTCTCGAATCCCGCGAAACCACCTCCGGGATGGAAACGCTCAACTTTATGGAGCCGCAGAGCGCCGCCGACCTGATCCGCGATGAACACCCGCAGATCATCGCCACCATCCTGGTCCATCTCAAGCGCGGCCAGGCGGCGGATATTCTGGCGCAGTTCGATGAGCGCCTGCGCAACGACGTAATGCTGCGTATCGCCACCTTCGGCGGCGTGCAGCCGGCGGCGCTGGCGGAGTTGACCGAAGTACTCAACAACCTGCTCGACGGCCAGAACCTCAAGCGCAGCAAAATGGGCGGAGTGCGTACCGCCGCCGAGATAATCAACCTGATGAAAACCCAGCAGGAAGAAGCCGTTATCGACGCGATGCGCGATTACGATGGCGAGCTGGCGCAGAAGATTATCGACGAGATGTTCCTGTTCGAAAACCTGGTGGAGGTCGACGATCGCAGTATCCAGCGCCTGCTGCAGGACGTGGACAGCGAATCGCTGCTGATTGCCCTGAAGGGCGCAGAGCAGCCGCTGCGCGAGAAGTTCCTCAAAAACATGTCGCAGCGCGCGGCCGATATTCTGCGCGACGATCTCGCCAACCGTGGGCCGGTGCGCATGTCGCAGGTGGAAAACGAACAGAAAGCGATTCTGCTGATAGTCAGACGGCTGGCGGAGAGCGGCGAAATGATTATTGGCGGCGGCGAGGACACCTATGTCTGATCGCATTAATTCCATGCCCTGGCAGCCCTGGTCGCTTAACGACCTCGGCGATGCAGGACCAGCTTTCGAACCGCCGCTACCGACGTTGGATAACGAAGCCTTGCAGCCTGACGCTCAGGAGGAACTGCAGCAGCAGCTTGCCGCCCTGCGCCTGCAGGCCGAGCAGCAAGGTCAGCAATCCGGTTATGCCGATGGCCAGCAAAAAGGCTATGAAGCCGGATTTCAGCAGGGACTTGAGGAGGGCCGCCAGCAGGGGCTGCTGGAAGCACAGCAGCAGCAACAGCCGCTGACCGACCACTGGCAGCAGCTGGTGAGCGAGTTTCAGCACACCCTTGATGCGCTCGATTCGGTCATCGCCTCACGCCTGATGCAGCTGGCGCTAACCGCCGCGAAACAGGTGCTTGGCCAGCCGCCGGTCTGCGACGGCACTGCCCTGCTGACGCAAATTCAACAGTTGATCCAGCAAGAACCGATGTTCAACGGCAAGCCGCAGCTGCGCGTACACCCGCAAGATTATGAGCGCGTTGAGCAGCAGTTAGGCACCACCCTCAGCCTGCACGGCTGGCGGTTGCTGGCGGATGGCGATCTGCATCCCGGCGGCTGTAAGGTCAGCGCCGAGGAGGGCGATCTCGACGCCAGTCTCGCCACCCGCTGGCACGAATTGTGTCGCCTCGCCGCGCCGGGAGATCTGTGATGACCGCCCGTCTCGGCCGCTGGCTGAATTCGCTTGAAGCGCTGGAGCAGCGTATCGCCCGAACGCCGACCGTACGACGCTATGGTCGTCTGACCCGCGCCACCGGTCTGGTGCTGGAGGCCACCGGCCTGCAGCTGCCGCTCGGCGCAACCTGCCTTATCGAGCGCGACGGCGGGGGCGGCGTGCAGGAAGTGGAAAGCGAAGTGGTCGGCTTTAACGATCAGCGGCTGTATCTGATGCCGCTGGAAGAGGTCGAAGGAATCGTGCCAGGGGCGAGAGTTTACGCCCGCAGCGCGGCGGACGGCCAGCACGCCGGTAAACAACTGCCGTTGGGCCCGGCGCTGCTGGGACGCGTGCTCGACGGCGGCGCCAGGCCGCTTGATGGCCTGCCCGCGCCGGAAACCGGCTATCGCGCGCCGCTGATTACCGCGCCGTTTAACCCGCTGCAGCGTACCCCTATCGAGCAGGTGCTGGACGTCGGCGTACGCACCATTAACGGCCTGCTGACCGTTGGGCGCGGCCAACGTATGGGGCTGTTCGCCGGCTCCGGCGTCGGTAAAAGCGTGCTGCTGGGCATGATGGCGCGCTACACCCAGGCCGACGTTATCGTCGTCGGCCTGATCGGCGAACGCGGCCGGGAAGTCAAAGACTTTATCGAGAATATTCTCGGCACCGAAGGACGCGCGCGTTCAGTGGTGATCGCCGCCCCGGCAGACGTATCGCCGCTGCTGCGCATGCAGGGCGCCGCTTACGCCACCCGCATCGCCGAAGATTTTCGCGATCGCGGCCAGCACGTGCTGCTGATCATGGATTCGCTCACTCGCTATGCGATGGCGCAGCGTGAAATCGCGCTGGCGATCGGCGAACCACCGGCTACCAAAGGCTATCCGCCATCGGTATTCGCCAAACTGCCGGCGCTGGTTGAACGCGCGGGCAACGGTATCAGCGGCGGCGGTTCGATCACCGCCTTCTATACCGTACTCACCGAAGGGGACGATCAGCAGGATCCGATTGCCGATTCGGCGCGCGCGATCCTCGATGGTCACGTGGTGCTGTCCCGACGGCTGGCGGAGGCCGGTCACTACCCGGCCATCGATATTGAAGCCTCGATCAGCCGCGCGATGACGTCACTTATCGATGACGAACATTATCGCCGGGTACGCACCTTTAAACAGATGCTGGCCAGCTTCCAGCGCAACCGCGATTTAATAAGCGTCGGCGCCTATGCCACCGGTAGCGACCCGCTGCTGGATAAAGCCATTACCCTGTATCCGCAAATGGAGACCTATCTGCAGCAGGGAATTTTCGAGCGCTGCGGTTATGACGAAGCCTGTCTGCAGCTACAGCAGTTGATTGTTTAACGCCATCGGAGACGCCACGCGATGAAAGCACAGTCCCCTTTGATTACCCTGCGCAATCTGGCCCAGGAGGCCGTCGAACAGGCGGCGCAGCGCCTGGGCCAGGCGCGCCAGGCGCAACAGGCCGCCGAGCAACAGCTGACGATGCTGCTTAACTATCAGGACGAGTACCGGCAAAAGCTCAACAGCACCCTTTCCGGCGGCATGGAAAGCTCGCGCTGGCAGAACTACCAGCAGTTCATTGCCACCCTCGAACAGGCTATCGAACAACAGCGCCAGCAGCTTCTGCAGTGGGGGCAAAAGGTGGATCACGCCGTGAAGCAGTGGCAGGACCATCAGCAGCGGCTGAACGCCTACGATACCCTGCACACCCGCGCGCAAAACGCCGAGCTGCAGTTGGAAAACAAACGTAATCAAAAATTGATGGATGAGTTCGCGCAACGCAGTACACAAAGGAATACCGCTTCATGAATCTCAATGCTTTGCCCGCCCTTAGCCTACCCGGCGACGCCAGCGCCCTGCCGGTTCTGGCGCTCGACGACGTTCAGCTGTCGTCTGCCTTTGCGCAACTGCTCGGCGCGCGCTTCACGCCCGCGCAAAGCGGCACGCTGCCGCCGGCGGCGCTGAGCGCCGACGATGAAAGCGCCCCGCCGCTAAGCCGTAACCAGCTTAACCAGCTGCTGGCGGCGCTCGGCGAACGCGGCGCGCTGCTGGTCAATGCGTTACCGCCATCGGCGGGAAACGCCGTCGACGCAACAGCGAAAAAAGAGGATAGCGGCCCGCATACGCCGCCGCTCAGCGAGGCGAAAACCTTAGATCCGGCGACGCTGCAGGCGCTGTACGCCATGCTGCCGGCGGCAATCGTCGCCCCGCCGCCGCAGACCGCGCTACCGCAGGCTCAACCAGCTGCGACCAGCGGCGATAAAACCGCGCTCCACATCGGCAACGCGGCGACTCAGCATGTCGCGAACCTGCCGGAAGCCGAACCGGCGGCGAAGCCGCAGCCGGGCACGGATCCCCTTAGCGGGCAAAATCTGCCTTCTCCTGTTGTGCAGACCGCGACCACGCCGCAGCACGATATGGCCGAACCTCCGGCGGAGAATACTCCGGCGCAGCCAGCCGCCGTCGCTTTCGCCGCCGCCAGCCCCAGCCAGAGCGCCACGCCCGCCAGTGCGCTGGTAACCGCGCCGCCGACGCCGCAGCTTAATGCCCAGCTTGGTAGCCCGGAATGGCAGCAGGCGCTGAGCCAGCAGGTGCTGATGTTCCACCGCAACGGCCAACAGAGCGCCGAACTGCGCCTGCATCCGCAAGAGCTGGGGGCGCTGCAGATCACCCTGCAGCTCGACGATAAACAGGCGCAGCTGCACATCGCTTCCGCACACGGTCAGGTACGCGCGGCGGTCGAGGCGGCTATGCCGCAGCTACGTCACGCGCTGGCTGAGAGCGGAATCAACCTCGGTCAGAGCAGCGTTGGCGGCGAGGCGACGCCGCAGTGGCAGCAGCAAAACGGTAACGGTGAAGGCCGCGCCAGCTACGCTGAACGCCATGGCGGCGGCAGCGATGCCGCGCCGATTGAGCCAGTCAGCGCCCCAGCAGCCCTGCAGCGAATGGCCAACCAGCTCAACGGTGTCGATATTTTCGCCTGAGGGGCGCTAAACGGCCAATCTGGCCCCCATTTGCCCGTTTATTCCGGCTATTGCCTCGCGCGTTAGCCGCGATAATACCTTTATATGTCATACGTGCGGCGCCGCCGCGCGTGATGCCCGTCAGCAACGCGGCGGGCGGAACAACAGGAATTTGATTTGGCTATGTCTCAAAACTCCCTTCCGGCAACCGCGCCCAAACGCCCCTTACTGATCATCCTGCTGACGATCGTCGCCGTGGCCGCCTGCGCAGCCGCAGGTTACAGCTGGTGGCTGCTGCAACAGCGCGACGGCGGCGCGCAAACCGCCATCGAAAAGGAAAAACCGCCCGCGCCGCCAGTATTTATGCCGCTGGATACCTTCACCGTCAATCTGGTGACCCCGGACAACGATCCGGACCGCGTACTGTATATCGGCCTGACGCTGCGCCTGCCGGATGAAGCAACCCGCCGCCAGCTTAATGATTTCCTGCCGGAGGTACGCAGCCGCCTGCTGATGCTGCTCTCGCGTCAGGAGGCCGGTCATCTGGCCAATGAGCAGGGCAAGCAGCAGCTGGTCGCGCAGATCAAAGAGACGCTGAGCGCGCCGCTGGTTAAGGGACAACCGAAGCAGGTGGTCAGCGATGTGCTGTTCACCGCCTTCATACTGCGGTAATCACCATGGGCGATAGCATTCTTTCACAGGCAGAGATCGACGCCTTGCTCAACGGCGACAACACGGGCGACGAGCCCGAGACGGTTGTCGGCGGTAAAGAGAGCGAGGTTAAGCCTTACGATCCGAATACCCAGCGCCGCGTGGTGCGTGAACGCCTGCAGGCGCTGGAAATTATCAACGAGCGTTTTGCCCGGCAGTTCCGCATGGGATTGTTCAACCTGTTGCGCCGCAGCCCGGACATCACCGTCGGGCCGATTAAAATTCAGCCGTACCACGAGTTTGCCCGCAACCTGCCGGTGCCGACCAACCTTAACCTGGTACACCTGAACCCGCTGCGCGGCACGGCGCTGTTTGTCTTCGCGCCGAGCCTGGTATTTATCGCCGTCGATAACCTGTTCGGCGGCGACGGGCGTTTCCCGACCAAGGTCGAAGGCCGCGAATTCACGCCCACCGAACAGCGGGTCATCAAACGCATGCTGCGCCTGGCGCTGGACGCCTACGGCGACGCATGGAGCGCAATCTATAAGATTGACGTCGAATATGTGCGTGCGGAAATGCAGGTCAAATTCACCAACATCACCACCTCGCCGAACGATATCGTGGTGACCACGCCGTTCCAGGTGGAGATTGGCGCGCTAAGCGGTGAATTCAATATCTGTATTCCTTTCGCCATGATTGAGCCGCTGCGTGAACTGCTGACCAATCCGCCGCTGGAGAATTCCCGCCAGGAAGATAGCCAGTGGCGCGAAACGTTGGTCAAGCAGGTGCAGCACTCCGAGCTGGAGCTGATTGCCAACTTCGTCGATATCCCGATGCGCTTATCGAAAATACTTAAGCTGCAGCCAGGCGACGTTTTACCGATAGATAAACCGGATCGCATTATCGCCCATGTCGACGGCGTGCCGGTGCTGACCAGCCAATATGGCACCTTAAACGGGCAGTACGCCCTTCGTGTTGAACACTTGATTAACCCTATTTTGAATGCTCTGAGTGAGGAACAGCCCAATGAGTGATCCTAAGCAACCGTCTGGCGCAGGAAAGGAATCCGTAGACGATCTGTGGGCTGATGCGCTTAATGAACAGCAGTCGTCTGAGAAATCCAGCGCCACCACCGATGGGGTGTTCAAATCGCTGGAGGCCCAGGATGCGCTCGGCAGCCTGCAGGATATCGATCTGATCCTCGATATTCCGGTGAAGCTGACCGTTGAACTGGGGCGCACCAAAATGACGATTAAAGAGCTGCTGCGCCTGTCGCAGGGATCGGTTGTCGCGCTGGATGGCCTGGCGGGCGAACCGCTGGATATCCTGATCAACGGCTATCTGATAGCCCAGGGCGAAGTGGTGGTGGTGGCCGATAAATTCGGCGTGCGCATTACCGATATCATTACCCCGTCCGAACGTATGCGTCGGTTGAGCCGCTAATGACCGCCCCCGTTACCGTGCAGGCCAGCCAACCGGTTACCGAACCGGCAATATCCGGCGGCTCGGCGCTCATGCAGGTAAGCAGCGCGCTCGGCGCGATTCTGCTCCTGATCCTGCTGGCCGGTTGGTTGTTCCGCCGTCTCGGCTTTGCGCCGCAGGCGCGCAACGCCCGGTTGCTTAACCTGCGCGCCAGCTGCCAGGTTGGCCAGCGCGAGCGCGTGGTGGTGGTAGAAGTCGATAATACCCTGCTGGTGCTGGGCGTCACCGCCCAGCAGATCACCCCGCTTCATCAGTTCCCGGCGCCGCCGCGCGATGAAGATAACACGGCGGTCACGCCTGCTAACGACTTCCGCCAGTTGATGCAAAACGTCCTCAAACGCCCGGAAAAATAGCCATGTTCCCTACTCTGTTCGCTTGCCTTCGCCGTCGAGCGCCGTGGCTCGCCGCCGCGTTACTGCTGCTGAGCCCAGCCGCCTTCGCACAGCTGCCGGGGCTTATCAGTCAGCCGCTTGCCAACGGCGGCCAGAGCTGGTCGCTGCCGGTGCAGACGCTGGTGCTGTTGACCTCGCTGACCTTCCTGCCGGCGATGCTGCTGATGATGACCAGTTTTACCCGCATTATCATCGTACTGGGTCTGCTGCGTAACGCGCTGGGCACGCCTTCCGCGCCGCCGAACCAGGTGATGCTTGGGCTGGCGCTGTTCCTGACCTTCTTTATCATGTCGCCGGTGTTCGACAAGGTCTATCAGGAGGCGTACCTGCCCTTCAGCCAGGACAAGATCGGCCTTGATACGGCGCTGGATAAAGGCGCGCAGCCGCTGCGCGAATTTATGCTGCGCCAGACCCGCGAAAGCGATCTGGCGCTGTACGCTCGTTTGGCCAACCAGCCGCCGCTGGCCGGGCCGGAGGCGGTACCGATGCGTATTCTGCTGCCCGCCTACGTCACCAGCGAACTGAAAACCGCCTTCCAGATTGGTTTTACGGTGTTTATTCCGTTCCTGATTATCGATTTAGTGGTCGCCAGCGTGCTGATGGCGCTGGGGATGATGATGGTGCCGCCGGCGACGATCTCGCTGCCGTTTAAGTTAATGCTTTTTGTGCTGGTGGATGGCTGGCAGCTGCTGCTGGGCTCGCTGGCGCAGAGCTTCTATTCCTGAACCGCCGGAGAACAATCATGACGCCGGAATCCGTGATGGCCATTGGCACCGAAGCGATGAAGGTCGCCCTGGCGCTGGCCGCCCCGCTGCTGCTGGCAGCGCTAATCAGCGGGCTGGTGGTCAGCCTGCTGCAGGCCGCCACCCAGATTAACGAGATGACCCTATCGTTCATCCCCAAAATTCTCGCGGTAGTGGCGACGATTATTATCGCCGGGCCGTGGATGCTGAACCTGCTGCTGGACTATATGCGCACATTATTCAGCAACCTGCCTAATATTATTGGCTAGCCGTGATCCCCTTTGACAGCGCGCAGCTTAGCGAATGGCTCAGCCAGTATTTCTGGCCGCTGCTGCGTATTCTGGCCCTCATCAGCACCGCGCCGGTGCTGAGTGAAAAGCAGATAAGCAAAAAGGTGAAAATCGGCCTCGGCGGCCTGATTGCGATACTGATCGCCCCAACGCTGCCCGCCAACACGATCCCCATTATCTCTGCTGCCGGTTTATGGTTGGCGATTCAGCAGATCCTGATCGGCGCGGCGCTGGGGCTAACGATGCAGCTGGCTTTCGCCGCGGTACGCCTCGCCGGCGAAGTCATCGGCATGCAGATGGGGCTATCGTTCGCCACCTTCTTCGACCCCAGCGGCGGCCCTAATATGCCGGTGCTGGCGCGACTGCTGAACCTGCTGGCAATGCTGCTGTTTTTAAGCTTTGACGGCCACCTGTGGCTGATCTCGCTGCTGGCCGACAGCTTCCATACCCTGCCGATCCAGAGCCAGCCGCTGAACGGCAACGGTTTCCTGGCGCTCGCCCAACTGGGTTCGTTAATCTTTATCAACGGCATGATGCTGGCATTACCGCTGATTTGTCTGTTGCTCACGCTCAATATCGCCCTGGGTCTGCTCAACCGTATGACGCCGCAGCTATCGGTATTCGTGATCGGTTTTCCGGTGACCATGACCTTTGGCATTATGACCCTCGGCATGATGATGCCGATGCTGGCCCCCTTCTGCGAACACCTGTTTGGCGAGATGTTCGATCGCCTGGCAGCCGTTATCGGCGGTATGACGTTTTAACCTTGCCGTTATTTCCCTCTTTTTCGCCGGACAAAATGGCAATAAAAACCGTTTACTGGGATAAAAGCCTGGAAAAACGTTTTTATTGCTACTAAGGTCCGAATGTTCATAGCGGCTTGAATTAAAAAATAGTCACCCTACAATAAAGCCTGAATTTAATTGTTAGTGAATTTTATTTTTTAGAAAAATTGAAACCTCGGGAAACGCAGAATATTTTCATGCGTGGGTTTAGTGCATCTTTAATAAAATAAGGAGCGACATCATGATTAAGGCGAAAGGTAACCGTATAGCGCGGCGCATATTAGGCCTGCCCCACTGGGAAAGTAACCGATTTAAAATCGTGCTGGCCGATACTGCCGCTGGCGGAAAATGGAAAGTGGTGAAGAAAAAGAAATAATCCTGACTGGCAATTGATCTATTCGCAACATAATTCCAAATTGCACAGTGCCGTAGCCCCGGTAAGCGCTCGCGCCACCGGGGATTTTGAGGCCACCGGCAGTTTCAGTTCACAATGGTACGGGTCGTAAACCGTAGGCCGGATAAGGCGCAGCCGCCATCCGGCGCGAAAGTAGCTCTTTACTCGCGGTTATTGCCCGGCGGCGCTACGCTTGCGCGGGCCTACAGATCACATGCCGTGGTAGATACTGTTATCGGTTTGCAACTTTTTTAATGGTTTTTCCCGGACGCGGCGCGTTGCGCCTTCTCCGGGCTACCAAATCGCAAAGCGCAGTAGCCCCGGTAAGCGCTCGCGCCACCGGGGATTTTGAAGCCACCAACACCGGCAGTTTCAGTTCGCAATGGTACGAGTCGTAAACCGTAGGTCGGGTAAGGCGCTAGCCGCCACCCGACAAAAAATATTCCTGTCGGTTTCCATTCTACATTTGACCATAGAAGATATAGATATTGCCTGGTTCGGAAAAACAAAAGAATTAATAAAACAATCAAGGAGAAATAACTCCTCTTTACTCTATAATTACTTTCTTTAAACGAATACGCTCACACAGCATGACGCAGCGCCCGTATTCCCTTTCCAGTCTGACGACGCAGCAGCGCAAGCAGCGTTGACACTTCCGAATAACCCACGTCAGCGGTAATCGTCTCAATATCTTTCCCCTCGGCAAGCAGCTGCTTTACTCGTTCGACCCGCAATTGCTGAAAAAAAGCCAACGGTGATTTACCCAGCGCGGCCTCCGTTCTGCGCTGCAAGGTTCGTGGATGCACGTTAAGCGCACCGGCGGCGGCCTGCAGGGAAAATCCCTGCGCCAGATGCGCCCGCGACCAGTGCTCAAAGCGGTTTATCAGGTCATCGGCATGCTGAGGATAACCTGCCGGCAGGCGTGAAACCTGAGGATGGCGGATATCAGCCGCCATCGCTGTCGTCAGCAAATCCGCAAGCGGCGGGCTGCTCTGGCGAATCAACCACAGCGCCAGCTCCACATGGCCCATCATAGCGCCGGGAAGCATTGGCGGGGCCGCATTGAGCCATGACGTTGTGGCGGCCTGCTCATTGAGCAAACGGCTATCAGCCAGGATAAAGGTATTTAAACAGGCAGCGGCAATTTTAACGCCGTGCTTCGCCATGTTTTGCAAAAACCGCTTAGCGGCAGCAATTTCGTGCCAGCCATCCGGTGGCGATTGTCGTGCGTGAACGTTGATCGCCGGCACCACAATCCAGTCGGGATAATCCAAACCCGATGCCTGATGAGCAGGAATACTCAGCCCATGGGCTGATTTAACCTGCCCGGTCATTGCAATCATTTGCACATCAAAGCGAGAAATATTCATGCTCTGGCGTCGCGCCATATCATTGGCCGCGGCGAACGTATCCAGCAACGTCGCTAAGCCGGTGTCGAAAACGCCATCCAGAGCCAGAATATTTATCTTCATGTCGTTAATGGTATTGAAATTGTCATTTTTGCATATGGTTCTATTTTAACCTTAGCCATAGACTTTCCTCTATCGTTATTAATTACCAGAGCCAAATAACATGAAAAATAACCCTGAACTGATTATCCTTACGTTAATTTGTCTGCTAACGGTTATGATGTGGATCCCCTATATTATTGCCAGAGCCACACGTGCTAACGTCGCGCCCGCAGCGGGTAATGGCCATTCGCCATCAATCGGGACGGCGCCCTGGGCGCAGCGTGCGCAAAAGGCGCACGCCAACGCGGTAGAAAACCTCGTTATTTTTGCCCCACTGGTTGTGGCCGCCGCGTTGCTAAACGTCAATAACGCCTTAACGTTAATTGCGGCTACAATTTATTTGCTCGCGCGCATCGTCCATTATATTGCGTATACCGCCGGGATCCCCGTTATCCGGACTCTCGCCTTTCAGACCGGTTTTGTCGCGACGGTTACTATTGCGATAGTTATTTTAAGTTCGGTTTTTTGAGGTTAAAAACTCCCGGCGTTCTCTGCCAACGCCAGGCTTTGTAGCGCCGTCTTCAGCCATTTGGTTGCCCCTCGCTGCCCGCCGCGTTTATGGGAAAAGATCTTCACGGTGAACGGGCTGATGGCGAACGGCAAAGGAAAAATCGCGATCGGGGCGGCATGAAGGAACTTCTCTGCGGCATAACGAGGAATCGCCATTAACAGATCGCTTTGCGCCACAATAAACGGCGCGCTAAGCATTGAGGGGGTTTTGAGCGCTATCTGCCGGGTATAGCCTAATTCCTGCAGACGTAAATCCAACACCCCCTGCTTTTCGTTCCACGGCGTGACCACCAGATGCCGCGCGGCGAGATAATCCGCCAGCGTCAGCGCCGTGCGACGGGTATGGCTGATAACCACATACTCATCCTCAAACCAGTCAATTTCCTCCAGTTCATGATGACGAATATCTTCAGCGGTGCTGAAGCCCAGCGCCAGATCCACCTCCCCCGCCAGTAGCTCCGTCAGCGCCGGGCTATGTGGCAAATAACGGAGCTCAAAACGCAGGCCCGGCGCTTCATGCTGCAGCTTTTGCATTAGCGCAGGGAAAATGCATAACGCGGTGAAATCGGTAATGGCTATCTGGATCCGCTCTGTGCTGTCGGCGGCACTAAATTCTGGCTGTCGCGTGAGTTCCTGATTAAGCAATTTCAATACTGAAGCGATGGAGGGCGCGAGTTGCGTGGCATAGACGCTCGGGCACATCCGATGCCCTTCGCGAAAAAACAACGGATCGTTCAGCGCCACGCGCAGCCGCGACAGCGCGTGGCTCAACGCGGATGTACTCATCGCCAGCTCATCGGCGGCGAGACGAACGGAACTGTGGCGATAGATGGCATCAAAAACAAGCAACAGATTGAGATCGAGGCGTCTGAGCGCCGGATGCATAATATTCATCATTGGGTGATTTCATTGCACTTAATTCTTCTGACAATACCCCCTATGCTTAGCGTCATCAATATCATTAACGTGTGAATACGAGAGGAAAAATAATGAGTATTACGATTCGACAGGCCCGTCCGGACGATGCTTCTGCCATCTACAACATGATTTATGAGCTGGCGGTGTATGAAAAAGCCCCGCAGGAAGTGGTTACTACCCCCGACGAGATCCGCGAAACCTTGTTTGGCGACGACAGTAAGACCGAAGCGCTGATCTGCGAAATTGACGGTAAAACGGCGGGCTATGCCGTGTTCTTCACCAGCTATTCAACCTGGCTCGGACGCAACGGTATTTATATGGAAGATTTGTATATCTCACCGGACTATCGCGGCCAGGGCGCGGGTCGAGCGCTGCTAAAAACCATTGCCCGGTATGCGGTTGCGCGCCGCTGCGGACGCCTTGAGTGGAGCGTGCTGGACTGGAACCAGCCGGCCATTGATTTTTACCTCAGTATTGGCGCCGCGGCGCAAAGCGAATGGGTCCGCTATCGCCTCGATGGCGAAGCGCTGGTTAATTTTGCGGAGCAATAACATTGGTTACAGCATCACTCAGCTTGCTCTTTGCAAAAAGCACAGCAGCCCCGAAAGAGCGGAGCTGCTGAAAGGCAAGTTAGTACGCTGTTTCAGTCTGCGATGAATCCTGCACTACCTGTAGAATATTGGCCGCGGCGGCGGTACCCATTTTGACGTAAGAGGCGTCGCTTACGCCGCCAACGTGCGGAGACAGAATGACATTTTCGACCCGCTCCCAGATGTGCGGCGTAGTGAGTGGTTCGCTGTTAAAGCTATCGAGCGCCGCCCAGCGCAATGCCCCCCCTTTTAATGCCGCTGCCAGCGCTGCATCGTCGATTAATCCGCCCCGCGCGGTATTAACCAGGATGGCGCCGGGTTTACACTGTGCCAGCGTAACGGCATTTATCATTCCCCGATTTTGCGGCGTTAAGGGACAATGAAGGGAGACAACATCAGCCTGCGCGAGAAGGTCTTCGAGTACATCAACACGTTCGCATCCGGGAGGAACCGTGGCGGCATAAGGATCGTAAGCCAACACCTTCATACCGAAGGCGCCGGCAATTTTCGCCACCCGACTGCCAATCGCCCCCAGACCAATCAGCCCCAGCGTTTTGCCTTCCAGTTCGAGCGATTTATGCGTCGATTTATCCCAGTGCCCTTCGCGCAGGCGGCGGTCAAGCGGAATGATTGACTTGGCACAGGCCAGAATTAATGCCCAGGCGTGTTCTGAAACCGCCGCGGCGTTAGCGCCTGTCGCCGCGCGAACCATGATGCCGCGCGCCGCCGCCGCTTCGACGTCAATGACATCAATGCCGCTGCCATGCTTGGAAATGACCTTCAACGCCGGAGCGGCATCCATCACAGATGCCGTAATCTTGCCATAGCGCACTAATATGGCGACCGGATTATGCTGCTGACATAATGCTATCAATTGGTTTTCTGTTGGTTGGCGGCCAGCAAACACGAGCTCATAATCTTCCAGCATGCCGAGCGCCGCTTCGGCCAAATCGCTGCCGGTTACCAGTACGACTTTTTTAGCGCTCATGGCAATGCCTCCCCTTCGCTCAGCATACCCGCCTGACGCAACGCATTCTCCAGCCAGTGTGGGCGAAGATCGCCATCGTGGATAGCCGACAGACGTTTGACTTCCCCTTCCAGTTTATCTTTCGCCAGCTCAATGATGGTACCTACTTCATCGCGGGGGATAACCACCACGCCGTCAATATCCCCTACCACCAGGTCACCCGCCTGCACCGCGGCGCCCGCGACCGAAATAGCATGATTGACCCGGCCTGGAATGAACTTGGTGGGACCACACGGATTAAGACCGGCTGCGAAAACAGGAAAGCTTTGTTTACTTAAGGTTTCAGCATCGCGAACTGCGCCGTCAATGATGATACCTGCGATGCCGCTGGCCTGCGCCTGCGTGGCCATGATCTCACCCAGTAAAGCGCAGGAGAGATCGCCCTTGCCGTCTATCACTAACACATCGCCAGGTTTGGCGACGGCCATCGCCGCGTGAATAGCCAGATTATCTCCCGGACGGACCTCTACGGTAATCGCCGGGCCGGCCACTGCCATGTGTGGCGCCAGTGGCTTGATACGGCCATGTAATGTGCCGCGTCGTCCGGCCACGTCGGCGAGAATCGCCGCCTGATATT
Source organism: Klebsiella sp. CN_Kp088 (assembly GCF_040064335.1). Taxonomy (NCBI): domain Bacteria; kingdom Pseudomonadati; phylum Pseudomonadota; class Gammaproteobacteria; order Enterobacterales; family Enterobacteriaceae; genus Klebsiella; species Klebsiella sp. CN_Kp088. Next base: position 365,047 of record NZ_JBEAIQ010000016.1, on the reverse strand, counting down.
CAGCGGCCTGACGGACCTCCTCCGCGCTAACGCGTTCAATATCCACATTGATTAATTTCTGTTGTGATGCAGGCATGGTTAGTCTCCATTTGTTTTACTATGTACAACACAGATGTACTATATAAAACAACTATACGAGCATTGCTTCTCTTTTCGCCAGCGCTGAGAGCGTGTTTGTGATGTAAACACGATGTTAATCACAAAATTCAGGTACAATTTTGTTCGGCCAAAAGGAGAAAATGATGGGGAATGAAGGCGTAATTGCCGTTGAAAAGGCGCTCGCTTTACTGGATTGCTTCCGGCCCGGTAATGACAGCCTGACGTTAACTGAGCTGGCCCAGCTTTCGGGATACCACAAAACCACCGTTTATCGCTTAATGAATTCGCTTGAGCGTATGAACTACATTATCCGGCATGATGATGGCACCTATACGCTCGGCCACCGTCTGCTCTATCTCGGCAAGCTTTATGAGCAATCATTTCAGCTTGCGAGAATTGTACAACCGGAATTGCAGGCGCTGTCTCAGGCCTCCAGTGAAAGCGCGAGCTGGTATGTGATAGAGGGCGGCCAACGCCTGTGTCTGTTCCGCGCCGAAGCGTCAGAGGGATTACGCCATAGCAACCTGCCCGGCAGTCAATTTCCACTGGATGGCTCCGCGATCAGCAAAGTTTTACGTCATTGGGGACTGGGTGAGGCGCTGTCGGAAGACGAAGAAACGCTGCCGTTCTATACCTCTGGCGCGCGCGATCCGCACACCGCGGCCTTCGCGATGCCGGTTTTTGGCGTCCACGATAACCCCATCGCGGCACTGGCGCTGACAGGACCGTCATCGCGTCTGACTGCGGACCGCAAAGAGAGCGGCCTCAGCCAGCTAATGCGCGAGACGGCCAACCGCCTGTCGATCAAGTTAGGAGCCAGTAAATCCTTCTGCGAGACGTTTTACGATATAAAAGAATAACGTATGTTGAAAAGGCGGGAAAAATCCCGCCTTTGCTTATTAATGGGTGACCGGTTTTTCCTGACCGGCAGGCTGCGAGTAACGGCGTCCCATGATCAGCACCGCGATACCGCCTGCCAGGCACAAGCCAGCCAGTGGTAGCATCGCCAGCGTATGGCTTCCTGTCTGTTCGCTAATCACACCATAGGCATTCACCATCACCACTCCGCCAATCAGATTAGCTATCGCGCCGATTGCCGCCAGCCCCGCGGCGGCTGAGGTGCTGCTCATCCAGCCTGAGGCCAGCGCCCAGAATGGCCCCTTCGCCGAATAAGCGCCAATTAATATGGTACTGAGAATAACAATGGTAATCGGCAGCGAGAGATTGATGAACGCCGCGAACACGCCAGCCGCAATCATAAAGAGGGTGAGAGCCGTGTGCCAGCGACGTTCATTAGTGCGATCCGAACTCCGACCCCAGACAATCATCAGCACCGAGGCCAGGCCATAGGGGATAGCATTAAGCAGCCCGGTAGTCAGGTTATCAAGATGGAAAGACTTCAGTAGCTGTGGCGACCAGACGCTAAGCGTGGTGCCAGCAGACGACGCGCCGGCATAAATCAGCGCCATGAGCCAGATTTGGCGGTGCTTCAACAGCTGCCATGTGCTGATGTGGCCGATCTGTTTCTGCTGTTGACGCTCTGCCTGAAGGGTGTTTTCCAGCCACGCTTTCTGCCGCTCGTTCAACCAGCCAGCCTGATGTGGGCGGTCCCGCAGGATAAAAAATGCGGCTATCCCCAGCAGCACCGCAGGCAGCCCCTCAATAATGAATAACAGATGCCAGCCGCGCAGCCCAAACCAGCCATCCAGCGTCAGGATCAAACCTGAAAGCGGTGAGCCAATAAAGTTAGCCAGCGGAATGGCCACCATAAAAGAGGCAATAATACGCGCCCGGTAACGCGAAGGGATCCACCAGGTAAGATAGAGCACCACGCCCGGGAAAAAGCCCGCTTCCGCCGCTCCCAGCAGAAAACGCACGATATAAAGGGAGGTTGTATTTTGCACCAGCGCCATGCACATCGATACCACTCCCCAACTGATCATTATCCGCGGGAGCCACAATCGCGCGCCCACCTTCTGCATCGCCAGGTTGCTGGGTACCTCAAATATAAAGTAGGCGACAAAATATAAGCTGCTGGCGAAGCCAAAAGCCGCCTTGCTCAGGCCCAGATCCTCATTCATCTGTAGCGCAGCCATACCTATATTGCCCCGGTCAATAATCGAGACCAGATAGCTTACGACCAGAAAAGGCAGGATGCGCCAGATAACCCGCCGCATGGTCTCTTTTTCCAGCGCATCGTTGTCGATAGCGCTATTCGGTGATTGTTCGGTCATTGTTTCCTCGCAGGGTTTCATTATGTTTATCAGGAAAACGATGTAGAGATATCATGCCTTACTTCAGCTTGACGCCTCTGGTTTCTGGCGCCAGCCACACCACCACCATTGCCGCCAGGAAGGCGACCACGGTAGTCGCCAGTCCCGCAGTGAAACCGCCGGCGCTGGCCACAGCGCCGATGAGCAGGGGCGCGATAAATCCGCCCAGCCGGCCTCCGTTGTAGGCGAGCCCCATCAGGAAGCCACGCGATGACGTGTCTCCGATGATTTCTGCAAGGAATGGTCCAGATCCGGCAAAAATCCCGTTAACACCAAAACCAGCCATGAAAATCGCCAGCATCAGAATGAAGGGTTGAGTGGTCACAAGGTAAAGCGCGACGGCAATGGCGCCCGTTAACAGATAAATCAGGAACATCGGACGGCGTCCCCATTTATCCGCCAGTACTGAAAAGACCAGAAAACCTGCGATCGCCCCGACCTGCAGCGCGAGCACAAATTTCAGGCTATGTAAAAAATCCAGATGTTTTACTTCTCGTAGATAGGTGGGTGTCCAGGTAAATACCCCCCAGAATAGATACTGAATAAAGAAGATAAAGACGAAAGCCAGCAGCAGGCCTTTCAGATTGTGTTTGCCCAGTTTCGAGGCAGGTTGAGTGCGCTTAGCTTTCCCCTGCTGTCGTGCAAGCCAAACCTGTGATTCCGGCGTGAACCAGGCCACCACGCTCATAATGAATACCGGCAGCGCGCCGATCATAAACAGATAGCGCCATGCGCCCTGCTCCAGGCCGCCGTTAACCGAGCTCACGATTGCCGTCAGGCTGATAGCCAGAATAGCGCCAACGGGTAAGCCCATTTGCATCAAAGCGCCGCCGCGCGCGCGCCGCTCTGGCCGCCAGGTTTCAGCAATCAGCGCCGCACCTGATGTCCACATTCCGCCCATACCCAGCGCACCGCAAAAACGCAAAAGTGCGAAATGCTGTTGATCGTGCGTAAAGGCTAACAGTCCGGAAAAGAGTGAATAGATGGCGATACAGGTCATGGCCGTTTTTACCCGACCAATTTTATCGGCGATAAAACCAAACAGGATCCCGCCGATGATCTGTCCACCGGCAGTGACGCTGATAAATAGTCCAAGTTCGCTTTTATTCACGCCAAACACCACTCCTAATACCGGCAATAATAATGAGAGTAGAAATGAGTCGTAGCTTTCAAATGCCCAGCCAAGGCCGCCCAGCGCCAGAGTTCGTTTCTCAGCCACGTGCTGAGGCAAAGCGTCAGGCGTCGCTTTAGTCGCAGTAAACTGCTTGAGCTCGCTTTTACTGGTCATTGATATTCTCCACAGAGGTTATCCGGTAGCAGGTTGCGGCAGTGCGCCAGAACAACTGCGCCTGTTCATCAGGGGAAGCCTGTTGCGCCAGGCGTTTGCACGCATTCCAGAAGACGCCGTAGCTGAACATGCCTTTGTCGACCGGAAAGTTACTCGCAAACATGCAGCGTTCCGCACCGAAAAGAGCAATGATGGTCTCAAACCACGGTTGCCATGCCTGTGCCAGCATTTGCGAATCCGGCGGCGTTTCTGCCGCTGCGAAGGGAAATCCCCTGACCGTCATACCAAATCCGCTAATTTTTACGCATACGTTCGGCAGTTCCGCCAGATGTCGCATACTGCTTCGCCACTGCTGAAACATGTCAGGATCTCTTTCTGAATAAGGCCCTACGCCGACAGGCCCGCCGCAGTGATCGAGCACAATCTGTAGCGTTGGTATTTGCCGCGCCAGCTCGGCAATTTCATCCAGTTGCGTGTGGTAAACCCACACATCAAGCGACAATCCATTTTGTGCGAGGCAGGCAGCGCCCCGGCGGAACGGTTCGCTCAGGGCCAGTCCTGCCGGTGGTGTAACCGGGCTGGACGTGACCCGCGGATCCGGATGCCAGGCCAATGGATTACGCATTCCGCGCAACCGCCCGCCTGATAAAGCCAGCGCGCTCTCGATGGCAGGCTGCATCGCATCGCCCGCCAGCAAGCTCAAGCCGCCGATGATGGCTTCACATCCAAGAGCGTTTGCATAATGTCCGCTGGCGAACATCGCGGCTATCCCGCTGGCAAACTCAATTTCACCAAGCGGTTTCAACGTTTCCGGCCCGTGGCGACGCAGCATAGAGCGGCATTGCACGTAGACCGAGGAGAAAACGCGATGCCCTGAGGTCTGGATATCGTCGCTGAACTCATGGGTGAGATAGCGTCCGGTTTGCCGATCCCAGAGATGATGATGCGCATCAATAATGGGCAGCTCGGGTTGTAGTGGCGGCTCACGATGTAACGCAAGCCACTCGTTTCTGACCGCAAGATGCGGTGCGGTAACGATCTCCATGAACACCTCGCAATTGTTGTACTATGTACAACCGTGTTTTATTTTACAAAACTACTATAACGAGGCTGGCGTGTTTTTATCCAGTTAACGATTGGTTTAAATGATGTAAATAAGAGGTGAATCACAGATGTTTAAAGTCGCTAAAGAAGGAGAACGTTGAGAAAAAACAAAAATAAATTTAATTTCAATAAGTTATAATGTCATACCGCTCGTCGCAGCCAGATATCTGGCAAACCTTACGTCTGCCAGACCCATTCACTCTGTCCATTTACGGATGACTATTCGATGAGTAAAGCGTTATATCGCCATGGGACTTTTCAGCTTCCAGACCAGCGCCATACCGCAGATCATCGCCACCGCCGCCAGTAATGCCAGTGACGAAAGACCAAACCTTGCCGATACCAGGCCGCCGACAAGCGCGCCAGTGCCGATGGCAGCATTGAAAATAGCGACATATAAGGCGGATGCAGGCTGCGTCGCCTCCCCTGCGCTTTGTAGCAGCCAGGTTTGCAAGCCAACGAACACGATAGCCATGCCCGCGCCCCATATGCCGAGCAATACCGCGGTGAACCAAAGAGGAAGCGAGGACAGGCTCTTCATCCCCAGCATCCCCAGCGCGCCTGCGCTGAGCAGCAGTGATGTCATAATCAGCAACCTGATATGTCGATCGATGAGTTTGCCGGCGATGAGATTTCCCAGCAGCCCGGAAAGTCCTGACATCAATAACAGCGCGGAAATCGTTGATGTCGGTATACCACGGGTTTGCGTTAGCAACGGCTCAAGATAGGTGAAGGCAGCAAAATGCGCGGAAATAACGCAGGCTGTAGCGCCGAACAATGAAAGCAGTAGCGGATTCTTAACTATCCCAACGTAAACCTTCAGCCTCAACGGCTGCGGAGCCGCCAGCGTGGGGAGCGTCCAGAGCAAAGCCACGGCGGTGGCTAATGAGAGTAGTGAAATCGCGCTGAATGCCTGTCGCCAGCCGACCATGTCGGCAATAAAGCTCGATAGCGGCACGCCCAGCACGCTGGCCGCCGAAACACCGGCGAAAATCACCGAGGTGGCCAGCCCCAGTTTATCAACCGGTACCAGTTGTACCGCCACGGTGCCTATTAGCGCCCAGAATGCGCCATGCGCCAGCGCCCCTGTCATCCGCGCCGTCATAAACGTCTGTATGGTGTGCGACTGCGTCGCCGCCAGACAAGAAAATGCGAGGATTAACATCAATACAATCAATAGCGCCTTCCGTGAAATCCGGGCGGGGATCGCGCCGGCCAGTAAAGCGGCCAGCGCGGCCACCCAGCCATAAGCGGTGACGGCAAGACCCGCTCCCGCCTGCGACTGATGCAAATCGTTCGCCAGCGCGCTGAGCATACCGACCGGCGCCAGTTCGCTGGTCACAATCGAAAATGCGCTGACTCCCAGCGCAGCTACGGCGAGCCATGCGCGCACTGGCGTCGGGTTGGCCTGTAAAACGAGGTCGTTCATGTCTTCTGTATCCCTGGGTAAATGGCTAAAAAAGAGTTGGCTTGCCTGATACGGTTGAAGTTCCGCGTCGTTGCTTATTGCCTTCTCTTGAGGTGAAGTGCAGTATCATTCCAGGAGAAGTGATAAAACAGACATGAAAACGGAGAGCCGTTTTCCAAAAATGGAAAATAATGAAAGCAGATTTTAACTGGGATGATACGCGGATTTTTCTGGCTGTGGCCCGCTCAGGTACGCTAAGCGGCGCGGCAGAAACTATGGATATGGGCATCGCAACCCTGTCACGAAGACTCGACCGGCTGGAAAAATCATTGGCTGTCCCCCTTTTCAGCCGGCATCAAAGCGGCTACCGGCTAACGGATGATGGCGAGGCGCTGCTGGCGCGAGCAGAGGCGCTTGAGCATGCAGGGCTCGCTTTTGGCGAGACGGCGAGGCTGCAGGGGAACGTGGCCGGACTGGTCCGGCTGGCTACCTCAGACAATCTGGCGGCGCATTTTATTCTGCCTTCACTCAACGGCTTGATGGAAAAATATCCCGACCTGCGGGTCGAGGTGCTCAGCGGCGTGCAATCCGTCAACCTGCATCGACGGGATGCCGATTTAGCCATTCGAATGGTCAAACCGGAAAGCGGCAACCTGACGCTGAAGCGTCTCGGGAAGGTAGGGTTTGGTCTGTACAGCGCCGATACCGGACTAGCAGGCTCTACTGACGCCGCGTTCAACCATGCTCAGTACATTGGCTGGCCAGAATCACACCAGCATCTGCCCGCCGCGCGCTGGATAACTCGGACGCTTCGCGGCAGGCCGTGCCGGGTGGAAGCCAACACGCTGCTGGCGCAGCTGTCGGCGGTTTCAGCCGGCCTGGGGCTGGGCGTGTTGCCACACTTTATGGCGCGGAAAAATGGCCTGCAGTGCGTGAATGCGGATATCGGCGTCGACCAAACCCTATGGCTGGTGATGCATTCCGATTTAGCCCATTCGCGGCGCGTCAGAGTGGTGGCCGATCATTTAATTGCCCTGTTTGATGAGATTAAAGATCAGCTGACATCGCCATAACTTTGTAAGCGCTCGCCGCCAGATACAGCCCGATTCCGTAGGCCAGGTGCGCCAGTAGGCTCAGCGAACGCGCCAGCCACGGTCGGGGAGTCCGTGAGGCCGCGACGCCAAAACCAAATGCGGGTTGCAGTATCAAGAACGGCGCCAATAAGGTTACGACCCCTGACAGCAGCGCTGTCGCCAGAGTGGGGGCATAAAACCAATCGGCGCCGCTCAACGCAAGCGGCACCGCCGCAAAAGCGATACCGATCAGATAATGGCATAACCAACCGATAAAACGCTCTCCATGTAGTGAAGGGGTTGCGCAGATGGTGTTATGCCGCACTTTCCCCCGCGAAAGCCATAACGCCCAGCGACCGACCAGCGCATAGTTCAGCGGCGCAATCTTGAGTATATGCTTCTGAAAGAGCGACCATAAATCCATGACTAACGTGGCGCCGAGGCCCGTCAGCAAAATTTGCACAGCAACAATCATCTTCAATTTATTCTTCCTTTTTATGAGCCAATGCTACTCTGTTGACCAGTGTGCAACTTAAAGCGAGGTTTAAGTCAATCATGAAAGAACTGGATATCCGCGAGGTCGCGACGCTGTCCGGCATTACGCCTTCATCGCTGCGGTTTTATGAAAAGAAAGGTTTGATCAAGCCGATTGGTCGTCATGGTCTGCGAAGGCAGTACCATGAAAATGTGCTGAATAAGCTGGAACTGATCGTGCTGGGACAGGCCGCCGGCTTTTCGCTTTCTGAAATAGCCGGGATATTTGACGCTGACGGCAAGATAGCCATTGATAACCAACGGCTTGAGCAGCGCGCGAAGGAGATAGATAACACCATTCGTCGGTTACAGCTGTTAAGCCAGGGGCTAAAACACGCTGCCCGCTGTACTGCGCCGGAACATATGCAATGCCCTGAATTTAAAAAAATTGTGGCGAAAGGAATTCGGCTCTTAAAATGATCGTCCCTGAGCGATACCGCTTTTTACTCAGATTACGGGGTAATTATGGCACCCCTAACAAGACGTGTAGTACCAGGTTACCGCCAACGAAGCAGACCCCACTGAGATATAAGCAACCTCAGTCCATCTTATGAAAATTGGAGTCCTGTTTTCATCTCAAACCAACCAAAAGGTAATGGCGATCACGACAACTGCGAATATCGCTGTCGATCCCCAGGCAAAAGAAGGCCAGAATGTTACTGCGAGCATCCCGAATCCAAGAATAAGTAGTACCGGGATCAGGGTGCTGGCAAAGTACTTAAATTGAGTAGACAACCATCGTTTTAAAAAATTATTCATCTGATAACCCGCATAATTACGTCAGCAATGTCATTGTCTGATGTTGGTGGGAGAAAGTGGTGATCGTTTATACCGATAACATGTATTTGATCTAGTTATATAAAAGTCGTGAGGATAATTATCCTCCACAGGGTTCATTGGGAAAAGGAAAAACAATTGACGAGAGATGACTTTTCAACCAAATAGTCGCTTGGGCGAGTTAGTTCCCGAGGCTCCCCCCACTTCCAGCTGATAAAAAAAGGGCACCTCACCCCGCGTACACAGAGAGAACGGGATGAGGTGCCAAGGTGCTAAATGAAAAAGCGGTTATTCGTGATTAGCGATTCATCTGAAACAGCGACATACCCTGCATATCGCTGAAAGTTTTATAAGATGCCTGCAGCGCCGCCTGCTGCATAAAATAAGAAGAGATAGATTCCGCAAGGTCGGCATCGGTCAGGGCGCTCATCTGCAGCTGGTTGGTCATATCACGCTCTTTACCGATGCTATCGAGCTGATCCATCTCCTGCAGCTGGTTACCCAGCTCGGCGCGCACGCTCAATACCTTGTTGTAGGAGTTATCGAGGCCGCGGTTGGCCTTCGCCAGCGCATCGTTCACCTGCTGTTTGGTGGCGTCATCGGCCCCCTGCAGCGGCGTTTTCAACGCCTCCAGCGCAATATCGATATTGGCGAACACATCGGCGACCGGCGCGCTGCCGTCCGGCTCCGGCTTCGGATTGCTGGTCAGCGCCATAAATACCGAATTACCGGTATGGCCGATGGTCATCGTACGGTTGGCGTCGACCTTCTGTTCAACGGTTTTATTGCCGCCCTGATAGCTAATCTTGCCGTTAGTATCGACAAACGGCGGCTTATCATTCTCATAGCCGCCAAACAGGTAGCGTCCGTTGCCGTCGGTACTGTTGGCCTGGTTGAGCAGTTGATCCTTCAGCCCCTGTAGCTGGGTCGCCAGCGAATCGCGGTCGTTATCGCTCTCGGTGCCGCCGGCGTTAACGATCAGCGCCTTGATATCAGAAATCGTCGAGGTGGCTCCGGAAAGCACGGTCTCTTCCATCGATACGCTCTGGCGGGCGAAAGTGCGCGCCAGGGTGTACTGATTGTTCTCGGCCTGTGATTGCGACAGCATCACCGCCCGCGATGCCGCCAGCGGATCGTCGGAGGGATTAATCACCTTCTTGCCGGTTGAAAGCTGCTCGGCGGCCTTCATAAACAGCGACTGATTGCCGGTGATGCCGGTCATGTTCTGTTGGTACATCATGCTGGTGCTCATGCGCATGCTGTCAGTTCCTCAATACAATCAACGAATATTCAGCAGCGCGTCGAACAGCGAGCTGGCGGTCTGGATCACCTGGGCGTTCGCCATGTAGTACTGCTGGAAACGCAGGAGCTCGCCATACTCTTCGTCGAGGTTTACCCCGGAGAGCGACTGCTGTTGACGGGCCAGTTGGGTGACGATACTGGACTGCGATTCGCTGCTCACCTTCGCGGCGGCGGTCTGGTTGCCCACGCCGCTGACGATCCCGGCGTAGGCGCCGCTGAGCGTCGCTTTGCCATCCACCAGGTTTTTGGTCTGCAGATCGAGCAGTTTTTTAGCGTTATCGTTATCGCCGCGGCCGCTGTCATCTTTACCGGCGGCGGCGATTTTCGCTGAATCGGTAATCGCCACTTTCAGGTTGCCCGCCACGTCGCTGACCGGCTTCACCGTAAAGCTATCTTTCTGCTGCGGGTTGCCATCAATACTGACTTCGAGACCATCAAAGCTCAGCGTCGGGTTACCGTCTGCATCTTTACCAGCGGTGGCGTTGACTTTGACGTTGTCGGGCAGACGGCTGACCTGCCAGTTGGCGCCGTCATACTCTACGCGGTAATCGTTGGCTTTTACCTTGCTGGTATCGGTATACGACACCGACAGCGAGGCATCGCCGGTATTGCGCGTGTTATCAACCACCCGCGCGCCGCTGAAGCTGAAGAAATCGCCCCCCTGCTCACCGTTGAGATCGAAGCCCTCGCGGTGCTGCTGGTTAAAGCTATCGGCCATCGCCAGCGCCAGTTGGCCGAGCTGATTGCGCACGCCGTCCAGCGTCTCGCTGCGAAAACGCAGTACGCCGCTCAGGCTGCCGCTGGTGATCTGCCCTTCCGGCACTTCGCTGGCGCCGCTGCCGCGGTTATAGCCGAGAGTCAGGCGCGAAGGGTCGCTGCTGGAAGGGATCGCTTCCACCTGATAGCTGTTGTTGCCCTGCACCAGGGTCAGGCCGTTGGCGAAGGAGACGGTATAGGCGTCGCCGTCCTGCTGGGTTACCTGAACGCCCACCAGTTGGTTGAGTTCGCTGACCAGTTGATCGCGCTGATCGAGCAGCGCGTTCGGTTCGCCGCTGGCGCTGCCGCGCAGGCGGGTAATCTCATCGTTAAGACGGGCAATCTGCTGGCTATAGCTGTTAATCTGCTGGGCGGTGTCATTAATCTGCTGATTAACGCCGCTATCCATGTCGCGCAGATATTTATCGGTATTATTAAACTGGTTGACCAGGCCGTTAGCCTTGCCCAGCACCGTCTGGCGCGCCGCGTCGTCGCCGGCGTTGCTCACCAGGTTCTGCAAATTGGTGAAAAAATCCTGCAGGCTCCCCGACAGGGTATTGGTTTTGCTGGCCAGCAGATTATCGATCTGCGAAATCTTTTCGTAGTAGGCGTTCTGCGAACCGGCCGCGCTCTGCGCGCCGCGCAACTGGTTGGTAATGAACTGGTTATATTCGCGGTTCACGCTGGTCACGGTCACGCCGTTACCGATAAAACCGTTCATGGTGGCCAGGCCGCCGTTTTGGGCCAGAATCGCCGTCTGCCGGTTATAACCCGCCACGTTGTAGTTAGAGATATTGTTGCTGACGGTACTGAGCGCCACCTGCGCCGCATTCAGTCCGCTCATCGCCGTATTGATTAAGCTATTGGACATCAGGGTTCCTTATGCTGCCAAGTCAATTCGCTCAGCTTGCCCTTGTTATCGGTCAGAGAAGTAAAAACTTGAGTAAATCTGCCTGCAAAATTCCGCAGCCGCTTTTATGCCGGATGGCGCTACGCTTATCCGGCCTACGCGCTGTGCGATTTGGTAGCCCGGAGAAGGCGCGACCTCCGAACCTAGAACAGATCGTTAATATCCGCGGCATAGGCTTTCACCGCCTGCGCCCCGGCGTGCTTCATCTGCTGAATCACGCTGACCAGCTTGCTGGCGTACTGCGGGTCGGTGGCGTAACCTGCGCGCTGCAGCTCGTGCGCCGCCTGCTCCGGAGTGGACGCTTCGGCAACCGAGGCATAGCGCGGGTTGTTGGTCAGCAGCTTGACGTAATCAGCAATCGCCGAGAAGTACGAATCGTAGACACGGAATTTGGCCTTCACCTTCTTCGCCACCCCCTGTTCAAACTCAGTGGTGGTGATCTCGGTAACCGGCCCCTTCCAGTTGCCCCCGGCTTTAATACCAAACAGGTTGTAGCTCGGCGTACCGTCAGCGGTCAGGATTTCGCGCTGCCCCCAGCCGGATTCCAGCGCCGCCTGGGCGACAATCAGCTGATGCGGGATCCCGCTCTGCTCGCTGGCGGCGCGCGCCGGCATTGACAGACGGGCAACGAAATTGCCGTTGTTGAGCGATAGCGGCGCGGCGGCCGGCGGCGCTTTCGGCACCGCCCAGCGGATCATCTGCTCCAGCGCCTGATTCGGCAGCGTCTGCAGCACCTCATTATCCAGCGCCATCGGCGCGGTGCCCGCCGTTTCGCTGGGGACCGCGTTGGCGTTGCTCATCTGCTTGACCATCATGTCGGCCAGCCCTAATCCCTTTTGCGACATCTGCTGAGCAATCTGCTGATCGTACATCGAGGTGTAGAGCCGGGTCTGGTCGCTGCTGAGTACGCCATCCTGCGGTAGCGCGGCGCGCATGCTCTTTAGCATCATCTGTACAAACATGCCTTCGACCTGCTGCGCCACCTGCTTAAGGTTGCCCTGCGGATCGGCGGCGGCATCGCGCTTCAGGCCGTTCAGCGCCTGGGCGTCATAGGCGGCGCCCGACATCGCCATAACATCGCTGGCCATTAGATAATTTCCAGTTTGGCGCGCAGGCAGCCGGCGCTTTGCATGGCTTGCAGAATCGACATCAGGTCGATTGGCGTCGCTCCCAGCGCGTTCAGCGCGCGCACCACGTTGTTGAGGTTGGCGCTGGCGTTGATTTTCTGCAGCGAACCGCCCTGCTGCTGCATCGAAATCTGGGTATTCGGCGTGACCACCGTCTGGCCGCCGCCGAACGGCGTCGTCGGCTGGCTGACGCTGGTTTGTCTGTCGACCACCACCGACAGGTTACCCTGAGCCACCGCGCAGGAGTCAAGGATCACCTCGCGATTCATCACCACCGAACCGGTACGCGAGTTGATGATCACTTTGGCGTCCATGGCGCCAACGTTAACGTTGATATTCTGGATCTCGGCGAGGAAACGCACCTGCGAGCTATTGCCCTGCGGCACCAGTACCTGAATGGTACGCGCATCGAGCGGCGATGCGGTGCCGCCGCCGCGCTGGCGATTAATCGCATCGCTAATCTGCTGCGCGAGGGTGAAATCTTCATCATTGAGCTGCAGGTTGAGCACCCCACCGCTGCCGAACGTGGTCGGCAGTTCGCGCTCGATGGTGGCGCCGTTGCTGATGCGTCCGCCGGCCAACTGATTGACCTGTACGCTGCTGCCGCCCGCCGCCGCGCCGGCGCCGCCCACCAGCACGTTGCCCTGCGCCAGCGCATAAACCTGGTTATCCACCCCTTTGAGCGGTGTCATCAGCAAGGTCCCGCCGCGCAGGCTTTTGGCGTTGCCCATTGATGAGACCACCACATCGATATTCTGCCCCGCGCGCGCGAAAGGCGGCAGCTTCGCCGTGACCATCACCGCGGCGACGTTTTTAAGCTGCATGTTGGTGCCCGGCGGCACGGTAATGCCGAGCTGCGATAGCATGTTGCTAAGGCTTTGGGTGGTAAACGGCGTTTGCATGGTCTGGTCGCCGGAGCCGTCGAGCCCCACCACCAGGCCGTAGCCGATTAAGGCGTTATCTCGCACGCCCTGTACCGTCACCAGATCGCGAATACGCTCCGCCGTCGCCGGTAAGCTGGCCGCGCCGATTAATAGCGCAATGATGAGTTTTTTAACCATGTGAATCTCTTTTCAGTAACAGCGCAAATGGCCCGCTCATTAGTACGGGGAGACGTTGAGGAAGAACCGCTGCAGCCAGCCCATCGTCTGCGCTTCATTGATGTAGCCGTTGCCGACATACTCGATGCGTGCGTCCGCCACCTGCGTTGAGGTAACCGAGTTGCTACCGCTGATGGTGCGCGGGTTAACCACCCCGGAGAAGCGGATGAACTCGGTGCCCTGGTTAATGGCGATCTGTTTTTCCCCCACCACGTGCAGGTTGCCGTTGCTCAACACCTGATTAACGGTGACGGTAATGGTGCCGTTGAAGGTGTTATTGGCGTTCGCCCCGCCTTTACCGCCGAAACTGTTATCGCCGGAAATATCCATATCGGCGCGGGCGTTGCCCAGCAGGCCGTCTAAGTAGCGCGGCGCGGTGGCGACGCCAAACTTGCTGGAACCGTTACGGCTGGCATTGGCGGAAGAACTCTTGCTGGCGCTGACGTTTTCCTGCAGCACAATAGTCAACGTGTCGCCAACATTGCGCGGGCGGCGGTCTTCAAACAGCGGCTGATAGCCGTAGTTCATCGGCTGCGCGGCCTGAAAAATTGAGCCGTTCGGTACCGGCGCGGTCGGCGGCGCGGGCTGCGCCGAGGTCGAACCATCGACCAACGGTTTATGCGGAATGTACGCGCAGCCGCTCAGCGTCAGCATCACCATGCCCGCCAGCAAGCGTTGTCCCTGGCGCGGCAGGGTGGCCATCGAATGTGTGGTTACCACGGGGTATCGCCTTTGTTACACCAAAAAAGCGACGGGCGCGGCAGGCGACGCCCGTCATCAAACATTACAGCTGGGTCAGTTTCTGCAGCATCTGATCCGACGTCGAAACCGCTTTGCTGTTGATCTCATAGGCGCGCTGGGTCTGGATCATATTAACGAGCTCTTCCGCCACGTTGACGTTAGAGGTCTCGACATAACCCTGGTAGAGCATACCGGCGCCGTTCAGGCCCGGCGTGCTCTCATTCGGCGCGCCGGAGCTTTCAGTTTCCTGGTACAGGTTCTCACCCACGCTTTCGAGGCCGCTGTCGTTAATAAAGGTGGTTAACGTCAGTTGCCCGACCTGCTGGGCGGCGGTCTGACCCTGCTGGGTGACACTCACGATGCCATCGCGGGCGATGGTAATGGTCAACGCGTTGGCCGGAATAGTGATCGCCGGCTGCACCTGGAAGCCGCTGGCGGTCACCAGTTGGCCGTTCTGATCGATCTGGAACGAGCCGTCACGGGTGTAAGCCTGGCTGCCGTCCGGCAGCAGCACCTGGAAGAAGCCCTGGCCTTTAATCGCCACGTCTTTGCTGTTGTTGGTCTGCGACAGGTTGCCCTGGCTATGCAGACGCTCGGTGGCGACCGGGCGCACGCCGGTACCGATCTGCAGGCCGGAAGGCAGCGTGGTCTGCTCGGAGGACTGCGCCCCCGGCTGACGCATGGTCTGATAAAGCAGGTCTTCAAACACCGCGCGCTGGCGTTTAAACCCGTTGGTGCTGACGTTCGCCAGGTTGTTGGCGATCACGTCCATATTGGTCTGCTGCGCATCAAGACCGGTTTTCGCAATCCATAAAGAGGGAATCATTGGTTATTTCCTTTGGCCGCGGGCCGACTGGCTATCAGCTTACTGACAGCAGAGAATTCGCCCGCTGTTCGTTCTCATCCACGCTGTGGATGACCTTCATTTGCATTTCAAAGCGACGGGCATTGGCGATCATATCGACCATGGTCTCCATCGGCTTGACGTTACTGCCCTCCAGCACGCCCGGCATGACCCGCACCTGCGGGTCGTTGGCCAACAGATTGCCGCGGCGCTGCTGGGTTTCCGGGGTCAGGCGGAACAGGCCGTCATCGCCGCGCATCACTTCGCGCGCATCGGCTTTCACCAGCTTCAGGCGGCCAATCTGCGCGATGGTGTTCGGTGGGTCACCGGGGTTCAGCGCCGAAATGGTGCCGTCGGCCGCGATAGTGATTTCCGCCGATGGCGGTACCTCAATCGGCCCGCCGTCGCCCTGCAGCGGCATTCCCTGCACCGTCAACTGACCGTTAGCCGAAACCTGAATGCTGCCGTTGCGGGTATAGGCTTCGCCGCCGCCCGGCAGGCTGAGCGCCAGAAAACCGTCCTGCTGCAGCGCCACGTCCAGCGGGCGCCCGGTGTAGTTCAGCGCCCCCTGGCTCATATCGGCGCCCGGCGTCGAGGCCGCCACCAGCGTGCGGGTGGCGAGGCTCGGCCCGTCAACCGGCACCGCGCGCAGCGCGGCGAGCTGGGCGCGAAAGCCCGGCGTCGAGGCGTTGGCGAGATTGTTGGCGGTAATCGACTGTTGCTCCAGCGTCTGGCGCGCGGCGCCCATCGCGGTATAAATCGCGTGATCCATAACTCAGTTCCGTTAGCGCAGGCTGACCAGCGTCTGCAGGATCGAATCCTGCGTCTTGATGGTCTGGGCGTTGGACTGATAGTTACGCTGGGCGACAATCATGTTCACCAGCTCCTGGCTCAGGTCGACGTTGGAAGACTCCAGCGCGCCGCTGGTCAGCTTGCCAAAACCGCCGCCGCCGGAGAGTCCCACCCGTGGCTGGCCGGAGGCGCCGGTCTCCTGCCAGACGTTATCGCCCTGCGACGCCAGCCCTTCCGGGTTGGAGAAGTTGGCCATCACAATCTGCCCCAGGACCTGGGTCTGTTGGTTGGAATAGATACCGACGACGGTACCGTCATCGTTAATCTGGAAGTTGGTGTATTCACCGGCGGCATAACCATCCTGCGCCACTTTACTCACCGAATCGCTACCGACGTTCTGCTGCATACTACCGGCGAAGCTGAGCGTGAAGTTCTGCGCCGGGGCGCCGTCTTTCGCGCTCATCGGAATGGTCATGCTGAACTCGCCCGCCTGGCCGTTAACGCTGACCAGGTTGCCGCTGGTATTGAACTCCATGGTGCCCGCGCTGACCGCAGCCGCGCTGCCGTCCTGGGTATAGACCTGCCATTTGTTATCGTCGGTTTTCACGAAATAGGCGTTGATGTTGTGGGCGTTACCCAGCGAATCGTAGGCGGTGATGGTGTTGACGTAGTTATAGCTGTCCTGCTTCGCCGGGTCGAAGGTCTTGTTCTCCGGCACTTTATGCGTCGACTTCAGATTGGCGACCATTTCGCCGGAAGTCGACGCTTTGGCGTTCATCATTCCTTCCGGAATGCTCAGCGGTACCGGGTTGGCGCCCTGTTGAATGGTCGGCGGCGTGCCGGCGGCCGGATAGCCGGTCAGCTGCAGCCCCTGCATATTGGTCAGATTGCGGTTTTCGTCCAGCTTAAACTGGCCGTTGCGGGTATAGAAAATACCGCCGTCTTTATCCTGCATGCGGAAGAAGCCGTTGCCGTTAATCGCCACATCCAGCGCGCGGCTGGTGCCGGTAGTGGTGCCGCCTTTAAAGTTCTGGGTGATCCCGGAAACTTTAACCCCCAGCCCGACCTGCGAACCGGCGAACATATCGGCGAACGACACGCTGCCGGATTTAAAACCCGCGGTCGCGGAGTTAGCGATATTGTTGCCAATCACGTCGAGATTGGTGGCCGCCGCATTTAAGCCGCTGACTGCCTGAGAAAAGGCCATGTTACTCTCCAAATATTGAGGATATCGATAAAATCAGGTGCGAATTACAGGATCTGCCGCACTTCTTCGAGACTGGCGTTACCGGCAAGGCCGAGATCCAGCTTCGCGCCGTTGCTGTCGTTAATCACACCGTTAACCATGCCGAAGTGCAGGCTACGCGCCACCAGCTGCTCGCCGTTGCCCTTGGCGTTAATCGCCACTTTATAGGCGCCGTCCGGCGCGGCGGTACCATCATCCAGCGAGCCGTCCCAGGTGAAGGCGTGCACCCCGGCGGTGAGGCCGCCAATCTCAATGGTCCGCACCACCTGGCCGTTGGCGTTGGTGATGGTTGCCGTCACCTGGTCGGCGGCGCGCTCCAGTTCGACGCCAAACGGCGTGGTGCTGACCTGGCCTTCTTTGCTGCCGACCAGAATGTTATTACCCGGTACCATCACGCCGTGGCCGATCAGCGCGCTGGCCTGCAGCGACTGGTTGCTGTTGATCTGCCCGGAGATCGCGCCAAGGGTGGTGTTGAGTTTTTCGATGCCTTGTACGGTATTAATCTGCGCCAGCTGCGAGGTCAGCTCGTTGTTCTGCATCGGGTTGGTCGGGTCCTGATTTTTCAACTGCGCCACCAGCAACGTCAGGAAGCTGTTATGCAGATCCTGGCTGGTGCTGCTTTTGCTGGCGGAATCAAGAACCGCGTTGTTGGTCGATTCATTGGTGGTTGCGGCAATAGCCATCGGGAGCTCCGGTTACTGACCCAACGTCAGGGTTTTCATCATCATCGACTTAGTGGTGTTGAGCACTTCGACGTTGGCCTGATAGCTGCGGGAGGCGGAGATGGTGTTAACCATTTCGCTTACCACATCGACGTTCGGCATCCGTACATAACCCTTAGCATCGGCCAGCGGATTACCCGGTTGATAAACCATCCGCGCGGGCGCCGGGTCATCGACCACCTGCGAGACGCGCACGCCGCCTGTCTGCTGCCCTGGTGCCGCGGCCACTTCGAACACCACCTGCTTCGCGCGATAGGGTTCGCCATCCGGGCCGGTGACGCTATCGGCGTTGGCCATATTGCTGGCGCTGACATTCATCCGCTGTGACTGGGCCGAGAGCGCCGAGCCGGAGATATCAAAAATATTGAGTAAAGACATTGGCCTTATCCTTGTTGCAGCACCGACATCATCCCTTTGATCTGACCGTTGAGCAGCGTCAGGTCGGTCTGATATTTCAGGCTGTTGTCAGCGAAGTTGGTGCGTTCACGATCCATGTCCACCGTGTTGCCGTCCATCGACGGCTGGTCCGGCACCCGGAACAGCAGATCCAGCTCCGGCGGCTGCATGGTCTGCGCCGGAATATGACGCACCGCCGTCAGGTTCAGCGCCATGCCGTTGCCGTTTACCCGCCCCTGTTGCAGGACTTTATTCAGTTGGCTGGCGAAATCGATATCCCGCGCCTGATAGCCCGGCGTGTCTGCGTTGGCGATATTGGCGGCCAGTATTTCCTGGCGCTGGGCGCGCAGGTTCAGCGCCTCCTGGCCAAAACGCAGAGCAGCGTCCAGTTTGTCGAGCATGCTCCCTCCGCAAGGTTAGAATTTGGAGCCGACAGCATAAACGCCCCCTGCGCCAACCTATCGCGGGAATAGGGGCAAAATGGGCCGCTATTTATCTGTTTAGTCCCTCGGGGCAGCCGTTACACTTAACCCCTTTCCGGGTGGCGTGAGGGGAACGCGATGAAAAGTAAAATCCTGCTGGTCGGCCTGCTGTGCAGCCTGAGCGCCCGCGCCGACACGCTGGCGACGCAAATCGAAAGCTTCATTAAAAGCAAATTCAACGATAATGCCGTGCAGGTGAAAGTGCTGGTGCGCACGCCGCCCGCTCAGTGGCCGCCGTGTGAATTACCGCAGTTGTCGCTGGCGCCCAATGCGCGAATCGGCGGCAATATCAGCGTCTCCGCCCGCTGCGGGCAGGAGCGGCGGTTTATTCAGACCCAAGTGCAGGTATTTGGCCGTTATCTGGCGGCGGCGCGCGGTATTAGCGGCGGAACGCCGCTGACCCCGGCGGATGTGGTGCTAAAATCAGGCAGGCTCGATACCCTGCCGCCGCGTACGCTGACCGACAGCAAAAAAGCGCTGGGCGCGGTGACGCTGCGGAATATCAGCCCAGGCCAACCGCTGACGCTCTCTATGTTGCGTCGCGCGTGGGTGATCAAAGCCGGTCAGCCAGTGCAGGTCATGGCCGAGGGGGACGG
This sequence comes from Klebsiella sp. CN_Kp088, assembly GCF_040064335.1. Taxonomy (NCBI): domain Bacteria; kingdom Pseudomonadati; phylum Pseudomonadota; class Gammaproteobacteria; order Enterobacterales; family Enterobacteriaceae; genus Klebsiella; species Klebsiella sp. CN_Kp088. Next base: position 345,477 of record NZ_JBEAIQ010000016.1, on the reverse strand, counting down.
CTTTAGCATCAGCGGTGCCGGTAAGGCGATGAATAACGCGGCAGCCGAAGATAGCGTGCGCGTGCGCATGGTTTCCGGCAAAATCGTCAGCGGTATCGCCGGGGAGGATGGATCCATCCGTATTACGTTATAAAAAAGTAAAGGTTTGCCAGCCCCTGCCGATAACCCCATTAGAAACCCATTTTGGAGATGGACCATGAGTATCGATCGCACCCAGCGGTTACAGCCGGTTTCCACGGTGCAGCCGCGTGAAACCCCGGCCGACAACCCGCTTCAGCCGCGCAAGGCCGCCGCGGCGGAAACCGCCGTTAGCGCCACCAAAGTGAAACTGAGCGATGCGCAGGCGCGGCTGATGCAGCCCGGCACCCAGGATATTGATATGAACCGGGTCGAGGCTATCAAACAGGCGATTCGTAGCGGCGAGCTGAAAATGGACGCGGGCAAAATCGCCGACGCCCTGCTGCAGGATGCGCACAACGATATCCAGCGCCTTGCCGGTAGCAAAACAGATAAGGCCTGATGATGGACAGATTACGCACTCTGCTGGATAAACTGGCGGAAACCCTGCGGGCGCTGGATGACGTGCTGGCGCAAGAGCAACAATTGCTGTGTGCGGATGAACTGCCCGGCGTGGCGCTGCAGCGCGTCACCGATAGCAAGAGTCAACTGCTGGCGACGGTGGCCTGGCTTGAACAACAGCGCCCGGCGCTGGAAGCCAACCTTGCGCTACGCGCGCCTTACCCGGGCCATGAAAGCTTCGGCGAACGCTGGCGGCAGATCCAGCAGTTAAGCCAGAGCCTGCGTGAAAAGAATCAGCATAACGGTCTGTTGCTCAATCAACAGATCGCCCATAACCAGCAGGCGCTGGCAATTCTTAGCAAGAATAATAAATCGCTGTACGGGCCGGACGGTCAGTCGCGCGCCGCCAGTCTGCTGGGCCGTAAAATCGGCGTCTGACCCCCTTTCTCTGTATTTCCCCCATGGCGACGGTTATCCGTAGCGCCGTTTTTTGTCAGGTGGCGCTACGCTTACCTGACCTACGGCGGCATGTGATCTGTAGGCCCGCGCAAGCGTAGCGCCGCCGGGCAATAACCGCGGGTAACGAGCCATTTTCGCGCCGGATGGCGGCTGCGCCTTATCCGGCCTACGGTCTGTATTAATACAAAACTTTCCCCTGCAACTACTGATAATTAACGATAACCTGATTGGCAATCGCCCGCAGCGGCGGGTTTAACGGCCCGCGGGTCTGTACGGAATAGACAAAACGCAGCGGCCCATCTGCCGCCTCGCCTGCCAACGCGTGACTGGTGCCGCTGGCGCTGGTCAGCGGAATACAGCGATTCAGGCTACATAAATGTACCTGCAGCCCCGCCGGCTCCGCTGACAGCAGACGATAGCGCCAGCTAACGGTCTCAATGCGCGCATTGCCGCCAGGCAGCGTATTGGGCGGCAGCAGCGCGGCGGAAGAATCACTCATCCCGCCCTGTTCAAGGGTGACGCCGGGCCCTTCGGCAATCCATGAGCCCGATGCCGCGCCGGCGGTAACCGGCAATAAAAGGCACAATAAAGGAAGATAGCGCGTCATCAGGCCGCTCCAATGGTTGAGGTCATGCGAATCTGGCGATCGTCGTTGATCTCCAGGTTGGAAAGTACCGCCATTTGCGGCAGGCTACGGCGCAGGAAGCGCGCCAGCAGCGGGCGCAGCGCGTGGTTAACCAGCAGCACCGGCGGCGCACTGAGCATCTCCTGGCGCTGCAGCGCCTGCCGCGCCTGCTCAAGCAGGCGGTCGGCAAGCCCCGGTTCGAGACCGCCGCCGCCCTGCAGCGCCTGCAGCAGCAGTCGTTCCAGTTGGGTATCCAGGCCGATAACCTGAATTTCGCCATTGCCAGGGAACCACTGCTGGGCAATCGCCCGCCCCAGCGCCACGCGCACGACGGTGGTCAGCTCGTAAGGATCGCTTTGCGTCGGCGCATGTTCCGCCAGCGTCTCGATAATGGTACGCATATCGCGGATCGACACCCGCTCGGCCAGCAGATTCTGCAACACCTTATGCAGCGTGGTCAGCGATACCACGCCCGGTACGAAATCTTCGGTCAGCTTCGGCATCTCCTGCGACACACGGTCGAGTAGCTGCTGCGTCTCCTGGCGGCCAAACAGTTCGCTGGCGAACTGGCCGATGAGGTGGTTGAGATGGGTCGCCACCACCGTACTGGCCTCCACCACCGTATAGCCCTGAATTTGCGCCTGCTCGCGCAACGCGCTATCAATCCACACCGCCTCCAGACCGAAGGCCGGATCGATAGTTTTATCCCCCGCCAGCTCGCCGATGGTGTTGCCGGGGTTGATCGCCAGCCAGCGCCCAGGCTGCGCTTCGCCGCTGCCGATTTCCACGCCTTTCATCAGAATGCGGTAGCGGGCGGGCGCCAGTTCGAGGTTATCGCGGATATGCACCACCGGCGGCAGATATCCCATCTCCTGGGCGAATTTCTTGCGGATCCCGCGGATACGCCCCAACAGCTCGCCATTTTGCTGAAAATCGACCATCGGAATCAGCCGGTAACCCACTTCCATGCCCAGCGGATCTTCCAACTGTACGTCCGCCCAACTGGCTTCCGCGGCCTGAGTATTCTCCTGCACGATGGGTTCGTCGGCGACTTTCGGCGCCTGTTTGTCGCGCCCGCGCAGCCACCAGGCCAGCCCGAGCAACGCGGCGGTAAACAGCAGGAAAACCAGGTTCGGCATCCCCGGCACCAGCCCCAGCAGCCCAAGTACCGCGGCACACAGCAGCATGACCTTCGGGTTATTGAATAGCTGGCCGACCATCTGTTCGCCGACATCCTGATCGGTCGCCACCCGGGTAACGATGACCCCGGCGGCGGTAGAGATCACCAGCGCCGGAATCTGCGCCACCAGCCCGTCGCCGATGGTCAGCAAGGTGTAGCTTTCCGCCGCCGCGCCCAGCTCCATACCGTGCTGCACCACGCCGACCAGCAGTCCGCCGACCACGTTAATCACCATAATCATTAGCCCGGCGATGGCATCGCCGCGAACAAACTTGCTGGCACCGTCCATCGAACCGTAGAAGTCGGCTTCCTGCGTGACTTCCGCGCGACGTTTTTTCGCCTCCTCTTCGCCGATAAGCCCGGCGTTCATGTCGGCATCGATCGCCATTTGCTTACCCGGCATGCCGTCGAGCACGAAACGCGCCCCCACTTCGGCGATACGCCCGGCGCCTTTGGTGATAACCATGAAGTTGATCAGCACGAGGATAATAAACACCACGATACCGATGGCGAAATTACCGCCGACCAGGAAGTGACCGAAGGCCTCCACGACCCGCCCCGCGGCGGCGGCCCCGGTGTGCCCTTCCATCAAAATGATGCGCGTCGAGGCGACGTTGAGCGACAGGCGCAGCAGCGTCGAGAACAGCAGAATGGTCGGAAACGCGGCGAAGTCCAGCGTGCGCTGGGTAAACATCGCCACCAGCAGCACCATAATCGACAACGCGATATTGAAAGTAAAAAGCAGGTCGAGGATAAACGCCGGCAGCGGCAGCACCATCATCGACAAAATCAGCAGGATCAGGATCGGGCCGGCCAGAACCTGCCATTGCGTATCTTTAACATTCCCCGGCAAACGCAGCAGGGAGGCCAAATTAGCCATCAGAGTCACTCTCTTTTGCAAAATCCAGTGCTTCCGGCACCGGTAAACGTTGAGGTTTTTTCGGGATCAGGCCGCCCTCGCGCCGCCAGCGGCGCAGTTGATAGACCCAGGCCAGCACTTCGGCGACCGCGGCATAGAGGGTGGCGGGAATATGCTGGCCAATCTCGCTATGGCGATAGAGCGCGCGGGCCAGCGGCGGCGCTTCGAGCATCGGAATACGGTGTTGCGCTCCCAGTTCACGAATGCGCAGCGCAATCTCCCCCGCCCCTTTAGCCAGCACCTTCGGCGCGCTCATTTTTTTATCGTTGTACTGTAGGGCGACGGCATAGTGGGTCGGGTTAGTGACTATCACGTCCGCTTTCGGCACATCGGCCATCATCCGCCGCTGGGCAATCGCCCGCTGCTGTTGACGGATCCGCCCTTTAACATGCGGGTCACCTTCCTGATCTTTGAATTCGTCGCGGATATCCTGTTTGGTCATCTTCAGCTTTTTGAAGTGGCTCCACAGCTGATAAAAAACGTCAAACGCCACCATCGGCGTCAATCCGAGCACCACCAGAAATCCGCAATAGAGGATCATCTGCAGCGCATTGGCCAACGCGTCGAGCGGCTGTTGGGTCATCAGATGCAGCATCGCCGCCCAGTTGTGCCACAGGTACAGCCCGGTTACCCAACCGACCAGCGTGGCTTTGAGGATCCCTTTTAACAGCTCCGCCAGCACCTGGGTGGAGAACATGCGTTTCAGACCGGAAAGCGGATTCAGCCGTTTAAGATCGAATTTGAGCGACTTGGTGCTGAATAAAATGCCGCCAAGCAGCATCGGCGCGGCCAGCGCCACCAGCACCAGCCCGGCCATTACCGGCAGCAATGCCAGCACCGCCTGACGCAGCAGCATTCCCAGCTGGCGCAGCATTTGTTTGTCATTGCTGACCATCCCGTGGTCAAAGTGCAGGCCCTGCGTCAGCATCTCCGCCAGTTGGCGAGTGATATTGCTGCCGGACATCAGGATAATGGCGAGCCCGGCCACCAGCATCAGCACCGAGGTCAGCTCGCGCGAGCGCGGGATCTGGCCCTCTTCACGCGCCTTCTCCAACCGATGGGCGGTGGGGGCCTCGCTTTTTTCCAGATCGCTGTCTTCCGCCAAGCCTGCAGTTCCTGTGTCGGGAGGGTAAAGAATGGCGGTCAGCATGCCAAAAAAATAGCGAAGTCATTGGCGGAACAACGGCGAAAAAGAGGGGTTATTTCATGGATGAGGGAAAGGCGGCAGGGGCGCAGCGACTGCGCCCCGTCATATTCAGAAACCGAGACTATCTAGCAGATCGTCAACCTGCGCCTGGTTGGCGATGACGCCGACGCCGTTCTGGTCAAGCTGCGGGCCGTTGAGCAGGCTATCGTTGGCCCGTTTCTCTTTCACCGGCGGTTCCGGCATGTTTTCCATCAGCACCATCAGCAGCTGCTTTTCAATTTCCTGCACCACATCCATCATGCGCTTGATAACCTGACCGGTCAGGTCCTGGAAATCCTGCGCCATCATAATTTCCATCAGTTGGGCGTTGGTAAAGGATGTATGGCCCGGCACCTGATCCAGATACTCACGGGTGTCGGTCACCAGCGCGCGCGCGTCGTCCAGTTCGATCGGATTAGCGAACCACTCATCCCAGCGCGATTTTAGCGCGCTGGCGCCGGACTCCAGTTCGGCCTGGCGCGGCTGCGCCGCCTCCACGCAGCTCAACGCCCGTTCCGCCGCCTGCGCCGTCATGGTGACAACGTAATCAAGACGGTCGCGGGCATCCGGGATCGCCTCGGCCGCCTGGGCAATCGCCTGATCGAGCCCCAGCTCGCGCATGCTGTCGCGCAGCATACGGGTGAGCTGGCCGATACGGGAGATTATCTCTCCCGCGGTCGCTGCATCGCTGGCAGGCATTGGAATCTCTCTCATCGCCCTCTCCTTACATGCCCAATTTTTCAAAAATCTTGTTGAGCTTTTCTTCCAGCGTCGCCGCCGTAAAAGGTTTCACCACATAACCGCTGGCGCCTGCCTGCGCGGCGGCAATAATATTTTCTTTTTTCGCTTCCGCCGTCACCATCAATACCGGCATCGCCGCCAGCGCGGCATCGGCACGAATGGTCTGCAGCAGCTCCAGGCCGTCAACGTTAGGCATGTTCCAGTCGGAGACCACGAAATCAAAGCTGCTGGCTCGCAGCTTATTTAGCGCGTCCGCGCCATCTTCCGCCTCTTCGACGTTGTTGAAGCCGAGCTCTTTAAGCAAATTTCTGATGATACGACGCATGGTGGAAAAGTCGTCGACGACCAGAAAACGGAGATTCTTATCTGCCATTACTACCCCTGAACAGTGTCATTTTTAACTCACTTCACACCACGCCGCCGGGACTTCCCGGCGGCGTGAATTTAAATTCGCAGCGCCTGGCCGCCGGCGATCTGCGCCAGCATGCGTTGGCTCATGCGCTCCAGTTCAACCACTTCGTTGACCCCACCGCTGGCGATGGCCTCGCGCGGCATGCCGAACACCACGCAGCTCGCCTCACTCTGCGCCAGGGTATAGGCCCCGGCGCGATGCATCTCCAGCATCCCCTGCGCGCCGTCGTTGCCCATGCCGGTGAGGATCACCCCCACCGCATTGCGCCCGGCGTGGCGGGCCACCGAGCGAAACAGCACATCCACCGAGGGACGATGGCGATTTACCGCCGGGCCGTCGTGCAACTTGACCTGATAGTTAGCGCCGCTACGCGCCAGCTCCAGATGGCGATCCCCTGGCGCAATATAGGCGTGTCCCGGGAGCACGCGTTCGCCCTCTTCCGCCTCTTTCACCGTGATCTGGCACAGCTTATTCAACCGTTCGGCAAACGAGCGGGTAAATCCCGGCGGCATATGCTGGGTGATAAGCAGCGCCGGACTGGTGGCCGGCAACGGTTGTAGCACCTGACGAATCGCTTCGGTGCCGCCGGTGGAAGCGCCAATGGCGATCAGCTTCTCGCTGCTCAGCAGCGGTCCGTGGCTTAAAATGGCCGGCGGCTGGTCATTGGCCCGCTGCGGCAGCCGCGCCCGTGCGGCGGTACGGATCTTTTCGCCTATCAGTTCGCTGTAGGCCAGCATGCCTTCGCGGATCCCGAGCTGCGGTTTGGTGACGAAATCCACCGCCCCCAGCTCCAGCGCGCGCAGGGTAATTTCCGAACCTTTACCGGTCAGCGATGAAACCATCACCACCGGCATCGGCCGCAGGCGCATCAGCTTTTCGAGGAAATCGAGGCCGTCCATGCGCGGCATTTCGACGTCAAGCGTCAGCACCTGTGGGTTAAATTTTTTGATCAGATCCCGTGCGACCAGCGGGTCCGGGGCCACCGCCACCATCTCCATATCGGCGTGGCCATTGACGATCTCGGTCATCAACTGGCGCATCAGGGCCGAATCATCAACACATAACACTCTGATTTTACTCATTACTTCTCCTTGGTCAGCCCATACACGGTCTGTCCACGCAGGTAGAAATCCCGGCTGATCTGGCTGAAATTCTCGGAGTGACCGGCAAACAACAGTCCCCCCGGTTTAAGCAAGGGGACAAAGCGGCGCAGGATGCGTTCCTGCGTCGGTTTATCGAAATAGATCATCACGTTGCGGCAAAAAATCGCGTCGAACGACCCCGGCAGCGCCCACTCCGCCGCCAGCAGATTCAGCGGCTGGAAGTTGACCCGCGCCGCCAGCTCCTGACGCACGCGCACCAGCCCCTGATGCGGCCCGGTGCCGCGCAGAAAATAACGCTGCATCTGGATTGGTGTCAGAGTGCGCAGATCTTCATGGCGATAAATCCCCGCTTCCGCTTTCTCCAGCACCTGGGTGTCAATATCGCTGGCCCAGACCTGGCAACTGCCCGCACGTTCCCCGAGCGCATCACCGAGCGTAATGGCGATGGAATAAGGTTCTTCGCCGGTCGAGGCGGCGGTGCTCCACACGCTATAGTTCCCGGGACGCGAGCGCGCATGCTCCGCCAGAATCGGAAAGTGGTGCGCCTCGCGAAAAAAGGCGGTCAGGTTGGTGGTCAGCGCATTGATAAACGCCTGCCACTCGGCGCTGTGCGGGTCGCTTTCCAGCAGCGCCAGGTAGTCGCCGAAATCATGAATGCCCAGCAGACGCAAACGGCGCACCAGCCGGTTGTACACCATCTCGCGCTTATGCGCCGCCAGCACGATCCCGGCACGCTGATAGATAAGCTGGCTGATGCGGCGAAAATGTGCGTCGGAGAGCGGCAGACGCTGAGCCATCTGCGCCAGCGCCGATCCGCTTTCACGCGCCGCGGTTGATGTCGTCTGCTTCATGCCGACTCACCGGCAAAATACGAGCGGTTTATGCGGTTTGACAATCCAGGGTCTCCTTTACCGTGGATGAGGTTTCCGGCGCGACGAAGTTGTCGTCCGCCAGACGGAATACCGCCACTGCATCGGCGAGGGTAATCGCCTGCTCTTCCAGCGCAGCGGCGGCGGAAGCCGATTCCACCACCAGGGCGGCGTTCTGTTGCGTGACCTGATCCATCTGGGTAACCGCCTGCGTCACCTGCTCAATGCCGCGGCTCTGCTCATCGGAGGCGGAGGCGATTTCGCCCATGATGTCGGTCACCCGGGTGACCGAGCGCACGATGTCCTGCATGGTGGCGCCGGAATTCTCCACCAGCACCGAGCCGTGTTTGACGCGGCTGACGGATTCATCGATCAGTAGCTTAATTTCTTTTGCCGCCTGGGCGCTGCGGCTGGCCAGGTTGCGTACTTCACCAGCCACCACCGCAAAGCCGCGCCCCTGTTCACCGGCGCGCGCCGCCTCCACCGCCGCGTTAAGCGCCAGAATATTGGTCTGGAAGGCGATGCCGTCGATGACGCTGGTAATGGCGCCGATTTTTTGCGAACTGTTGGCGATGTCGTGCATCGTGGTGACCACGTCATCCGCCAGCTCGCCGCCTTTGGCGGCGGTGGAGGAGGCATCACGCGCCAGCTGCGATGCCTGGCGGGCGTTATCGGCATTCTGTTTTACCGTCGCCGTTAGCTGCTCCATACTGGCGGCGGTCTCTTCCAGCGAAGCCGCCTGTTGTTCGGTGCGCGAGGAGAGATCGTTGTTGCCTTCTGAAATCTCCTGCAGGCCGATAAGAATCGACTCCGCGCCGTCGCGCACCGCGCCGACGGTACCAATCAGCGACTGTTGCATGCGCTGCAGGCTGGCAAATAGCTGGCTGATTTCGTTACGCCCATAGACCTCAATCGGTGCGGAAAGATCGCCGCTGGCGATACGTTCGAAATGGCCGCGAATAATGTTCAGCGGCTGCACCAGCATAGTTCGCAGCCACCACATCGCGCTGAGGGTGACTACCAAGAGCATCAGCACCGCCCCGGCAACCAACCAGATTGACCAGCCGTAGGCCTGCTGACTGGAGGCGCTGGCTTCATCGGTCGTCGCCTTCGCCAGCTGCAGATATTGCACAAAGTCGGCCTCGAAGCGGTCCTGTATTTTCTGCGTCGGCTGGTCCATAAAGGCCTGCAGGTTGCGATTTTCGAGGAACACGATCAGTTCGCGCAGCGCGCCGCGTAGCTTCTCGTAGCTATCGCGCGTGGCATCGGCCAACTGCTGTTCCTGCTCATCCGCGCGAGGCGTGTCGAGGAACTGGTTAAAATAGAGATCGGCTTTTTGCAGCGAGCTGCGGGCGCCGCCCATCAGCGCATCCACCTGCTCCTGCGGCACCTTCAGCGCCGCGCGGGTACCGGCGCGGTTAAGGGTATTTCGCGCCTGTAGCAGCGATACCCAGCTCAGGCTAAGCGCATCGCGCTGCTGGCTACTGACGGTAATACGTTCAAGATTGTGGTTGTCGGCGCGCAGCGCGACGTAAGAGAGCCCGGTGCTGATCAGTTGCATGATGCAAAAGGAGATCAGCAGCAGGAAAAGACTGGTAGAGATACGGATTCGGTTAAACATAGCAATCTCCTTGGTAGCCGGTCTTGGCCGGCTTACAACGCAAGAGAGGCCGCCGCGTGTAGGGATGCGGCGGCCGGTACCCGTTAGAACGTCTCCCAGTTATCCTGGTAGTCGCTGGCGCTGGTTTTTTTATGCGTAGCGATGGCGGCAGGCGCGGTTTTATTGCTGACCGGCGCTTTATACTCCTCCTGCCCTTCCGACTTCAGACGGAAGACGGCAACCGACTGCGTCAGCAGGCTGGCCTGCTCTTCCAGCGCGGCGGCGGCCGAGGCCGACTCCTCCACCAGCGAGGCGTTCTGCTGGGTGACGCGATCCATTTCCGCTACCGCCTGGCCGACCTGGTCGATACCGCGGCTCTGTTCATCGGAAGCAGAGGCGATTTCGCCCATGATGTCGGTCACGCGGGTGACCGCATTGACGATATCGCCCATGGTGTCGCCGGCGCTTTCCACCAGTACCGAGCCCATATCCACACGGTTGACCGAGTCCTCGATCAGCGCTTTGATCTCTTTGGCCGCCTGGGCGCTGCGCTGCGCCAGGTTGCGGACTTCACCCGCCACAACCGCGAAGCCGCGACCTTGTTCACCCGCCCGCGCCGCTTCTACCGCGGCGTTAAGCGCCAGGATGTTAGTCTGGAAGGCGATACCATCGATAACGCCGGTGATATCGGCAATTTTCTGCGAGCTGCTGGCGATGTCGTGCATGGTTTCCACCACGTTAGCCACCACTTTGCCGCCCTTCTGCGCGGTTTCGGAGGCGCTCAGCGCCAGCTGGCTGGCCTGACGCGCGTTTTCGGCGTTCTGTTTCACCGTCGCCGTCAGCTGTTCCATACTGGCGGCGGTCTCTTCCAGCGATGCCGCCTGCTGTTCGGTGCGCGAAGAGAGATCGTTGTTCCCGGCAGCGATTTCCGACGCGCCGCTATAGATGGCATCCGCCCCCTGACGCACGCCGCTTACCGTTTCGATAAGCTCGTTCTGCATGTGCTTGAGGCTGGCGGCCAGCACGCCGATTTCATTACGGCTGGTCACCGGGATAGGCTGGGTCAGGTCGCCGGACGCGATCCGTTTGATGTGTTCAATCATGCGGTTCAGCGGGCGCACCAGGATATGGTGGATGCCCATCCACACGCCGACGATCGCCGCCAGCACCACGATGATGACCACAATTAAGGTCCAGATCGCCGAGCTATACGAGCTGTTGCTAGCGTCAACGGCGATTTGATACAGCTTGCCGTTTTGCTGCAGATAGGCGTTATAGGTCTGCTCGAAATCGTCCTGGTATTTTTGCGTCGGCTGGTCGAAGAAGGCGTTGATTTTACCCTCGCCCAGCAGCTGGATCAGCTCCGACAGCGCGCCGTACAGGATGCCATACTGCTGCTTAAGCTTTTCCGTCGCCTGAGGATCCTGACGCGGGTCCTGCGGGATTTTTTCATAGGCGGTGTAGTTGCGCTCGGCGCGGGCCAGCTCTTCTTTCGCTTTCGCCAGCAGCTCGTCGATAGTCGCGCCGCTGCCGATTTTGTTGGTATCCATCATGTAGCGGATCCCTGCGCGGTTCAGGGAGTTACGCGCCTGCAGCAGATCGACCCGACTTTCACTCAGCAGTAGCTGCTGCTGACGGATGGTTTGCAGGACGGTGAAGTTCTCTTTATCGCTTTTCAGCGACGAAAAAAACAGACCGCCTGAAATCAGCTGCAATGCGCCAAATAGCACCAGCACTAATAAGAGACTGGTGACGACCTTAATACGATTAAACATGTTTCCCCTTCCTGGAAGCCTGAACGGCCAGGCTTTACGTATGTGACTGAAAGGGTTATCGGCGTACGGAAGGGGAACTTTATGCCAGGCGGGGACTATTTTTACCGGGCGCGACCAGGCGCGCCCCGTTGCTTAGTGGCTTTTGGCGACGTTATCGACCAGCGCCATCTCTTCGCTGCTGAGCAGCTTTTCGATATCCACAAGAATCAACATGCGCTCGCCGAGCGCGCCAAGACCGGTGAGATACTCGGTCGCCAGCGTCACCGCGAATTCCGGCGCCGGGCGGATCTGTTCGGCGGTGAGAGACAACACGTCAGAGACGCCGTCGACCACAATCCCCACCACCCGCTGGCCGAAGTTAAGCACGATAACCACCGTGTTTTCATCATAAGAGACGCCCTGCTGGGCGAATTTTACCCGCAGGTCGATAATCGGCACGATCACCCCGCGCAGATTGGTGACGCCTTTGATGAAATCCGGGGTGTTGGCGATACGCGTCACCTGGTCATAGCCGCGGATCTCCTGCACTTTCAGAATATCGATGCCGTATTCTTCATTGCCGAGGGTAAAGATTAAAAACTCCTGACCTACCGTTTCGCCAGCCAATTTGCTGACGGTTGCTAATCCTGCCATGGTCTGCACCTGTTAATTTGATGAGATGAGTCGTTATGCGGCCGCTGCGCTCAGCAGCTTTTCCCGATTGAGCATTTGCAGCGCCGACACGTCGACGATCAGCGCCACGCTGCCGTCACCGAGGATCGTCGCCGCGGAAATTCCCGGCACTTTGCGGTAATTGCTTTCCAGATTTTTTACCACTACCTGATGCTGGCCGATCAGCTGATCCACCAGCAGCGCATAGCGGCGGCCGGCGCTTTGCAGAATCACCACGATGCCCTGAGTGGCCTCGGTTTTCGCCCCGGCGACGTCAAACACCCGGTAAAGCTCCACCAGCGGCAGATACTCGCCGCGAACCTGCAGCATCCGCTCGCCGCCGGCCATCGGATGCAGGTCTTCGGCCTGCGGCTGCAGCGATTCCATCACCGCATTGAGCGGCAGAATAAACACTTCTTCATTGACCTTGACCGACATGCCGTCGAGGATAGCGAGCGTCAGCGGCAGCAAAATACGAATCGAGGTTCCTTTGCCCGCGCGGGAATGGATTTCCACGTGACCGCCCATCTCCTGGATATTCCGTTTCACGACGTCCATGCCGACGCCGCGGCCAGAGACGTCGGTCACCTGTTCCGCGGTCGAAAAGCCCGGCGCAAAAATGAGCATTCCGACCTCTTCATCACTCATGCTGTCGCTGACCGCCAGCCCCTGCGCCGCCGCTTTGGCGAGAATTTTTTCGCGATTGAGCCCGGCGCCGTCATCGATCACTTCGATGCAGATATTGCCGCCCTGATGTTCAGCGGACAGAATGAGATTGCCCACCTCAGACTTACCTGCCGCCAGACGGGTTTGCGGATCTTCAATACCGTGGTCGAGGCTATTACGCACCAGGTGGGTCAACGGGTCGATAATGCGCTCGATCAGGCTCTTATCAAGTTCGGTGGAACTGCCCTGCAGCGTCAGTTCCACCTGCTTATTGAGCTTGCCGGCCAGGTCGCGCACCAGCCGCGGGTAGCGGCTGAATACATATTCCATCGGCATCATGCGAATCGACATCACCGATTCCTGCAGGTCGCGAGCGTTACGTTCCAGCTGGCTCATGCTGTTGAGCAGATCGCCATGCGTCACCGGATCCAGGTTACCTGAGCGCTGCGCCAGCATGGACTGGGTGATCACCAGTTCGCCGACGAGATTAATCAACTGGTCAACTTTCTCTACCGCCACGCGAATACTGGTCGATTCGCTGGCCTTCGCTCTCGGCGCTTTCGGCGGCTCGACGAGAGCAGGCTGCGGTTGGGCGACCGGCGGCGGCACAACTTCGGCCGATGGCAATGGTTTAGCGGCAGTGGTTGGCGGCGTGGTAAAGCTGATCTGTTCCGGCTCAAGAACGAAACAGAGCACCGCGCAGATATCTTCTTCGCTAGCGGTGGTCAGCAAAGTCACCTCAAGGCTATTGTCAGTTTGCTGCGGATCATGTACCTCGCCGAGGTTGCCAAGCTCTTCCAGCATCAGCGGAATTTCATTGGCTTTAAGCCCGGTTAAGCTCACGCGCATACCGCCGGCGATGGCCGTCGGCGCAGGCTGGGCCACGACGGGCGCAGCGGCAGGCGCGTCCTGCTGCTGCGCTTCCAGCGCCAGCTGCCGCAGCGCCTGGCAGATATAGTCAAAGCTCTCAGCGTCAGGCTGCTGCGAGGTTTTATAGGCGTCCAGTTGCTCCTGCATAATATCTTTGGTTTCCAGAAACAGATTGATAATTTCGGTGCTCAAGCGCATCTCCTCGCGCCGGGCGCCGTCGAGCAGGTTCTCCAGCAGATGGGTGGTTTCCTGCAATACGGAAAAGCCAAACGTCGCCGCGCCGCCTTTGATCGAGTGCGCCGCGCGAAAAATAGCGTTTAGCGGTTCGATATCGGGGGCCTGCGGATCCAACTCCAGCAGGTGTTGCTCCATGTCTGCCAGCAGCTCATCTGCTTCATCAAAAAAAGTCTGATAAAAAGCGCTAATATCCATGCTCATGGGGTCACCTCAGGGTGTGAATCGCGGTTAACCGGCGCGGGCGCGACCAGCTTTGGCAGCGTATCCGGCTGGCTAATTTCCAGCGCATTGCTTTCGCCATTTTCATGTTCGATGCTCTGCTGGGTCTCTTTGTTAAGCACCAGTACGGTAATGCGGCGGTTGATGGCATCATCGGCGCCGTGCTGTTTCAGGCTCATGGTCGCCGCCATACCAACCACCCGCAGCACTTTCCCTTCCGCCAGCCCGCCGGCAATCAGTTCGCGGCGCGAGGCGTTGGCGCGATCCGCCGACAGTTCCCAGTTGCTGTAACCGCGTTCGCCGCTGGCGTAGGGGATGTCATCGGTGTGGCCGGACAGGCTTATCTTGTTCGGCAAATCATTGAGGATTGGCGCAATCGCTCGCAGGATATCGCGCATATAGCTTTCCACCTGGGCGCTACCGGTTTTAAACATCGGGCGATTCTGGCTATCGATAATCTGAATGCGCAGTCCTTCGTCCATCATGTTGATCAGCAGATGCGGACGTAGCGCCTTCAGGCGCGGGTCTGACTCAATCAACTGATCGAGCTTGTCACGCAGTTTGTTTAGCCGTAGCTCTTCGGCACGTTTATCCGCGGTATTGATCTGCTTGCTGACTAACCCGACTTCACGGGTCGGGTCTTCGCCGCCGCCGGGGATCGGGCTGCTTTCCGAGCTGCTTTTATCGCCGCTGGTCAGCGCCACCTTCAGCGGCGTGCGAAAATATTCGGCAATCTGCGTCAGCTCCTGCGGGCTGGCGATCGCCAGCAGCCACATCACAAGGAAGAAGGCCATCATCGCCGTCATAAAATCGGCATAGGCAATCTTCCACGAACCGCCGTGATGGGCGGGCTGGTGCGATTTGCGCTTTCTGACCAGAACCACCGGGTGATTATGCTTCATGCTTCTTCACTTTCCGTCGCCTGCGCGGCGGGCGCTTTCACCTGGCGTACGTGCTCTTCAAGCTCGACAAACGACGGGCGCTCGGTGGTATACAGCGTTTTGCGGCCAAATTCGACGGCGATTTGCGGCGCGTAGCCGTTGAGGCTGGAGAGCAACGTCACCTTGATGCACTGCATCATCTTGACGGTCTCGGCGCTTTTTTGCCGCAGCAGCGTGGATAGTGGCGAGATAAATCCATAGGCCAGCAGAATGCCGAGGAAAGTCCCCACCATCGCGTTGGCGATGAGCGCCCCGAGTTCCGCCGCCGGGCGGTCCGCCGAGGCCAGCGCGTGCACAACGCCCATTACCGCCGCGACAATACCAAATGCCGGCAGAGAGTCGCCGACCATCGCCAGGCTGCCGGCGGGCACTTCGCTCTCCTGTTCGAAGGTTTCGATCTCTTCGTCCATCAGCGCTTCAATTTCAAAAGCATTCATGTTGCCGCTCACCATCAGGCGTAAATAATCGGTTATGAACTCCACCAGATGGTTATCGGCAAGGATGCGCGGATAATTAGCGAAAATTTCGCTTTCCTGAGGATTGTCGATATCGAACTCAAGCGACAGCATCCCCTGTTGACGGGATTTTGCGAGCAGCAGGAACAGCAACGCCATCAGATCCATATACAGCGCCTTGCTGTATTTGGAGCGACGTACCATTTTGGGCAAGGCCCGCAGCGTGGATTTGATGGCCTTTCCGTTGTTGCCGACGATAAACGCGCCGATGCCGGCGCCGCCGATAATCAGGAATTCCGCCGGCTGGTACAGCGCGCCAAGGTGGCCGCCCACCAGTAAATAGCCGCCAAATACCGCTCCCAGGACCACGAGATAACCCAATATCACTAGCACACGCATACCTCAAATTAACAATGTGGATGGCGGGCGAGGCAAACGCGCCCTGGCGTAAACCAGGCGGGGAATGGGGGGCGGCATACCGCCCCTGCGTATTACACGTCGAAATGGATTGCCGTAAGTCGTCGGAACGGCGACTTACATGACGCGTTTAGCCTGCTCGTCCAGCAGTTGAGAGGTTATATCGGCCAGTTGCGGAGAAAGTTTACGTCTTTTTACGGCGCGTGAAGGCGGTTGGCATAACGTGCAGACGAAATCGTGCTGCGGATGGTGCGCGTGGGTGATAAATGAGCCGCCGCAGTTGTTGCAGGCAGAGAGCTGCAGCATACCGCTATCAACAAAGCGCACCAGCGTCCAGGCGCGGGTCAACGCCAGTAGCGGCGCTTCGCCCGCTTCTTGCGGACACTGTTCGAGGTAAAGGCGATAGGCTTTGATCACCGCTTCTACTCCACTGCATTTGCCGCTCTTCAGCAGGAACAAATAGGCGTTGTAGAACATCGACGAATGAATATTCTGCTCCCAGGTCATAAACCAATCGGTCGAGAACGGCAGCATCCCTTTCGGCGGCGGGCTGCCGCGCAGCTCTTTGTAAAGTTTAATTAAGCGCCCGCGGCTGAGCTGAGTTTCACTCTCCAGCATCTGCAGACGCGCGCCGAGGGAAATCAGCTCCATGGCGAGCTGAATATCCTTCGCTTCCTGAACAATACTTTTCTCAGCCATTATCAAACACTTTTCTTCGCTGCAGCGCCTTCTTTGGCGCGGAGCTCTTGCAGCAGGTGACTGGAAAGCAGGATACCGGTATGGATCTGCTGGAGGTCATCAACGCGCGACTCTTTAGTCAATTGCTCGATAGTCTGATGGTCGCTGAAGCGCAGATTGCACACCAGCTGATTAGTTTCAGCCAGTTTCACCATCTGCGGTAACGTCAGTTGCGCCAGGGTATCAACCATGGTTTCGTCAATTCCCAGACGAAACATTGCGGATACTTTTTCATCGTTGATCAGCCGCTGTGCTAAAAATAAATACGACAGGTTGAAGTCATAAATATGCTTAAGTAATTCGGAGGTACCCATAATCCCTATCCCGATAAGCCATGTTAGAAAACATACACGGGGCGTGATACTTAATCGCCCGTGACCTCAGTTATTTCCCCAAGACGGCAATTAAAACGCTCACTCGCGATAGCTAAAAATTCAGCTAATCGTCAAACTCACCCCACTGTTAATAGTTTGTTACAGGTGCAAACTGGAGTGGAGGATGTAAAGAATTTGCTTCGAGAGAGTTGAATTGCCATGAAACTATTTTTAGAAATTCTATAAGAATATTCTTAAGGCGGCGCAACTCTACTCCCGAATCATTAGCACACACAATTAAGTATGGGGAAATTTTGAATATAATGAGACATTGATCACAAAAACAAAAAATAATACCGGTAACAACACCTCATTTCGATCACTTTATAACCAACATTCGATCATTTAACGATCACAAGTAAATGAATTACCTTAAAAAAAGTGTTATCAACCATTGCAATTAGTTTTATTTGGCACATTTAGAACAAAAAAATAACATTATAAAAATTGAAGAATAAAAATCTGAACGAGCGTTAAATTCAACGTAAATCATTAGTTTTTACGATAAAAAATAACCATGGTGTAATACAAGGATATTAGATCTAATACCCTGATAGCACCTACGGAAAACGTATAAAAATCGAACAGTAACAGTCTGAGGCTGCCTGTTTTTTCGGCTCAACGAATTGTACAAGATGCGCGCGACTTACCCCCAGTCGGGACGCCTGGCGCTATTTTTCCGCGCCTGTTTGTGGTTCAACTTCGCCAGATACGGATAATTTTTTTATAACATTTACCGCCTGGTGCATTACCCAAAATGGGTATTTTTTCCCGAGTTTCTTTTCTAACATTCCTTTAACGAAACGAGCTTATTACCACGTTAAAATAATAAAAAATGAGAAGTAATTAATGGTCTCACCCTCTCCCGTAAACCATCATGAATATATTTTTAAACCACCCAACAACGGCGAATGAATATTAATAAATAGGTATATGAGGATTTTTTCTCCGGCAATAAGCTCCTATCGTCCTGGCCCCCCCCCCCTATTATTGGTAGGGAAAAATGACACGTTCATTTGCAAAGCTGTAGTAAAGAAAAAATAGCTAGCACGAAAGGTGCAATATCTCGACTGGATCACATTTCATCGTTGCCGTTCGCATTTTCATCACTTCCTCGTTCCGTTGGATTTTCGGTTATGTTTAAATTAGCTAAACCGGTTTAACAAAGTTTAGCTAAAAGGAATATCAGTATGACCAGTAAAGTATGGGTACTCGGCGATGCGGTCGTCGATCTGCTGCCTGAGGGCGATGGCCGTTTATTACAGTGCCCGGGCGGCGCACCGGCTAACGTCGCGGTCGGCGTCGCGCGGCTTGGCGGCAATAGCGGGTTTATTGGTCGGGTCGGCGACGACCCTTTTGGCCATTTTATGCGTCAGACGCTGTGCCAGGAGAACGTAGATATCAGCCATCTTTCTTTAGATCCCGCACAACGTACCTCAACCGTCGTGGTAGCGCTGGATGAACACGGCGAACGCACCTTTACCTTTATGGTCCGTCCAAGCGCCGATCTTTTTTTACAACCAGACGATCTCCCGCCATTTGAGGCCGGCCAGTGGTTGCACGTCTGCTCTATCGCTCTCAGCGCCGAGCCCAGCCGGAGCAGCGCTTTCGCGGCGATGGAACAGATTAAACATACCGGCGGCAGCGTCAGCTTCGACCCTAATATCCGCAGCGATCTGTGGCAGGATCCCCAGTTGTTACGGCGTTGTCTCGACCGGGCGCTGGCATTGGCTGACGTGGTGAAACTGTCGGAAGAGGAGTTGGCCTTTATCAGCGGTAGCGACGATATTGCCCTCGGTATTGCGCGGTTCCGCGAGCGCTTTCAGCCAAAACTGCTGTTAATCACGCAAGGAAAAGCCGGGGTGCAGGCGCTGTTCCAGCAACAGCATATTCACTTCCCGGCCCGTCCGGTGGTCAGCGTTGATACCACCGGAGCCGGCGATGCCTTTGTTGCCGGGCTACTCGCCAGTCTCGCCGCTCACGGCTTCCCTGAAGATGTCGCCGCGCTGGAGCCGATCGTCGCGCTGGCGCAAACCTGCGGCGCGCTGGCGACCACCGCCAAAGGCGCGATGACCGCCTTACCGTACCAGGCCGATGTGAACCGCCAGTATTAACAATGAAAGCAGGCAAAATAATTAAAACGTTTTAGCAAAATTAGCAAAGCGGCCATTAGGGGCATTCCAGGCCCCCAATAGCCCATGATGATGACAGACTTTGTAGAGGGTACTATGGATTTTCAACAGATTTCTCGCGCTCTGCTGCCGCTGCTCGGCGGCAAAGAAAATATCGCCAGCGCCGCGCACTGCGCCACCCGCTTGCGTCTGGTACTGGTCGATGACGCGCTCGCCGACCAGCAGGCCATCGGTAAAGTTGAGGGGGTAAAAGGCTGCTTTCGCAACGCCGGCCAGATGCAAATCATCTTCGGTACCGGCGTGGTCAATAAAGTGTATGCCGCTTTTATTCAGGCGGCCGGTATTAGCGAGTCGAGCAAATCCGAAGCCGCAGACCTGGCGGCGAAAAAACTGAATCCGTTCCAGCGGATCGCCCGCCTGCTGTCGAACATCTTTGTGCCCATTATTCCGGCGATCGTCGCCTCCGGCCTGCTGATGGGACTGCTGGGGATGGTGAAAACCTACGGCTGGGTCGATCCGGGCAACGCCATCTACCTGATCCTCGATATGTGTAGTTCGGCCGCTTTTATTATCCTGCCAATCCTGATCGGGTTTACCGCCGCGCGTGAATTCGGCGGTAACCCTTATCTTGGCGCAACCCTCGGCGGTATTCTTACCCACCCGGCGCTGACCAACGCCTGGGGAGTGGCTTCGGGATTCCATACCATGAATTTCTTCGGCCTCGAGGTGGCGATGATCGGTTATCAGGGGACGGTGTTCCCGGTGCTGCTGGCGGTGTGGTTTATGAGCCTGCTTGAGAAGCAACTGCGACGCCTGATTCCCGACGCGCTGGATCTGATCCTCACGCCGTTCCTGACGGTTATTATCTCCGGATTTATCGCCCTGCTGATAATCGGCCCGGCCGGTCGTGCCCTCGGCGACGGCATCTCATTTATTCTCAGCACGCTTATTGCTCATGCTGGTTGGCTGGCAGGGCTGCTATTCGGTGGACTGTATTCGGTGATCGTCATCACCGGTATCCACCACAGCTTCCATGCCATCGAAGCCGGGCTGCTCGGCAACCCGTCGATCGGCGTCAATTTCCTGCTGCCTATCTGGGCGATGGCTAATATTGCCCAGGGCGGCGCCTGTCTGGCGGTGTGGTTTAAAACCAAAGATGCGAAAGTGAAAGCCATTGCCCTCCCGTCCGCCTTTTCGGCGATGCTGGGCATCACCGAAGCGGCGATATTCGGCATCAACCTGCGCTACGTTAAGCCATTTATCGCCGCGTTGATTGGCGGCGCGGCAGGCGGCGCCTGGGTCGTCTCCATGCACGTCTATATGACCGCCGTCGGCCTGACCGCCATCCCCGGAATGGCTATCGTGCAGGCCAGTTCCCTGCTTAACTACCTCATCGGGCTGGCTATCGCATTTGTGGTCGCCTTTATCGTTTCGCTGACGCTCAAATACAAAACGGATGCAGAATAATGTCGCAGCCTTCTTTGTTACCGTTGGTCCTGCAGGCCGTCATGAACCACCAGCCGCGCGCGCTGCGGGATAAGCACTATCCGCAGTGGCATCTGGCGCCGGTATGCGGACTACTGAACGATCCGAACGGTTTTATCCACTTCAATGGTCGTTATCATCTGTTTTATCAGTGGAATCCCCTCGCCTGCGATCACCGCTATAAGGGCTGGGGACACTGGAGTTCGCCGGATCTGCTGCACTGGCGGCACGAACCGATTGCCCTGCTGCCAGAGGAGGAGTACGACCGTAACGGCTGTTACTCCGGCAGCGCGGTAGATAACAACGGCATCCTGACGCTGTGCTACACCGGTAATGTGAAATTTAACGATGGCAGCCGTACCGCCTGGCAGTGTCTGGCGACGCAAAATCCCGACGGCACTTTTCACAAACAGGGCCCGGTGCTGGCGCTGCCAGCAGGCTATAGCGGCCACGTGCGCGATCCCAAAGTCTGGCGCGATGGCGATCGCTGGTTGATGGTGCTGGGCGCGCGCGATCTGGCCGACCGCGGCAAGGTACTGCTATTCAGCTCCGCTGATTTGATGCAGTGGAATAGCCATGGAGAAATTGCCGGTAGCGGACTTAACGGCCTGAAAGACGCCGGCTATATGTGGGAATGCCCGGATCTGTTCCCGCTCGGCGATCGGTATATTTTACTGAGCTGCCCGCAGGGATTGCCGCGTGAGGCACAGCGCTTCCTGAACACCTATCCGGCAGTCTGGATGCAGGGCCATTTCGATCAAACCGCCGCCACCTGGCGCCATGGCGCGATCGAAGAGCTGGATAGCGGCTTCGAATTCTATGCGCCGCAAACCACCCTGGCGGAGGATGGTCGCCGTCTGCTGGTTGGCTGGATGGGGGTTCCCGACGGAGAAGAGATGCAGCAACCTACGCGGGCCCACGGCTGGATCCATCAGATGACCTGCCTGCGGGAACTCAGCTGGCGCCACGGCACGCTGTATCAAAATCCCGTGCGCGAACTGGCGGCGCTTCGCGGCGAGGCGCAAGGCTGGCAGACCGAACCGCTGGCGCTGCAGCCGATGGAACTCGCCTTAGAGGTTGCGCCAGACGATGCGCTGACGCTGGATTTCGCGGGCGTGCTGCAGCTTTCGCTGGACAGGCACGGCGTACGTCTGGCCCGTCGAAGCCTGGTGGCCGATACAGTCGATTACCGTTACTGGCGCGGCACGGCGCATAAACTGCAGATCCTCATCGACCGTTCCAGCGTCGAAATCTTTATTAACGATGGCGTGGGGGTGATGAGCAGCCGCTTCTTTGCGGATTATCCTGGAAAACTGGTATTCAGCGGTGCGACGCCGAGGGCATTCTGCTGCTGGCCGCTGCGGCCATGCATGATAGAATAAGCGTTTTGCTTTCAGGCTCCTGGCTCGTGATGAAACCTAAACGCATTACCATAAAAGATATCGCCGAACTGGCTGGCGTCTCTAAAGCCACCGCCAGCCTGGTCTTGAACGGTCGCGGCAAAGAGCTGCGCGTGGCGCAGGAGACGCGCGAACGGGTGCTGGCTATCGCCCGCGAGCAGCACTACCAGCCGAGTATTCACGCCCGTTCACTACGCGATAGCCGCAGCCATACCATTGGTCTGGTGGTACCCGAGATCACTAACTATGGTTTTGCCGTGTTTTCTCACGAGCTGGAAACCCTGTGCCGCGAAGCCGGCGTACAGCTGCTTATCTCTTGCACCGATGAGAATCCCGGTCAGGAGAGCATGGTGGTCAATAATATGATTGCCCGTCAGGTCGATGGTTTAATTGTCGCCTCTTGCATGCATAGCGACGCCGACTATCTGAAGCTCAGCGAGCAGCTGCCGGTGGTGCTGTTTGACCGTAATCCAAACGACAGCGCGCTGCCGCTGGTGATGACCGATTCACTGGCGCCGACGGCGGAACTTATCGCCCGTATCGCCGGGCAACATGCGGATGAGTTCTGGTTTCTCGGCGGGCAGCCCCGGCTCTCGCCCTCGCGCGATCGGCTGGCCGGATTTAGTCAGGGATTAGCCCAGGCAGGGGTTGAGTTACGCCCGGAATGGATCATCAACGGCAACTATCACCCAAGCTCAGGCTATGAGATGTTTGCCGCGCTGTGCGCCCGCCTCGGGCGGCCGCCTAAGGCGCTGTTTACCGCCGCCTGCGGCTTGCTGGAAGGGGTACTACGTTATATGAGCCAGCATAACCTGCTGGATTCCGGGATCCATTTAGCCAGCTTCGATGACCACTATCTGTATGATTCGCTATCGCTGCGCATCGACACCATCCAGCAGGATAACCGCCAGTTGGCCTGGCACTGCTACGATCTCATCAGTCAGTTGATCGACGGTAAAACGCCACAGCCGCTACAGCGTTATCTGCCCGCCACGCTGCAAATGCGTTATCAGCCAGCCAGATAATAACGGGCCTGGATCGTGGTTCAGGCCCGTACTGTTAACGGTTAATTGTCATCAGAAAGGTTTCGTTGGCAGATACTTTCCATCGAAAGTAATCACCGCACGATGTCCGCCTTCCGGATCGCTGACTTTTTTCACATCCAGCTTAAAATTAATCGCGCTGATGATCCCGTCGCCGAATTTTTCATGAATGAGCGCTTTCAGCGTAGTGTCGTAGACCTGCAGCATTTCATAGAAGCGATACATCGTCGGATCCGTCGGCACGCGGTCCTCAATGGAGCCTCTGACGGGGATCGTTTGCAGCAGTAAAATATCATCATCGTTAAGTTCCAGTTTCGCTCCTACCATTTTCGCGACTTCGGCAGGCAGCGGATGCTGACCCAATAGCGCGGCCGTCACAAAGGCTTCTGATAAACCGGTGCCTTCAACCAGTTGTGCAAAGGAGAGATCCTTTTTGGCTTTAATCAGCAAAATTTTATTCGCTAACTCCAGACGAACTTCGCGGCTGACTTGTGACTGAATCATGGTGTGACCTCGTTATATCGTAGTGAAATGAAATTACTGACCGTAAACCGGCACCGCTCTGGTATCCGGATGACCGGCCAGCGAAATAAAAGCTCTGGCATTGCCGTCATAGGCGGCAATATCCCCTGTTTCAATGTCATATACCCAGCCATGTAGCGATAGACGTCCTTCATCAAGCGCCAGGCGTACCGCAGGATGCGTTTGAATATTCGCCAGTTGGGCAATGACATTTTCATGCACCATCGCCGCGGTTTTGGCCTGCGGATCGCGATGCTCGCGGGCATCGTTCACCACTTTTGCCGAATCCGCATATTGCAACCAGTGCTTGACGGCGGGGACATGATCCAGACAACTACACTGCGCAATCGCCGTCATCGCCCCGCAATCGGAGTGACCGCAAATCACAATATCCGTGACCTTCAGAACGGCAACGGCATATTCCACCGATGCCGATACGCCGCCGGGCTCCGGGCCGTAAGAAGGGACGATATTGCCGGCATTACGGATGACAAATAGATCGCCGGGTTCTCGCTGGGTGACCAACTCCGGAACCATCCGGCTATCGGAACAGGAAATAAACAGCGTACTGGGGCTCTGCCGGGAGGCTAAACTTTTAAACAGTTCAGCGCGTTCAGGAAATGCATCACGTTGAAATTTAAGAAAACCGTCAATGATTTCTTTCATGATAATGTCTACCTCGCTGTGGAATGTCAGGGAGGTTACGCGCCGCGTGGCATAAAATAAAAGTCTTGTTTATAATCAAACTCATCCAAAAAACTTATGGATTGTAAGTGTGAATATTCGCTACGTTAGATATTTCCTCGCCGTCGCCGAACATCAGGGTTTTACCCGTGCGGCGGAAGCCCTGCATATTTCACAACCGGCGCTCTCACAGCAAATCAGGATGTTAGAAGAGAGCCTGGATGCGCAGCTTTTTGACCGTAGCGGCCGGCATATTCATCTAACGGACGCGGGAGAAGTGTTTTTGCAGTATGCCCGTCAGGCATTTCAACTGCTGGATGAGGGTCAACGCGCCATTCATGATGTCGCAGACCTCAGCCGCGGTTCTCTACGTATTGCCGTGACGCCCACTTTTACTTCCTATTTCGTCGTCCCATTAGTGGCGGAATTTCATGCGCGTTATCCGCATATCACGCTGGATATTCAGGAGATGCCGCAGGAGAAGATGGAGGGCCTGCTGCTGGAAAATGAGCTGGATATTGGCATTGCCTTTGCCGGGGGGACCGCGCCAGAGATTGTTACCACCCCGCTGTTACAGGAAGTGCTGGCGTTGGTTGTCGCGGACCATCACCCGTTGGCCCGCGAAGAATCCCTAACCTTGAGCCAGCTCGCCGCGGAGGAGTTTATTCTGCTCAATCATCATTTCGCCACCCGGTTGCAAATTGACCACTGCTTACAGCAAGCCGGTTTTCACCCGCAGGTGACCATTGAAATGCACTCGATCAATGCCATCCTCGATATCATCCAGCGAACCCAATTAGTGACCATTCTGCCGCTAAATGTCGCCGCCCAGCGCACTGGCCTGGTGACCCGATTGCTTAAAGAAGCCGCGCTTGAGAGAACCGCGGTGTTAATGCAGCGCAAAGGCGCCCGACCAAAAGCTGCGGCGCGAATTTTCGCCGAAATAGCCCGGGAGCTGGCAGCCCAAATAGAAAGTTAAGCGTACGATGGCGCGGCCAGCATCTGGCCCGCCGCCTTCCTTCTGCAACAATCTTACCGTAGCCAGTATGACCATTTGCGCAAAACAGATTTCCCGCGATTGGCATACTGAAATTGTTAACAATATGTATAATTTTATCTGCTAAGCGGTATTCATTATTCCGGCTTGAACGTCAGCATTATTTTCATCCTACCTTATTCCCCCTGACAAGGAATTGACAATGAGTGAACGCTCTCATGACCGAGGTAATAGCCTTGCGATGGTCATATATAATCTACTCAACCCGGTGCCTTACGGCTTTTTTATCGCCGGTCTCATCTTCGATATTATTTATCTCTACAGCACTAACGTGATGTGGGGAAAATGCGCCAGTTGGCTTATTGCCCTTGGCCTTATTTTTGCCATCATTCCGCGGTTGATTAATCTGGTGCAGGTCTGGTTTTTTACTCCTCGACGCCCGGCGGCAAAAATTGATTTCTGGCTAAACCTTATCGCTATTATTGCCGCGTTGGTAAACTGTTTTGTTCATAGCCGCGACGCCTGGGCGATTGCGCCGCAGAACGTAATCTATTCATCGATTACCGTTATCTGTCTGCTTGTCGCCAATATTATCAGCTCCACTTGCCTGGCTAATAATAAGGGGATTCGCCATGAATAAAGTATTACTGCCCCTGCCCGTTATGCTCGCCACCGCGCTTGCCCTGTCCGGATGCGATGAGAAAGCGAAACTCAGCCCGGATCAGCAGGTAGGGCCCGATCCCGTAATGCCGAAGGCCCAGGATTTCCTGATGCCGCCGATGCAGGTTCCCCGCGGCGTGGGCTGGAAGAGAGATGGACAACCGGCGGTCGCCCAGGGGCTGAAAATAGAAAAAATAGCCGATGGATTCCTGCATCCCAGAATGGTCTATGTCCTGCCAAACGACGATATTCTGGTCGTTGAAAGCAACGGTCCTGGCGAGGAACCGCTGACTACGCCGAAACAGCTGATTGCCGGGATAGTGAAAAATCAGTCAGGCAAAGGTGGAAAAGGCGGGAATCGCATTACGCTATTGCGTAAAAACGCCAGCGGCTGGGAGAAACATATTTTCCTTGAACACCTGCACTCGCCTTTCGGCGTACAACTGATTGGCGATGATCTTTACGTCGCCAATACCGGCAACATCATGCGTTATCACTACCAGCCGGGGGCGACACATATCAGCGATGCGGGGA
This sequence comes from Klebsiella sp. CN_Kp088, assembly GCF_040064335.1. Lineage (NCBI taxonomy): Bacteria > Pseudomonadati > Pseudomonadota > Gammaproteobacteria > Enterobacterales > Enterobacteriaceae > Klebsiella > Klebsiella sp. CN_Kp088. The sequence continues at coordinate 319,064 of NZ_JBEAIQ010000016.1, read as the reverse complement.
GCGAGCTGGCTGACCTGCCCAGCACCGTCAATCACCACTGGACCAAAGCGTTACTGGCAAGCCCGGATGGTAAGAAGCTGTATGTGGGTGTCGGCTCGAACAGTAATATCACTGAGAATGGACTGGATATTGAATATCGTCGCGCCACGGTTCTGGAGGTTGATACGGCAACCGGCGCAAGCCGTATCTTCGCCAGCGGTATCAGGAATCCTACCGGACTCGGTTGGGAACCGCAGACGGGCAAGCTTTGGGCTATTGCCAATGAGCGCGATGAAATCGGCGCCGACCTGGTGCCCGATTATTTAACTTCGGTGCAGGATGGCGGGTTTTATGGCTGGCCGTGGAGCTATTTCGGACAGCACGTTGACCGCCGCGTACAGCCGCCGCGCCCGGACATGGTCGCCAAAGCGATCAAACCGGATTATGCCCTGAGCTCCCACGTTGCGCCGCTGGGAATGCTGTTTTATACCGGAAAAATGTTGCCGCAAACCTATCAGGGCGGCGTGTTTATCAGCGAGCATGGCAGTTGGGACCGTTCGCCGCTGAATGGTTATAAAGTCAGCTTCGTCGCTTTTAAAGACGGCAAACCGGTCGGTAAACCACAGAGCGTGATCACCGGCTTTGTCTCTCGCGATGAGAAAGAGCTGTACGGCGCGCCGGTCGGACTCGCGCAGGATAATGAAGGGGCGTTAATCATTGCCGACGATGTCGGTAATACCGTCTGGCGCGTCAGCGCAAAATAAAATATCACTATCAATTTTCCGGCTTCCCGCGGTCAGGGGAGCCTTTTTTATGCCCTGAAATTATTATCCATAGATATTGCCGGGAATAATGGAGAAAACAAAGTGATAAGCTGAGTTATCAGGACCGATATCGTAGTTGACTACACCAGAACAGGTTGCTGAGAAACATTCATCATCAAAGAGACGTAGAGCAGATGAACCATTTATCCGCAATCAGAACATTCGTTAGCGCCGCTGACTATAAAAGTTTCAGCGCCGCCGCCAAAGCCTTAAATATTGAAGTATCCACCGTCTCTCGCCATATTTCTGAGCTGGAGGCGTATTTACAGGTGACGTTGTTTAACCGCTCAACCCGTGGATTAGCATTAACCGAAACTGGGGCATTTTTTTACTCGCACGCCCAACAACTGTTATTACAATGGGAGGAAACCCGTCAGTTAACTTCCGCACTGGATAAACAACCTTCCGGCCTGCTGCGGTTAAGCGTACCCAGTACCTTCGGCCGTGTGCACGTGATGCCTTTTGTTGATGAATTTCTTCGCCTGCACCCCAACATTTCGCTGGATATTAGTTTTAACGATGAAGTGCAGGATCTGATTGAAGCGCGCATCGACCTGAGTATTCGCATTGGCATTTTGCCTGACTCCTCGATTCATGCCCGTAAACTGGCTTCTCAGACGCGTTCAGCCTGGGCCAGCCCGCAGTGGATTGCGGAAAACCGCCCTTCTGCCACGCCGGGCGCCGACCAGCAGCAGATCAATATCGTGATGTTTTCTCGTCTGCATGGCGCCGGTTGGTATACCCGTAAGATGGGTTCAGAAGATGAATGGCAGCGCATCCCGATTAACTACCGACTGAGCGTTAGCGATAGCGCCGCCATGCTTTATGCCTGCGTCAATCACACCGGGATTGCGATTTTACCGAACTGGCTATCGCAGCAGGCTGAAGAACAAGGGCTCATTCAACGGGTATTCCCGGAGTGGGAATTTAGTATGTTCCCTGGCGAAACCGCCATCTGGATGCTGTACCCACAAAACAGGAGAGTGCCGCATAAAGTCCGAGCCTTTATCGACTTTATGGTTGAAAAGATTGGGATGCCGCCCTACTGGGAGGAGGAGATTCATTAACGACGAGAATGGGTGAAGCAGTGATGTGCCTGAGGAGCCCAAAGCAAAAAGGGGTTACCTTTCGGTAACCCCTTTTCATATTTGGCGGAAGCGTAGAGATTCGAACTCTAGAACCCTTTCGGGTCGCCGGTTTTCAAGACCGGGGGAATATTATTTAAAATCAATAAATTATCACAAATTACTGGTATATTTAGACATTATCACGCCCATATTTTTCAGTAAGTTATCCACTTCTCTGCAGATAGTATACCAACACTTTTTGTTTACCCTCTGTAATTTTCGGGGCTGGATACGGCGCGACTTGCTCCAAAATGCCCGGTATCGAAGACTATACCCACCCGGTAACCCCTGCAGACGGTTACTGGGTGATAGCATGTCATTTAATGACATTCTTTGTTGTATCTTAGACCTAATCTGACACTCTTAAGTCAGAGCCAAACATTATCTGAAAGTCCGCTCCGTGCCAGGAGGGGACATTACAGATATGGCCGCGCGGTGTCACTTGCGGGGGTTACATGATTTACCTGTAATCAAGTGCAATAGCAAACGGGCAAATATTCTTGAGGCTGCGGGGAAGTGCAGCCTCAGTGATATGACTGTGGAAAGCGGTTTATTATTTCTTTGCTGCTCGAATCAGGCCGTCAAGCCATTCCTGATGACCATTAAGCATTGGGTTCGGGCGGGTATTTGCCAGATCTTTTGCCGGGACTCCGTTCTGTGTTTCCTGCGTTAGGATACGGACCCTGTGACCGGAAAGATCCTCCAGTAGCCACGCATGATGGACATCGAGTCGTTGAGCGGTATCTTTTTCACCGGCCCATCCGTGCCATGCCAGACGAGCAGGTTTACCTTCAGCAGGTGGAACAAACTCCACAACCTGAGCTTCAACTGGGAAACCAAACGTGCTGAAGTAGAAGCGAACCCCATTTTCCAATTCTGGACCTTTGTTGTCATAAAAGCGCACATCGGCGGAATTTTTATAGTATTCCGGCCATAGCAATGGCTGACTCAGGAGCGGCCAGACATCATTGACGTTCAGACCTGAGATGATCATTTCATTAGAAACAAAGTTATCGGTAAAACCCGGAACAAAGCCTTCTGGCCAGTTAATCGCGTTCATAAATTTCTCCAATTGCTATAGTTGAGTGCACTGCGTGTGTCATTACGGCAGTAACGTGATGACAGTGATTATTGGTGCAATGGAGTTATAAGGCGAATTGTCATTACTTATATTCTTAATAAGATAAATTATATCAGGACGCGGGATGTTGGCTTACTTCTGCGCATAAAGCACGAATCCACTGATGACTTGGGTCACGATGGGTTCGCTCATGCCAGGCCATGCTCTTGGTAAAGCCGGGTACTTTCAGGGGCAAAGGGAGAATGATGAGATCGTTGTTAGTCAGGACCATGCGGCGAGGTACAACTGCAATCATATCAGTCACTTGTAATATATCAGGTATCACCTGAAAACTATTAACTGACATGCCTACTCGTCGTGTCAGACTGAGCTTAGCCAGTGCTTCATCTGTAACACCGGTGAAGTTACCTTCTGAAGACACCAGAATATGTTCCTGTTTGCAAAATTGTTCGAGCGTCATTTCTGAACTCGCTGCCAGAGGATGATGACGTCGTGCTACGCAGACATAATCTTCTTCATAGAGCGCTCTTCCATGCAGGTCTTCGGGGGTTGTTTGCGGTGTTATCAAAGCCAGATCAACTTCACCCCGAGATAACTGCTGATACATTCGCTCATTGTCCACGGGCCGCACGGCGATTTTAATATACGGTGCACGTTGTTTTAGCTCAGCCATCAACGGAACGACAACAGCCTTAAGTGCATAGTCCGTTGCGACGATGGTATAAGTCAGTTCTACCGTCACGGGATCAAATTTCTTTGGTTTCAGCAGGATAGCGATATCGGTGAGGATTTGTTTTACCGGCGTAGAAAGTTCGTTGGCCCGCATTGTGGGGACCATACCGTGGCTGGTGCGAACAAAGAGTGGATCGTCAAAGTAATCACGCAAGCGAATAAGCATACCACTGACGGCAGGCTGCGTCAGTGAGAGGCGCTGTGCAGCCCGAGTCACGCTTCCCTCATCCAGTAATGCATCAAGGGCCTTAAGAAGGTTAAGGTCGAGGGTTCTGATATCATTTTTCATAATGAACTAGCCTGACAGATATTAAAATTTTAATTCAGGCTAAATGCTCGGGAAAAGGTTGTCTAGAAGGTTTGCGAGTGTTTTCCTTTTGGGGGAACTTCCATTTCTGGATGGTAGGCCTTGTACGGATAAGTCCGCTCTTCAGCTCAGAGCAGACCTCCAGCACCAGGAGGATGTCTGTTTCGTGCCAAAACCGGACGTTGTCGGACTCAAATCCGCATCCTTATTTTTGGAATAGCATTATTTGTTCATCTAAAAATGAGAGTGTTCAATATATGCCCAACCTCGAAATAAACGAGCTTATGACTATAATTAATCAGTGAAATGTTGTGTCTTACCGCCTCAAACAGTCTGAAATGGATTTAAATCAGTATTTACATAACTAATAGATGTATATCTGTAGTTTCCAAAAAGCGATAATTATCAGTATGTTCAAGTCTTTTCCTTGCTGGATGTAAATTTTTTGTTATATTCATTTGTAGATGTAAATGCCCTTAACCTATCAAATGATTTTGATATCGCATCAGATGAGGAATTTATGAAATTGACCCCCATAGTGAAAGGTTTAGCCATAGCTGGCTTGTTGTCATCGATTAGCCTGTCAGCATGGGCGGAAGTCGCTGCAAAAGAAGCGACCGCTGCCACCAAACAAGCCAACGACGCCCTCTATAACCAACTCCCCTTCTCTGATAACACCGATTTCACCAACGCCCATAAAGGTTTTATTGCCGCACTACCGACCGAAGTGATTAAAGGCGAACAGGGTAACGTGGTATGGGATCCGCAACAGTACTCTTTCATCAAAGAAGGTGAAAAAGCCCCCGATACCGTCAACCCGAGCCTGTGGCGGCAGTCGCAGCTGATTAACATCAGCGGCCTGTTTGAGGTCACCGACGGTGTATACCAGATCCGCAATCTGGATCTTTCCAACATGACCATCATCGAAGGTAAAGAAGGCATTACCGTCGTGGATCCGCTGGTGTCGGCAGAAACCGCCAAAGTGGGCATGGATCTGTATTACAAAAACCGCGGTAAGAAACCGGTCGTCGCCGTTATCTATACCCACAGCCACGTTGACCACTACGGCGGGGTGCGCGGCGTAGTAGATGAAGCGGATGTGAAATCCGGCAAAGTGAAAATTTACGCGCCGTCCGGCTTTATGGAAGCGGCGGTGGCTGAAAACATTATGGCCGGTAACGTCATGAGCCGCCGCGCCAGCTACATGTACGGCAACCTGCTGAAACCATCGGCCACCGGACAGGTCGGCGCCGGTCTGGGCACCACCACCTCGGCGGGTACCGTTACCCTGATTGCCCCAACTAATATCATTGAAAAAGACGGCCAGAAAGAAGTCATTGACGGTCTGACCTATGACTTTATGCTGGCGCCGGGCTCGGAAGCACCGTCGGAAATGCTGTGGTTCATCGAAGAGAAAAAACTGATCGAATCCGCGGAAGACGTCACGCATACCCTGCACAACACCTATTCGTTGCGCGGCGCGAAAATTCGCGAACCGCTGCCGTGGTCTAAATACATCAACGAAGCAATTGTACGCTGGGGCGACAAGGCCGAGATTATTATGGCTCAGCACCACTGGCCGACCTGGGGCAACGAAAATGTCGTTAACCTGCTGAAGAGCCAGCGTGACCTGTACCGTTACATTAACGATCAGACCCTGCGTATGGCTAACGAAGGGCTGACCCGCGATGAAATTGCCGCTAAATTCAAACTGCCGGATAGCCTTGCCAACACCTGGGCTAACCGCGGTTACTACGGCTCTGTTAGCCACGACGTGAAAGCCACCTACGTGCTGTATCTCGGCTGGTTCGACGGCAACCCGGCCACCCTCGACGAACTGCCGCCGGAAGAAGCGGCGAAGAAATTCGTCGATTACATGGGCGGCGCCGATGCCATCATGAAGAAAGCGAAAGAGGATTATGACCAGGGTAACTACCGCTGGGTAGCCCAGGTGGTTAGCAAAATCGTCTTCGCCGATCCGAAAAACCAGGATGCGCGTAATCTGGAAGCCGATGCCCTTGAACAGTTAGGCTACCAGGCGGAATCCGGCCCATGGCGTAACTTCTACCTCACCGGCGCGCAGGAACTGCGTAACGGCGTGGTGAAAGGGCCAACCCCGAACACCGCCAGCCCGGATACCGTGCGCGCGATGACCCCGGAAATGTTCTTCGACTATCTGGCGGTACATATCAATGGCGAGAAAGCGGGTAACGCGAAATCGGTCTTTAATATCGATCTCGGCAGCGACGGCGGCAAGTATAAGCTGGAGCTGGAAAACGGCGTACTGAACCATACCGCCAACGCGGAAGCGAAAGATGCCGATACCACTATTGCCCTCAACCGCGCCACCCTGAATAAGATCATCCTCAAAGAGGAGACGCTGAAGCAGGCCGTCGATAAAGGTGACGCGAAAATCACCGGTAACGCCGATAAGCTCAATGAAATGCTGGGCTATATGGACAAGTTCGAATTCTGGTTCGACATCGTTACGCCATAACTGATTTGACGCCTAAATTGATATCTAAGTCCAGATATAAAGTCTGGACTTTTTTTGCCCTAAGATTTGCATACGCCATTATTTTCCCATCTCTTCAGGTTTAAATTTGAGTGTAATCTGAACAAATTTACCCTGAGGAAATGTTCGCAACACGGTCATTCTCACAGTGTATTGATTTAAATGGTGAACTTGGTATGCGGTGGCTGTTGGATTGTGTTTTGCTTCCTTTGCATGACGTTAATTTCAGCTTATCGCTCACAGCAGACATTCAGTTACATTCGTTCGCTCCGTGCCAATAGCGGACGTTGTTAAGCTCATGCAGTATGGATTCACGAAGAACAGACGTTATATTTTGTCCTGATTGACACGGGATGAAAGCTCATGATGGCTCTCTTTTCGCTCGCTGTAACGATCCGCAAGATAACCGGTTTGTCCCTTAAGCAGCAGTGTGATTTTAAACAGCTCCTCGGCTACATCGACGATGCGGTCATACCATGACGAAGGTTTCATTCGGCCGTTTTCGTCGAACTCTTGCCATGCCTTGGCTACGGAGGACTGGTTGGGGATCGTAAACATCCGCATCCACCGACCCAGAATACGCATCTGGTTCACTGCATTGAAGGACTGGGAACCACCGCAGACCTGCATTACCGCAAGTGTTTTTCCCTGCGAAGGACGAACTGCGCCTTCACTTAATGGTATCCAGTCAATCTGCGCCTTCATAACTGCGCTCATAGCCCCGTGCCGTTCCGGAGAACTCCACACCATCCCGTCACACCATCTGACCAGACCGCGCAGCTCGGTGACTTTAGGATGCGTGTCCGGTGCATCATCCGGCAGGGGTAAACCTGAGGGGTTAAAGATTTTTACCTCCGCGCCCATCGCCGTCAGCAGGCGACCAGCTTCTTCCGCGGCAAAGCGGCTGTAGGAGCGCTCTCTAACTGAGCCATATAGGATCAGAATCCGCGGCGGCTCGTGCAGGTGCAGGCGCTCGGCGATGTGTTGATCAAAGCATTCACTATTCAGGGCTGGAAATTGTTCCATTTTTCTACTCCGGAGAGATCAGAAGATTTCAAATTTAACATATATGATTTACCATATATATATTCTAAAGGGAACGGAGTGAAAAATGCTACAACCTGTTCAGCTTTTCAAAATCCTGTCGGATGAAACCCGGCTCGCCATCATCATGATTCTCCGGGAGTCAGGAGAACTATGCGTCTGTGATATCTGTGCAACCATTTCCGAATCGCAGCCCAAAGTCTCGCGACATATGGCTATCCTTCGCGAGGCTGGGCTGATTCTGGATCGTCGTGAAGGCAAATGGATCCACTATCGTCTGTCCCCCCACATACCGGCATGGGCTGCTGAGACAATCACGACGTCCTGGCAGTGTATGCGGGAGGATGTGCGTGAATGGCTGGATAAATCAGCCTGCACCTCATGCTGAGAAAAGAAAACACATTTACATAATCATATATAACGGAGTCTGAGATGCTTTTGGCAGGGAGTATATTTTTACTGACGCTGATACTGGTGATCTGGCAACCCAGAGGCTTGAGCATTGGCTGGAGTGCGAGTATCGGGGCTGTGCTGGCGCTAGTAACCGGTGTCATCCATATCACTGATATTCCCGTTGTCTGGAATATCGTCTGGAACGCGACAGCGGCATTTATTGCTGTCATTATCATCAGCCTGCTGCTCGATGAGGCTGGCTTCTTTGAGTGGACCGCACTGCACGTCTCCCGCTGGGGGAACGGACGTGGTCGCCTGCTGTTTACCTGGATAGTGTTGCTCGGTGCCGCTGTCGCTGCTTTGTTCGCCAATGATGGTGCTGCGCTGATCCTGACGCCGATTGTGATTGCGATGCTGCTCGCACTGGGGTTCAGCCAGGGCACGACACTGGCCTTTGTCATGGCTGCAGGATTTATTGCAGATACGGCCAGCCTGCCACTCATTGTTTCTAACCTGGTTAATATCGTCTCGGCGGACTTCTTCGGTCTGGGTTTTACGCAGTACGCTTCCGTTATGATCCCCGTGGATGCGGCAGCGATTGCGGCCACGCTGATCATGCTGCATTTCTTCTTCCGCAGGGATATTCCGGCAACGTATGACGTTTCGCTGCTGAAGAAGCCTGCCAGTGCAATCAAGGATCCGGCAACCTTCAGGGCGGGCTGGATTGTTCTGTTATTGCTGCTTGTCGGTTTCTTTGTTCTGGAGCCGCTGGGGATCCCGGTCAGTGCGATAGCAACGGCTGGCGCAGCAGTGCTGTTTGTGGTGGCGAAACGAGGCCATGCCATCAACACCGGGAAAGTCCTGCGCGGTGCGCCATGGCAGATCGTTATTTTCTCGCTGGGCATGTACCTCGTGGTCTATGGCCTGCGCAATGCAGGACTCACGGAGTACCTGTCTGGTGTGCTGAATCTGCTGGCAGACAAGGGGTTATGGGCAGCGACGTTCGGCACCGGCTTCCTGACGGCATTTCTCTCATCAGTGATGAACAATATGCCGACGGTGCTGATTGGCGCGCTGTCGATTGACGGTAGTACGGCGACTAGCGTCGTCAAAGAGGCAATGATTTATGCCAATGTGATTGGCTGTGATTTAGGCCCGAAAATCACCCCGATAGGCAGTCTGGCAACCCTGCTGTGGCTGCATGTGCTTGCCCAGAAAAATATGACGATCACCTGGGGATATTACTTCCGCACCGGCATTATCATGACTCTGCCCGTGCTGTTTATCACTCTGGCCGCGCTGGCGTTGCGGCTCTCCATCACTTTGTAATGAGATACAGATATGAGCAACATTACCATCTATCACAATCCAGCCTGTGGCACCTCACGTAACACGCTGGAGATGATCCGTAACAGCGGTAACGAACCAACCATTATTTATTATCTCGATACTCCCCCGACTCGTGATGAACTTAGCAAACTGATTTCAGATATGGGTATTTCAGTACGTGCATTGCTGCGTAAGAACGTCGAACCTTATGAGCAGTTGGGTCTTGATGAAGACAAATTTTCTGATGAGCAGTTGATTGATTTTATGCTTCAGCATCCGATCCTGATTAATCGGCCGATTGTCGTTACGCCGCTTGGCACTCGTCTTTGCCGCCCTTCAGAAATAGTGTTGGATATTCTACCGGAAGGCCAGAAAGGAGCGTTTATCAAAGAGGATGGCGAGACGGTCATTGACGAAACGGGGAAGCGGGTTAATTAATCTACCCACTTCAAAATATCGGACGCCTGTTTACGCTATGCGGGCGTCCGCTTTTCGCTCAAAGCGGACCGTCAGATTTGATTGCATTCTGCATGCACAAATTTTCAGTTGGGATCTGGACAAGTAAACATGATTACTGGGTTTCTAATGAAGATAATTTCTTCTCCAGTTCGTCTACTCGCTTAATCAATACTTTTACCGCAGCCAATGTGTCCATCATAATCACGTTGTTATCTAACTGAAGGCGGTCAAAATTCAACTGTTCTCCGTCCTTCATGTAGGACATAGCGACGTTCTTCACGTACTGATGGTCAACCTCCTGTGCCTGCTGCGCGATAATCCCCCGGCGCGTCCTTCCCTGCTCGTCGTCGTTATAGACGAACGTCACCAGTTCAAGCTCCCTGATGCGTTCGACAGATAGCTGGCCGTCGGTCGGTTTGATGTCGTGCTTCATGCGAGCGTCTGACGTTCCCTGGAACTGCACGTTCCCGTTCTGACTACCTGCGATCCTTCCGTCGCTGTAAAAGCTCCACCATTGCTGGTTAGCGTTGAATCCCTGGACGCTAAACGTCAGGCGGTGGTTAGTGCCGACCTGTTCTTCAAACCACGCCGTCGCCATCCCTGCTTCTGCGCCTTTGCTGTCTTTGCCTCGCACCTTGAACCGCCAACAAGCATTAGGCGACGTCAGGATCGTGCCGTTCGCTGGCGCGCCAGGTTCATCGAATCGCGTAGCAATGAATCCCCACCAGAGATTGCCTTCAAGGGTATTAGCTCCGAACGTCCGCTGATTACCGTATACACGCCAGCCAGGTGACACGGCAAGCGCGCCGTCTTCGGGGATGATGCGATGCGTGTAGTCAGCCGTACTATTGCCATAGTGAAAATCAATATAAGGCGTTGGTGCGGTTAGCTCGATATGAGACCCGGCAATCTGTACGCCGTTTAAATTTCCGTTAACCGTTAGGTTCTTGTCGACCGTCAGGTTGTTTTTAAAGGTGCTGCTTACATTCCACGTCTGCGCCTGCGTCCACGTATTGGCCACCGTCGTCTTCGCTACGTCCTTCAGCGCCGTGTCAATGTTCTGCTGTCGTGTGGCGTATTCGCTCAGGAATTGCGCCCACGATTTTACCGTCCCCGTTGTACCGTCCGGCTTCGTGATCGTCACGTTGCCAGCCCCGAACAAAAATTGTTGTTGGTTCGCAAGGTCTACATAAGTGCGGTCGAAGCACTTCTGAATACTGGCCGCCAATTCGTCACTAATGTTAGCCATAGTGCCCCTCAGTCATATTTACTGGAAAAAATGAACAGCGCCGTGGTCTGGTAAACAAAACCAGCAGGACCAGCGGATTGACCAGTGGGAATTGCGTTATTCGACAAGAAATTCCCATAGGCTCCAGTGAAACTTCTGAATATTGTCCACAGCTGTCCGGTTCGCTGAGAAATAAGCGAAGAGGCGCATGGCGAAACTGCAATAGGTTGCCCCATATTCCGCGGAGTCATATTCCCGATAATAGTTGCGGTTTGTACTTCTAAAGGTTTCATACCTGCGTGATAAACCATCCGGCCTGACGCATCAAAAATAAAACCGCCATACCTGGGAACATCTATAACCATATTTCCAAAGGCGTAGACCGTGATATTTCCTGTTCCTGTAGTTCGGATTATCTCAAGGCATTTAAACCCGTTTTGTGAAAATTCACGCGTGATACATACCGCGTCATTGTCAAAGCGAATGAAAAACATGCATTGCATGTTGTCGGGTATACGCGATTGAAAAACATATCCGTTATTACCAGGAATAACGACCCGGTCAATAAGATTCATCGGCGTAAAATCAGGACTCATCCACATGGCGCCGTTTTCATCAACAATTTGCATTCCATACATAATTAGGGACCGAAGAAAAAAACAATTCGTGACATGTTGGGATCCACGCCGTTCCACGACGCGGTCCCTCCAGAAATGGATACTGAAGGTGAACTGCCTGGCGTTCCTTTCCAGTCCGCTGTACCCACCACGTAATACCGTAGTGCTTTACCCGGTGGCGGATTTCCATAATTGACATAACCCGAAGCCTGCGTGTAAGAACCGAGAAAAAAAACCGGGGTGAATACCCCGGTTATATCCCTACCACTGGCGTCGTACATTCGAGCGCCGTAGCCCATTATTTACAGTCCTTATTAGTAAATCCGGTCGCCAGCCAGTGCCCTACGGGACGAACTGCCTGACCAGGTGCAACACGCACCTGCATGCGACCAAAGCGGTCATACCTGACCGCATTGATTTTTAGCTGGTACTGCCCGTTTACCGGATAGGTATTGATTTTGTATGTCACCGTGCATTCAGTTGGCTTGTAACGCTGGTCTGCACAACCACTAACCAGGATGCTAATACCGCCCACCAACAAAACGCAGGACACCGTTTTGATCAAAAACTTTAAGCCCTGATTCATCCAGTTGAATCCTCCCTTGACCAGGTACATTGCTGTTCATTTCGAAAGCCCCATTTTTTGGCAAACGCCAGCCGGTGGAGCCGGGTTGATAGTTTGTTGACTGCAGGCTGTCAGAAATCTGACCAAAGTTAATCGTCAGGTTACGGGCCATCGCCTGCTGAAAATAAGCGCCGTTCCCGTCGATACCGAAGACCATATTTTTTTGATCGCCGTTAGGCACATAAACGCCAAACGTATCAGCCTGGACCAGGAACTGTGACTGGCCGCTGCCATTAATCCCCAGCTGAAGACCAGCCACGTAGTTATTGCCACCTGAAGAAGTGCTGACCTTCACGCCCCACTGCGCTCCCAACTGGCCGTTTAAATCCGCCACGGTGGATGCCGTCTGCTGAACGGTTGCAGACATATCCCCGACCTGCGAGGTCAGCGTGGTGATTTGCTCCGTGGTTGATTTTTCCAGGTCGGCAACGGTTTTGTTCGTCGTGGTGATTGCCGCGCTGTTGTCGCCAATCATGCTGCGCATCTGGTTAAAGCCGTTTGCCATCGCTAGGCCGTTAGATGCGATGGTTTCGTCCTGCTTCGTGATACGCGACTCTGCATCGCCCACACGCGAGCCGAGGCTGGTGATTTGCCCTGCCTGCGCGGTGATATCCTTCCCTTGCTGGGTAACGGTCGCAGTAAGCTGGGTAACGGCGTTCGCTGCGCCGGTGGCTGTATCCTGCGCCTCCTGTGCGTCGGTCACATCGACAATGCTGATATCGTCCAGATACAGCGAATAACCGGCTCCACCGTTCGGCCCCCTGGTGGAAATCCACATCTGCGCAATGCTCCGGTCGGCACCGACGGTCGCTACTCCCGTCAGGAGAACCCATTTGCCGCGCGAGATGTTTGTCTCGGAGATACGGACGGCTTCCGGCCACTGGTTTGCGCCGCCATTCTCTCCGCGAGCAAAGAGGCCGACAGACACGTTCCATCCGTTCGGTATCGACATATCACTGGCCATGTACGCCCAGAGAGAAAACCGATACTTACCGCCACCACGAACAGCAAGCCAGTTCCCAATCATCTTGTCGCTGTTGCCGTTCTCGCCGTTGTTACGCGTGATTTTGAGCGACTTCTGGCCATTGCGGTAAACATCGGTCGAGACGCGCGCCAGCGAGCTGCTGCCCAGCTGCTGGTTTGCGGTGTACGACTCAAATGAGCCATCACACCAGGGGTTTAATCCCTGACTCTGCAGCGCACCGATTGAGGCGTTGACCGACGTGATCGCGCTGGCATTAGAGGCAATATCTTTTCCCTGCTGTGTCACGGTCGACTGCAGGTTAGATACGGCGCCAGCCGTGGCATCGAGATCGACCCGGTCCGTAATATCGATAACGTACACATCATCGATATAAATTTCGCCTGCATTCAAAAACGCGTTGATGCTGACCGACATGGTGCCGTCTTTAGTGGCGGTCCATGTGTTGCTGTACTCCTGCCATACTGAGCCCGTCGGCATGGTCGCTGGGTCGAAACGCGCCTCAGCGATTACAGAGCTATCGAGGTATGCAAATCGAACCTTGTTATTCGGCTGCGTGTTCGGTTGCATAGTCGACCCGGCTTTGGCACGAAGCCACGCGCCAAATTTATACGTGCGACCTTTAACGGCAGCAATTACAGAGTTATTCGATAACAGTGTTGGGCCCGTTGACGCCGCGTATTTAACGATCTTCTTACCGCTGTGCGGGTTGGTAGCTAACATGACCGTCGCGGGCGACGGCGCGGTCCAGTTGTCAAAGTCCCGCTCGAAACCTCCGTTTAAAATCAGGTTGCCCGTGATTTTGTTATCCACGTCAGCCATTGCTGCGTTCAGGCTTGCAGAAACGGCGGTCGTGGCGCTGGCATTCGCAGCAATATCCTGGCCCTGCTGCGTGACCGTCTGCTGCAGCTGCGTGACCGCAGACGTATTCGCATCGACGGCCACCGCATCGGTGATGTCATAGATGGCGATGTAATCAATCTGAATGACCGACGCGTTCGGGTAGCAGTAGAGCGCAAAAACAGAACCATCCACTGTCGCCGACGATGGCGCGCTAAACTCAGCGGCGTACGTCGCCCAGGTATCCGTGGCGGAGAACTGGCGGTTTTCATACGTCCCGGCCACATTCCCCAGGTAGTTAAACCGGCGAACCATGAAATTCATCGCGCCGGATACGCCCTTCGCCTTAACGATGACCTGGTAGCGGCGTGGGGTATTGTGTGGCAGCGGCGCTTTCTGGTTAGCAAAGAGGCCGGTATACAACGTGCTGTCGAGCTGCGTCATCTGGACGCCGGGTTTACCGTCGCCAAAGTCGCCAAACTCCACCTTGTTACGCGTATTCCCCTGGACACCCCACAGCGCCGATCCGCTCATAAAATTAAAATCGTTTGCCAGGTTCTCGCCGCGATTGAGCATCGCATTCACCGCGCCGGTGACGGAGGTGATCGCCTGGCTGTTCGTTTCAATTTTCCCTTCCGCTGCCGTGGTTCGTTGCGTCAGGGACTGAATTGCGCTGCTGTTCGCGCTCTGCCCGGATTCAAGGTTCGACACCCGACCAGTGATGGCCGTAATCGCCTGGCCCTGGCTGGTAATGGTGTTGCCCTGCTGCGTCACTTTCGCATCCAGCTGGGTGACAGCACCGGCGGCAGCGTCGGCGGCAGTCTGTGCGCCCTGCGCGGCGGTGATCTCCCGGCAGTGGAAATCAGTTGCATACCAGACGGAGCCAAACGGCGCGTTCTGGTTCACCTGCAGGAATGGGCGCATATATCCGCGCGGGAAGTTAGCCGGGACCGTCCAGAGGTATTTTTTCTCCGTCCAGGTCTGTGTGGGCGCAACGCTACCCGGTAAAGCAGCATAGGCCACGGCACCCGTATTCGGTCCCGTAGCCGAGCCGATGTACATGTTAAATGCGGCGTTAGAACCTGCCTTTGCCGCTACCCAAACCGAAATCTCGAATACCTGTCCCGCTTTTACCGGCCACGGTGGCGTATTGAGCTGGTGATCGCGTGAGGCCAGTCGCGCTACATAGCGACGCGGAGCGCCTGCCGGGATGTCAGCATCATACGGGATACCATCATCGTCGTTGCTGTCTACCGTATCCCTACGGGTAAAGCCCATCGACGGATATGCGGGGTCAAATGTCGGGTTCAAAATGTAGTCGCCACCGGCTGCCGTCTGCGAGTTCAGCGCTACATTAATCCCGGTGATCGCCGTTCCCTGCGATTCAATTTTCCCCTCAGCGTTGGTAACGCGTGTATCCAGTTTACTCACGGCATCGGCTGTCGCCGCTTTGGCCAGCCCTTCCTCAACCGTCGAAACACGCCCTTTCAGGCTGGTGATGGCCTGGTTCGCCGCCGTAATATCCTGGCCCTGCTTGGTCACGGTGGCGCTGAGGTCCTGTACTGTCGAGCTATCGGCCTTCTGGTCGATTCGTTTCCCCAGGTCTGTGTTAACGGTATCGATTCTGCCGGTCAGTTGCGTTAGCGATTTACCCTGGCTGGTAATCGTATCGCCCTGCTGGGAGACGGTTGTCTGCAGGTTGGTCAACGCTGTCGCGTTCGCGTTAATATTTTCCTGGTCGGTAATATCAATGACAAACATGTCATCGATATAGAGCTCCCCGGAGGCAAGGCGAGCCATAACGCTCATCTGCATAACGCCCGATTTATTCGCCTTCCACTTAGCAAATACCTCTGTCCAGACGGAACCAGTCTGCAGTTTTGTTGGGTCAATACGGGCTTCCTGAATCTGCGAATTGTCATTAAACGCAAACCGGAATTTGTTACTTTGCTCGGAGCCAGTAACGATAGCCGTCCCGTCTTTCGCTCGAGCGAAGCCTCCAAACTTATAAGTCCGGCCAGCGACGACCGTCACCATCGTGGTATTGCGTACCTCATCCAGCTGATCATTGTGAGCTTTGAGGTAAAGAATTTTTTTACCTGAGCTGGGTTGTTGGGCCGTATCCACACGAACATCGGTCGTTGAACCTGTCACCCAATTATCAAGGCCACGCTCAAACCCACCATTCGGGATTAGGTTTCCGGCCAGCTTGTTGTCTGCGTCCTGCTTCATCGCAGAAAGATCTGCTGACAGGCTCGTCGTCGCAGCAACGTTCGCAGCAATATCCTTACCCTGCTGCGTGACGGTGGCCTTCAGGCTATCCAGCGCGGCGGTGGTGGCTTTCTTCGCCACCTCGGCATTGGTGGCATCAATACGCCCACCCAGGCTGGTGATCGCGCTGGCGTTGGTGGCGATGTCGTCACCGTTCTTCGTGACCTGCGACTGCAGATCCTGCACCGCTGATGCATCGGCTTTACCGGCGATACCGTTTGAGGCGGTCAGCATGAAGCCCTGCAGGTAAACGCGAGCGGTCGACGGCGTCCATCCTCCGCAGGCCATGCGCAGGTAGCACCATTTCCCTTTGAAGTCATTCGGGATCGTGAACGTCAGCGTGCGGGTCTGGTAGCCGGTGGTGATGCCTGCAAACCAGTTGTTGTCCTGAGCAAGCCATGCGGTCGGGTTCCCCCAATTCTTAATCAGGCCCATCGTAAAATTCTGGGTCCCGATGCTGATCGTCGCGTCGTCCGTCTTGAATCCGAAGGTGAGCGTCAGTACCTGACCGGCTTCGACCGGGATTTTTGTTCCGTTGGCGATCCGCATCGCCGGCTCGGTCGTGGTGAGACCTTTCATCACCGCGTCATAGACCGGTGCACCCGCGCCTGTGCCGGACAGCTGCCAGTTATCCGCTTTATTAATCAGGTCGCCATTCAGCAGGAGGTTGCCGGTCGTAATCTGTGACTTGAGCGCCGTCGTCTGCTGCGCCGTGGTGGCCAGCGTATTCTCGGCAGTCGTGACGCGGGTCGTCAGTTGCTGGACGGCATCCGAGCTGGCGCTGTCTGCCGGTGCCTGGCTCCAGTCGCTCGCAATATTCCCGGATTCAAACATCGGAGAGCTGATCCACGCTTCGCGCGCTGCAGCTGCGCCGTCGAGTCTGGCCACAACGAGATACGCCGTCCCGGACAAGCCAGGTTTGCGTTTGTATTTAACCCAATAGCGGCTCCAGGACGTGGAGAGCGTCACGGTCACATCGCCGTTATACCCGGCTGGACGCTCCACAATAACGCCCTGGCTGGTTTCAGCGCGGATAGTGGCATCCGGCGTATTCAGGAAACAACGAACCGGCGTCTTGTCCGTCTTCGCTTTCGCATAGAACGACAGAACATACTCGGTACCGTCAACCGGCGCGGCCAGCGTGTAGTCGAGGACGGCAAAATCAGTCGCTCCGGCGGCACGCGTCAGGATGCGAACCGCGTTACCACGGTAACGTTCGGTTGCAGATGGCGATTTGCCGGTCAGTTCCCCGGAGTTGGGTATCAGGTTTACGCCGCCGATTCGGATGTTATCAACCTTCGATTCCACCCCGGCAATCTGGCTGGCGTTGGCCTGAACTTTACCGTCGATAGTCTGGACGTCACCCTCGATTTTCTGGATGGCCAGCGTATGGCCAGCAATGACGCCGTTCGCTGAAACAAGATCCGCTGCAACCTGATCCGTTTTCGAGGCAGTCGACTGCAGGTCGCTCGCCAGCGTATCCATGCGCTGGGTCGCCGCTGCCGTGGATTTATCATAATCGACGCGCAACGTATTCACGCGGGAGCCGATGGCCTTCTCCGCCGTCACGCGGATTTTCCGCTCTTCGAAAAGCAGGCCAGAAACCAGTTTATTCGGGTCTGTCCCTTCCTCGTTGCCGCGCAGCTGCACAGCCAGCTGGTTACGCTCCATTGCCTCAGCTGAGTCGGCAGCAGTCATCGCCGTTTTCAGGTCCTGAATCTGCGCCTGCGATGCACCAGGGGTCGGGCGCCCAACGGCCAGCCAGTCAACGGCATAATAGTTATCTGCGTCAGCCGCTCCACCCTGTGAGAAGTCGAGACGCAGGCGACGGATAGTGCCGGAGGCCTGCCACGGGATATCCGGGATCGCGATAGTGCTGATGCCGGTGGCCGGGTCAAAATCTGGTACGGGCAGTACCAGACGGCGTCCCTCGGTCCAGCCGGTTTCATCGGCGCCAATCCAGTAAAGCCGACCGCCCCAGGCCGGGTTGTTGATTTTCTTGATGCGCAGGCGGAGGTACTTATAGGCGCTGCCGTCAATCAGCGTGCCAGCGCCCGACGGGCTGCGCATGGTCGAAATGGCATCCGCAGGAAGGATCCACCCGTCGTCGGTTGTCGGGAGCGGTTTCGTGCCGCCGTCGTCAGAACTCCACCCCTCGTTGTCCTTGTCGAAATACCAGATTTTGAGACTGTCGAACTGCTCGCCGGTACCGGCTGAAATCGACGCCATCTGCTGCGCCATGCTGTCAAATCCATCCTGCATGGTGACGTTCGTCGTCTCAATCGCCGCTTCAACTTCACGTTTAGCACTCAGCAGGTTATCGGCGGCCTGCTTCGCCACGGCGGCATCGTCCGTTTCGGCTTTCGCCACTGCTGCAGCGGTATCGCTGGCCGCTTTCTGCGCCGTGGCGGTATCACCTGCAGCGCGGTCTTTCACTTCCTGCGCCAGCTTGTTGGTCGTGTCGTTGGTTTTGGCGATGTTGGTGGCCAGGTCCTTGCCCTGCTGCGTGACAATGGCCCCCTGTGCGGCGACATCCTTCGCCGCCTGGTCAGCGGTGCCCTGGGCGGCGTCCGCAGCTTGTTGCGCGGCGTCGGCAGCAGCGCTGTTGTCCTGGATGCCTTTGTTCAGTTCCTCGTATGTATCCGAGCCTTTAAGCGCGTCGTCGAGCTGCTGGTAATAATCAGAAACGTTATCGCTGGACATTCCATGCACCCAGCCGGTCCACGGCGAGGCATTGCCCAGGCGGTCAACCAGGCGCGCGCGGTACCAGAACTGCGTGGCAATCTGCAGGCCCATCTGCTGATAATGTTTGCCCGGATACGCTAAATCGGTCAGCGGCATCGCACCGTTACCGCTCTGGTCCGGGCTGTACTGCAGTTCGGTTCGCTGGGTATCTTCTGCGCCTGCAGGGAATTCCCAGCGAATTTCGATACCGGCGGTCAGTGAAACGGTCGTCAGCGCCAGCGGCGGCAGCGGCTCGCCGACTTTCCCGGTCAGGGTCTTCTCTTCCGAGTACGCCCAGCCACTGGAAATTTCCGCCGCGTTGATCGCACGGACGCGTACCAGATAGCGACCGGCATAAATGCCGCTAACCTCAAATGACGTGGTCGAGCTGCGCGGCACGTTAATCCAGTTGCCATCATTGCGGCGCCACTGCGCCTCATAGGCGATAGCATTTTGCACCGCGTCCCAATTGGCCTGCAGGGTTTCGACGCTGATACCCTGATTCACCACGGAGAAGGACGTCAGGAGGATGCCATCCGGCGGAGCCTGGTTGCCAGGCGGGATAACACTAATCGGGCGCTGGTCGATGATCGCGCCGGTATCGATACGCGGGAATTTATCCGGGTCGTGAGCCACGCCGGTGATGGTGAGCGTGCCGTTATTGTTGTCCTTTACACCGATAACGCGGTACTGCTGAGGCACCAGGTCGGTATATTCGACGATCCAGACGTACTCAGCCTCTGGCGTCTCGCTGTATGCCGTTGTGACCGTCACCTGCCGACGACCGTTCACCGACTGAATGGTCCGGGCCTGCGAGATACCCGACGGCAGATTCAGATGCAGGCGGTCACCCTCTTTTGCATCGATATCACGGTCGAGCGTGATGACGCGTCCATTCACCGCGCTGATACGACCACCATTAACTCGACCGGCCAGCCGTTCGTCGCCCAGCCCAATGATGTAACCCGGCTGCGGGATTCTGCCATCAAGGCCAACATCAATTTCGACCAGGCGGTCTTTGTTGTTGGTCAGAATGGCCCATAACCCTTTGCGATGGGCTTCACTCTGCCGCGTACATCCAATCGCTGTGACTTCCACCTGATTAAAGCTGTAACGGGAAACCAGTTCCGGGATAAATGCGGGTTCCATCGCATCGGCATAGGCGTTATCCGGGTCAGACCACGAAACCAGGGCATTAGTGTACCGCGACTTACTGGTGCTGCTGGAATACCGCGGGCTACCGATAATATTTGCGCGCGTATAGTTGAAATCGACATCACGCGGCATATCGGCCTGCACGATGATCTGTTCACCACTCCAGCAAGTCATCCCCCGGAAAATAGCGGCAAAATCACGCAGTACGGTGTAGGCGTCGTTACGCTCCTGAACATATACATTGCAGATATAACGAGGCTCCATGCCAGCGCCGCCCCTGCCATCGGGAACCAACTGATCGCAATACTGCGCAATCGGGTAAAGCGCCCATTTGGAGATATTCGCGCTGGTCAGACGATCGCCAAGACCGAAACGATCAGAGACAACAATGTCGTAATAAATCCACGCCGGGTTATCAGTCCATGCCCATTTGAAGCCCCCTGTCCATGTGCCGGTATATTCGCGCGTTTCCGGGTTGTAGTTATCCGGGACACGGATAACACGCCCGCGCGGCTCGCAGGAGATTTGCGGGATAGAACCATTGAACTGGCTTGAGTCGAATTCGATGTACAGCAGCGCGGTGTGTGGATAACGCAGTTTCGCGTCAATAACCTCGGTGTAACTCTGCAGCGTCATTATGTCGCCGATTCTGGCGCTGTTCGCGTCCGGCGTGACCTTGCGAAGCCGCAACGTCCAGGTGCTGCCTGACTGCGGTAAATCGATACGGTGGCTACGCTCATACCCGGAAGTGGTTTTACCCGTGACAGCGGTTTCCAGCACCGTCTGCCAGGTGCCACCGTCGGTCTGCAGGTCAATCGCATACTTGACGGTATTACCCACCACACCGTTATCATCTTCCTGTTTCAACAGGGAAGGCCATTTCAGGCGGACGCGAACGGCAGAAAGCTGGGTATTGGTGAATGTGTGGGTCCAGGCGGTCTCACTGGAAACCTCCGTCCCTACGGAAATTTCATTTTCAGTACCGGGAATACCCTGGATATAACTTTGTGCCTGTGTCCCAGGTCGGAATTCCCAGGCCACACCACTGAAGTTTTGCGAACCATCGGCATTCTCCAGAGGGGTACCGTCGAGATAAATATCTTTCCCGGTTAAACCACCCGCAAACACCCCCTCACCCAATGCGATAAGAACTTTGGCTTTTGCTACAGACTGTAAATCGTCCGGCTGTTCCGTCGGCGTGCGCTGTTTAGAGCTGCCACCCTTGCGCCCTTTAATTATGTTATTTGCCATATTGCGCCCATAAAAAAAGCCACCGCAAGGTGGCCTGAATTGGAGGGAATTACTTAATGAATATATTTATTGCTGGTCTTCGACATAGATACCGGCGGAAATAATCGCGCCGCCAATTCGCCGCTTACCATAAAGCAAACCAACGGGATAACCCTGTGAGGCGGTATTGGTTACACCGCCAAAGGCATAGCTGGCTTTATTATCGGGGGATTCTTTACGGGCAAGGCCTGCTGGCTGAGGTGAAAGCATCTGCACAACACCGCCTAGCATCATGGCTCCGCCTGCCATCATCACATTTACGCCCCACGCCTGACCGAATCCGAAAGTGGCTATAGCTCCAACCGCAACAATGACCGCACCTAAAATAGTCTGAAGAAAACCGGCTTTTTTGCTACCAATGACTACAGGGACAATGCGAATTACCTCTCCAGTTATCGGAAAACCTAAGTCATCTACCCCTATGTTTTTTTCTCCTTTAAATACCGCATAGGTTAATCCGCGCTCTTTGCTGGTAATCATAAATTTTTCAAAGCCGGGTATCGTTTTCGCCAGCGCTATGCCTGCTTCATGGATGCACGAAATAAGACGGTGATGGGTTTTTCCAAACTTTTTACCGAGCATCCCACTTAATTCAATACGCGTCATAACTTCTTGCATTTTTTCTCCCCAAAAAAAACCGCCTGACGGCGGTTCTTCTCTTAAAGATAAATTAAAAAGCCGTGGGGTATATTCCAAAATCACCATTGGTTCCATAACCAATCCGGTACATTAATGTTTTTCCATCAGTAACTGTCCCCGACTGCTCACTCATTCCACCACCACACATTCCTTTTGGCCATGCGCTAAATATATGTTTTCCTACTTCTGGATAAATCACGGCTTTTTGAGCGGTATCTAAATCAGCTATCTCTTTACCATCTAGATATACTCGCGTCATACAAGCGCTACCCATAACACCAGAGTCTCGCTTTATAATAACTTCGCCCGTGCCTTCTTTTTTAGAAAAAAACGATGAGTCCAATATTTGTTTGAAGGGGATATTTTGTGCCTGTTCATTTGTTACTGGTTTAGTTGCACACCCGCTAATTCCCACAATCACTAAAGCTAGTGCAATTTTTTTCATCTCGGTGTCCCTTTTGTTTTTAGTTCAAATCTCACAAAAGATTAACACAGAGAATGATATCGAACGATTTTCATCGTTCTGTCTAACCAGTATCCACCATACGGCACGCGCTGGCTGAGATGGCCATAAAGGTGGTGAAGCAGCATGTTACCTTCCAGCAGAATCCCGGCATGATTCCATTTGCCCGACTGCACCTGCATGATCACCATATCACCCGGCTGCGGGGGACCATCAAATTCACGGAATCCGCATTCATACCAGCAATCGTGGTAGAAGTTTTCGGGATAGTCGTTTTCCCACCAGGGATAATCAACGCGGTAATCGTGCAGCTCGATGCCGTGGTTCTGCCGGAAATAGCTCATCACTAAACCCCAGCAATCATAATGGCCAAGCACGAACGGACGCTCGAGGAGGGGCAACTCTCCGCGTGGGTGGATGGTACGCAGATCGCCTTCTGGCCAGCTGATAATATGCCAGGGGAGCAGCGTTGCATCGCACTGCGCCTTATCCAGTTCGCTGGGTTGCGTGGTCGCATCAGGATGACTGTGAACAATGCCGATAATCGTTCCCCAGTCCTCTACCTCTGCGTAATCTTCTGGAGACAAGACGAAATTATCATTCGACTCGCTGGCCAGGTTCCTGCAGGGGAAATAGCGCTCTACTCTTCCCCTTTGAGCAATCAATCCGCATGCCTCACGCGGATAATCAGCTGCCGCATGAGCCTGTATCGCCTTAATCGTTTTCTGGCGCATATCAGCTCCTTATCAGCGACGTACCAGGGAAGCCGCCGAACGGCAGCTCGTTATGCTCGCCAAAACGTAATTTGCAGGCAGTGAGTGTTCCGTTGCAGACGTCCTTCGATGGGTCATCAACCGGTTTGTTATTCTTGTCGAAATACTTTGTCCCGGCATAATCGCAGCCATCGCCACTACGGTATTTATTTCGAATACACCAGGTACAAACAGAATGATACTGGCGGGTTGGGATCAGCTTCCCCTGCACCCCCATCGGGCTATCGAGTGTGAACTCCACCGTTTCATCGGTTTCGAGTTGTTTGGCGTCAATGAAAAATAGCTGGCGCTTTTCCTGCGTCGGGTCCGCGGTTGCATTACCTTCAGGGAAGTTTCGCGCATCCAGATACTGCTTCTGCGTATCATGGATGGTGACCCGCGCCATCGCCAGATCGTCATAATGCAAACACAGCGCGGTAATTTTCCCGTCTACGTTACCCACCCTGAGCGTGGGCTGCGCATCGCTGCCCGTAGTGGATGATTCGATGCCATCAAGATCGCATGGCCATGCTTTATATTCTGTGCCTTGCCACCAGATACTTTTAGCTGGTAATTTCGACTCATCACCACCGGCTGCAATAATTTCCTCGGCTGAGTGCGGAATATTATAGCCGTGGAAGTATAAGACCTCGTCCATATTGAAAGAACGGCCATCAATTTCAAAAAGCCGGATTGAATCACCCGGCTCCAGCTTCTGATAATCTGCGTTAAGGCTCATGGTTTAAATCCCTGAATAAAGGTTGCCGACAGGGAGTAGTTCCCTCCACCCATCGGTACTGGTTTATATTGCTCACAACGGAAAAGCCCAATATCTTCAAGTGGTGGTGTCCACTGAAAAGATTTCGTACCGCCGTGCCGGTCCAGGAACAGTTTTATCGGTCGGATATAGTCTTCGGTACCGACAAAATTCAGCTCCCATTCCTGTGACCGGGTATTCAATCCATCCCCTGATACCTGCGCATATCCATCGCCGAACTGCGCCTTTCGGGTACGGAAATTCACGGTTTGCGTTGGGTTTACTCGGGGACTCCAGGTAAATATTTCTATCGCCATCAGCGTTGTCCTTTTACAGCGTTCCAGATAGCACCGCCTGGGCGCATATCTTTCGCCTGCAGCTCACGGTATTTCTTCTCAACGAACGACCCAATTTGCTGGCCAAACTCTTCAAAACCTGACGAGCTCTCGGTAGACGTCTTATCGCCGGAAATAGTGATCCAGACCTTTGGCCCTTCGGTGGTGCTGGCGTTCTGTCCGCCTCCGACCGCACGTACTCCCAGCGAGCCATCACCGGCACGCGTCAACGGCATAATGGCTTCCGGCCCTGCTTCACCAAATACACCGGCGCCTTTAGCAAAGGCGAAGAACTGCGGGGTATCGTGGACCTGATTGCTGTAGCCACTTAAGGAAGGTGAATCGTAGACGCCGCCTTTGGCGTTAAACTGGAAGCTACTACCCGCATTCTGGATCGCCGTCCCGGTACTGGCGCCAGCGGCGCCGGAGGCTGCACCACCCGCTATGCTGCTTCCAATTCCAACCACTCCCATGATGGTCTGCATGATGGAACTGGTGACGAGCGCCTGGGCGGCCATATCAATGAGATTTTTGATGACTGCCTGCGTCAACGAGGAAAACAGGCCAACCATGTTTTCCTTGAAGCTTTGGGTTCGCGTCAGCATGCTCGTTAAGAAATTCGTGGAGCGCTCATGTACCGTCTCGAATAACCCAACGGCCAGGCTCTGGAATTCACCCTGCGATCGATATAGCTCCAGCGAGGTCTGATACTGTGCATCGGCGGACTCCTTCGTCGCCTTCTGCATCAGCATTTCGTACTGGTCTTTGCTAATCGCGCTGCCCTGATAGTAAGACTGCAGTAGAGCCTGCCGCTGTGCTAGCTGATTACGAAGCGCTACCAGTGGATCAACTTCACCGGCGATATCCAGTTTAGGAGCCGCGATTTCGTCAGCCTGCGCCTGCAGTAACTCTTTGGCTGTATCCCTGGCCAGAGTTATTCGGGCAGTCTGGTAATCTTTTTCGGTAAGAAGACGGGCTTTGAAAAGCTCGGCAAGGTCCTGGCTGACTTCCTGTTCCTTGCGCAAGGTTTCCTGCGCCGGTGAATACTGTGCGGCCAGATCCAGTCGCTGCTTCTGGTAGTTCTCCGCATTCATCAATAGCGCGCGCTGAAGGTCGGCATCGCTGGCGCCATTCTTCTTCGCTGCTTCCTGCAGCTCCCTGTTGCTGTCTTTCTCCTGAAGGTTAATCCGGGCCAGGCTGGATGCATGGGCCTCTTCAATTTGTTGCCGTAGCGTTTTGAACTGGTCGACCTTAGCCTTATTACCCTTCCCGGAGCCGGTACCACCATCCCCGGTCCAGGGGTTCCCGTCGCCAGTCTCTTTAGGGGGCGCATTCAGCGCGCCTTTCAGGTCGTCTGTAAGGGACGTGATTTTTCCAGACAACCCAAGCTGGGCCAGCGTTTTAGCATCACTGACGCGCTTGATATTTTCCTCTGTTTTACGCAATCCCTCGTTAACGCTATCGAGGTCCGCCCGCGCACGCGTCTGGTCTTTTTTCACCCCATCCAGCTGGCCGAAGGGGTCAAAGCCTTTTAGGCTGCCAATACGGCTGTCGGCATCCTGAATCTCTTTAATCAGCTGGTTTCGCTGCACAACCTGGTTTTCATACTGATCCTCCAGGTCGAATTGCTTCACATTTAGCTGGTTGAGAGAGAGGCGCATCAGCGCTTCGCTGGTTTCAACGACGGCGTCTTTTAAATTAATGGCTGATTGCCGGGCCTCTTTTGCCCTCTCATGAAAATAAAGAATGGCTGAACCGGCCAGCATAGCGGCACCGAAAGGGCCACCGATTAAGTTAAACGCGCCTTTTGCCAGTCCTACGGCAACCGATGCCGTACGGGCGGATATCGACGTTTGCCGGTTAGCCGCCGCCAGCTTCAATTTCGCCTGGCTGGCCAGATTGGTTTGCTCAGTTTCCTGTCGGATAAGCCGGGTAAACTCATCCTGGTAACTGATATTCATCCCGTACTGTTTAGCCGTCCGCTCCATCTGCCGGTAGTAACCGAACTCGGCATCGTTTTGTTTCAGGATGGCTGCAGTTGAATCCAGCGTTTTACGGGCGATGTCTGCATCGGCAAGTGCTCTCGCTTTCACCGCCGCCTGGCTTTCCCGCCAGACAGAGATATTTTCCCGAAGCCCTGCGGTTAGTTTTGTGGAAAGAACCGGAATCAGGCTGTAAAGCGCAATACTGGAGACGGTATTAAAGTTATCCGCCAGGCCGTTAAGCGCCTCCGTAGCGGTCTGAATACCGCTGCGAAGTGGACCGTTACTGCTCTGGCCAATCTTAATGACCATCCCCTCAAACGCACTACTCAGCCCAAGAAGATCGCCGTTCAGGTTGTTAACCCTGATAGATGCCTGCTCATGCGCCGTTTGAGTACCGGTCAACGAGGCGGTCAATTCATCAAGCTTTGAACGGTTCTGTACGAGAATGGAAGCCGCGCTGAGGTTTTCCACGCCAAACAGCTTCACCGCCTGGGCCGTTGAAAGGTTCTTGCCTGCCAGCGTATTGAGCGCCTGGCTCAAGCCGACAACCGAAGGCTTCAGGGTTTTATCTGTTCCCTTTTCCAGATTCAGGATGACGTTTCGCAGCGCCGTTCCTGCCTCTCCACCTTTCACTTCACGCTCGGCCAGAACCTGAATGGCCGCATTCAGTTGTTCAA
This sequence comes from Klebsiella sp. CN_Kp088, assembly GCF_040064335.1. NCBI lineage: Bacteria > Pseudomonadati > Pseudomonadota > Gammaproteobacteria > Enterobacterales > Enterobacteriaceae > Klebsiella > Klebsiella sp. CN_Kp088. The sequence continues at coordinate 291,934 of NZ_JBEAIQ010000016.1, read as the reverse complement.
AACCGACGCCAGCCTGTGCAGCTGCAACGCCGCCATTTTTAATGGCTGCTGCCGTATCCGTAATTTCGGATGAACCGTACTTCGCGCCAGCGGCCAGAACGTTGATGTAACGATCCGCTTCCTGCGCACTGGCACCATACTGGTTCAATGAAAGCGCCAGCGTTTTCGTTGCATCCGGGAGCGTCGTTCCGGCGGCCTGCGCCAGAATCAGCGCGCTGTTCGTCGCCTGCTGCAGACCATCTGAAGTCTTAAGCAGCTCCGGTTTAGCCGATGCCATCAGCTTGAGCGCCTCAGCCGCCTGGCTGGCGCTGTACTCTGTCGTGCGCCCCATTTCCTGCGCGGCCAGATCCAGCGCTTTCATTTCATCAGCGGTCGCGCCGGTGATCGCCTGCAGGTCAGATAGCGCCTGGCCATACTGCCTGGACGTTGTGATGATCGTACTTATGGAAAGACCGGCGCCTGCCAGCCCCGCCAGCCTGCTGGCCATCCCGGATATCGACAGGCCGACCTTTTTATAGGCGTCTTCCGTCTTTTTCGCGTCCGCCTGGGCATTGCGGTTAAACCTTTTGGACTGGTTCTCCGCGTCGCCATACGCCCCCAAAAGCTGGGATTTAAAGTTGGCTGCGTTAAGGTGCAGCCCGACCGCTAAAGATGCGACGTCTGCCATTACATTAATGCCCTCATGACTGCCGCGCATTCCTCTTCCATCTTCGTCCGGGATGGCGCAGGTGTTGTTTCGGGAGGAGGCGCATTTTCATCGCCAGGGCGGCGGAAAATACCTTGTTTCAGGAAGTAAGCGCGCCAGTGGTACAGGGTGTTTGCCGGAAGTGCAGCAATTTTGGATGGGTCAGGCTCGCCCCAGCGGTCGGCCAGCCAGAAAATCAGCTCCAGCCAGGGCGAGTCATTTAGTTTTTTTCCGCTTCCTCCAGCTTGCCGATTGCGTGTTGCTTCACTTTTTCCACTGCGGCCAGCAGTTCGGGGTTTTCATGGGCCTTCAGCAGCTCGGCTGCCGTGGGTTTAAACTCATCCGGAATGGCCGTTCCATCCGCCTGAACCAGTGCATCGATGACGATCTGGATGACTTGCTCCGATGCCTCGCGCGCTGCGCCAGCTTTTGCGGTTTCAGCCATTTTCTCTTCGTAACTGATGAGGTAATCCCCGGTCAGGCGGCGGATGAATACGGTGGCGCCAAATAACTCGGTTTTAATGACGGTTGGCTCCGATTTAAGCAACGCGGATTTAAGCGCGGACAGGTCAAAATCTTTATCTTTCACAGGGAGTCCTTAAAAATAAAAAGCCACCCGGAGGTGGCTATCTGTTATTGGTAATAAGTGCTGATTATTCGCCGCCAGCATCGGCACCGGCAGTACCCCACTTAATGCTGTTTTGCTTACCTTGCACGGTGATTTGAATCACTTCACTCGCTGGCGCGGTGATTTCATTCATCTGCCAGCCAGACAACGCCAGCAGCATTGTTGCGGTACGTTTGTTCGGCAGCTCAACATAAAGCTGAATGGTCTCGCGGGCCTCTGCTGCATTAAGTAACGCCGTAAAGCTCGCATTCGCAGGATCGTCAATGAACCCCAGCGACTTTTCCGGGCCATCCGGCAGATCACTGATTGACTGCTTTTGCTTATCCTTCAGCGTGGTGCAGTCAACGAACCCACCTGTCTGGCCTATCGCGCCCAACGCTTTACAGTTATCAAGCGGCTTCAACGCCGCTAGCGCGTCGCCGGGTTTCCCCCATTTGGTTAGCGTGCCTGCAGGCAGCATTGCATACTCAGGCGATGTCTGATTCTCAGCCATGATTATTCTCTCTTATATGAATCGGTAGCGGTCGCTACCTGTTTTGAATACCGTTTCGAATTTCCACAGTCAGGACGCGCAAAACAGTCTGGACGTTGTAATCCAGGGCGGGTCGAATAAAGGGGTCTGCAACCTGCTTAACCGTGCCGAACTCCTGCGCCAGCGCCTTCATATGGTGCTGCTTGCTGGGGCCAACACGGAGCGTTACAACCGCATTCCCTTGCGCCTTTCGGGTAGAAGAGCGGATTTTGATTGAATCCCGCATGTGCTGCCCGGTCGACGTTTCGTCGAAGCCGGCATGCTGCTTCATATCCTCCTCAACTACCTTTAATGCCTCGCGACCGGCATCCCGTAATACCTTCGTCGCAACCTTTTCTCCCAGGGCGGTTAACTGCCGTTCCAGCTCATCCAGCCCTTTAACTTCCATCCGAATCACGATGTATCCTCCACATAGTGAATGATGAAGTCGCGAATCAGGCGGTACTGGATGCTGCGGTTCGTCAGCGTCGTTTTATCCTGTTGAATGCCACCACGCTCAACATACTGGACCGGGATGCTATCCAGCTGGCCATGAACGATTGACTTCCATTCCGACCAGATTTTTTTATCCAGCTGCAGCAGTGAGGTGTAATCATCAACACGATACAGATTCACCTGGATACGGGCCGATACGATCCCCGTCCGCAATGTTCCCGAGTACATTTCCGGGTCAGAGATACGCTGAAAGGTCACCCCTTCCTGGACCGTGTCCGGCAGTAAAAGCGGGTACGCATTCATGCCGGTGATGCGCTCCAGCTCATTTTTAATCGCCAGTTCTATCATGCCGCCCGTCTGCCTCCCCGGTAATGATGATCTGGTCCGTTTTTCGGTCGATATTTCGGACGGTATAAACCAGGTCTTTTGTCGTGATTTTCCAGTCGATATCGACCACCACGCCCGGATAGACGGTAAACAAGCAGGTTTCCATAACCTGCTGCTGGTCCATCGTGCGGACTTTTCTACCTGATACCAGCTCCCGCTTTGCCCAGGCCTTTCCCGATTCAACTAACTTTTCCGGCAGCGGTTCGCCCAACGGCCCACGACCGGACTGAAGATAGCTAATCGTAATGCGGCAGTTCATCTCTCCCGGTTTCAGGCTCATACGGTATGCTCCTGAATAGGGAAAAGGAGATACTTCACTGCTGTGGTTTCCAGCCATTGCCCGGTGTGGCCATTCAGGTATGCATCACTGACCAGATACTGGATGGCCAGCTTGATATCTTCGTCCGCGATGAATCCGCGTTTCATCTCTGGGAGCGCCTGCAGCTCTTCATCATTGCTGACCAACTTGCAGTAATAATCACGCTCGATGCTCCGCTGCGCGGCGTTAACCATCTGCGTGAGCATGGCGTCATGTTCAGTGAAGTCCAGCTCCAGTCGGAGTTGGTTTTTCACTTCATCCAATGTCAGTATCAAAGTCGTCATCTCCCGGTTTTGGTGCCATCGCGCGTTTGGCATCCTTCGGCCACACAGCGATATGACGCTCAACCAGCTCTTCCGCGTGCTTACTGTCAAACCATGCGATATCACCACGGGAATAGCGGCTATATGGGCCGAGGAACACGACGGATTTGCGTTCTGTCTGTGCGACCGCGGTCGCATGACTATCATCTGCAGCCGTTTCTTCCTGCTCTAAGGACTTATCTTTCTTCACAGCCATAGCATTCTCCTTAAATAGAAAAGCCCGCGTGAGCGGGCCTTATTGATGTATATTGGAATTAGAACAGGACGCCGGTACCCAGGACCAAGCCTTCCGGGTGACGGAAACCGATATCATGCTCAACAACAACACGAATCAGCGACTGGTTACGGGCAAAGGCGGATACCAGATTGCCTTCGGCATCTTTGTAAGTGGCCTCTTTGGAGAAATCGACCGTCATTGCGCCATCTTCACCGATGACAACATCGTTGAAGTCAGCGAAATAAATTTCTGATTCCTTGCCACTTTCGCCCAGGTTAACCGGAATCGCGCTGGTACGCTGGATCGGATAGCCTTTCAGCATGCCCTGCGCCATTTCCGGGTAGACTTTATTCCCGTTGCCGTCACGCAAACCAAACAGCTTCATATAGGTACGGTTCGACATGCCCCAGCCGCACTTAATCATGAGGCTGTTTCCATCCATCGCCATCAAAATAATCTTGTCCAGGTACTCATCAACCGTTTTCAGGTTAATCTCTGCAGCGGCTTCCCACGGTAGCAGGCGATTCCACTGCGTCGCGCGAGCCTTCATACCAATCGGTGTATCTTCGGTACCATCATCACGCATAAACGCTTTATCTTCGCGAACGGAGATAGCGGTCAGAATATCCTGCAGGACCAGCTGCTCAACGTTAAAACCGGCACGACCAATCAGCTGGTTCGAAATCGGTACCAGCGCGATCATGGTTTTTGCAGCCAGTTTTACGTCGTTGAATTTTGATTCAGACGCCTTCGCATCCTTCCCTTCACCGGTGTAACTGGCCGTTGCACCGCCAGCGGAGCGCGGTAACGACAAATTACCGTTAGGCAGTGGGATAGAACGGGCACCCAGCTTACGAACGATGGTGCGTTCACTCAGCAGCTCAATGACCTCGTTCTGCATGTTCTCCGGGATAAGTGCGCCACCAGAACCAGCTGCAGTTGAGATGGCCATCGATACAGACTGGTCATTCAATTCTTCAGCTGCAAATACAGCTGCATCACGCAAATCGCCCTTCGTAGCAGCAATCGACATCACCATGCGCGTCATGCCAGCGCCGGTGTATTGCTTCGGCTCCGCTTTGACAATGACTGCTGGGCCGTGTTGGGTAGCTTTGACTGGCTTCGCGACCACTGCAGCGGCGCGTTCCGCCGCCTCCATACGATCCATTTTGGCGCTGATATCAGTGAACTGCTGCTGCAGGTTAGCAAACTCTGTCAGCTGCTCTGCTGTCAGCGTACCGCCGTTCGCTTCAATGGTTGCCAGGGCCTGAACTTGTTCGTTGATACCCGCACGCTGACGACGCAATTCTTCAATCTGTGGCATTTTATTTCTCTCTTTTTTAGGTATAAAAAAAGCAGCCCGAAGGCTGCTTTCTGGTGGTGACGCGTTTGCGTCGGGTTACATTTTGGTTTGCAGATCCATCGCGGCTGCCTGCATCTGAATGGAGGTTTTTTGACGGGGTTGCTTATACTTCGCGGCGATCGCATTAATCGCCGACTGTGGGTCTGAGATTTCATCAGCAAGGCCTGCTGAAACAGCGCCTGGACCGAAATACAGCCCAGCTTGCGTATCAACGACGACCTGACGGTCGAGGCCGCGATATTCCGCTACTGACCCGGTAAATGTCTCGTACATTTCGTCAATCATCCCCTGGAACATGGCCTTCGCTTCTTCGCTCAGTGGCTCATGTTGGGTACCGTTATTTTTGTTATCTCCCCGGAAGACCGTTGTAAACGTCAGCCCCATTTTCTCTTCCAGCTTTGATGTGTCCAGGTGCTCCATAATCACACCGATGGAGCCTACACCACTGGTCTGGCTTACGATGATTTTGCTGCAGGCCGATGCGATGAAATACGCGGCTGAAAAAGCGTTGTAATTCACAATTGCCGTGATGGGCTTCGTCTCGCGAGACTGATAAATGTAATCAGCCAGCTCTTTACAGCCCACTGCCGCGCCGCCGCCAGAGTTAATATCCAGAACGATTTCGCTGATTGATGGATCGTTTAATGCCGCGTTCAGCTGGCTGCGGATTCGCTCATAGCTCGTCAGCTCCGTGCAGGCCTGCGTGATCTGTCCGCGACGCGCTACCAGCAATCCGTGAACAGGAATAACAGCCACGCCACCGGCTGGCTGTACCTGCTCCGATACCGGTGCTTTCTCCGGGTCCAGCGCTAACTGGATGCCGCTATTCTCTACCGTTCCCTGGATGCGGGGGATTAGTACCGCCTTTACTGAGTCCATCGTTTGTCGTGATACGTAATGCGGCACGCCAAAGACCATCTCCGCGAGGTGCGGAAGGTTAATTAATTTCGTTGTCATGGTTTTATACCGGGTAAGCCCGCGCTGCGGGTAGTATTCAGGATCGGGACAGGATGGTGTTGATTTCCGCCATCTGCTGCGCGGTCGGCTTCTTATCGCCAGGGATAATTTGCGCGCTGTCGACCATATTCAGCGGCGTCAGATATTTTTCACCACCGGCTATCGGCGGCAGGTTCTCCATACGGCGGATATCGTTAACCGACAACCAGCCCCACTGGCGCCCAAGCGCATAGGACTCATAACGCGATTTCTGGTCACCACGCAGTAAACCGGAGACGTTGAATTCGATATACAAGTCGCGGCGTTCGCTGGGCAGCAACAAATCGCGCTGCAGCGCGCCTTCATGGCGCTTCAACCATGCCAGCAGCGTATACATCACGAACTGCAGGCCCTGGTGCTCGATGTTGTTGTTGGTCGCTTTCGCCAGCATTTGCACCATATGTGGCGGGATTTTGTAGAGGCGGCAAACCTCTTCCACGCCCCACTGACGCGACTGCAGCAGCTGCGCTTTCTCGTTATCCTGCGAGAGCGATTTGTAACTCATCCCCTCCTGCAGCAGCGCCACGGAGAACATGTTGTGTATCCCGGAGTAGCGGTCGGTCCATTTCGCCAGCAGGCGGTCAATCGCGTCCTGACTTTTAATTGCTCCCGCTTCTTTTGGCCGTTCAATCACGCCGCTCATTGTGGTGCCACGACGGAACACGGCTGATGCATGTTCTTCAACTGCCAGATTCAGACCAAGAACGTCGGCGTTCGTCTGAATGGGAGAGGTACCGATATAGCCATCCAGCGAAAATACTTTCACATGGTGCATCATGCGCATTGGTAGGGTTTCGCCGATTTCCGGGATTTCGTAATACGGCATCCCATCCGGCCCCTTCAGGACAATCACCTTTTTCGGGTTAATTGGGATCAGCTCTTTCGGGTAGCCTTTTCCATCGCGGTCGATGATCGAGTAGCAATTTCCCTCCAGCCCCAGCAACCCCTGTTGCTGCTCAAAGTACTCGAATGAGGTGTCTTTTTTGTTTGGCTGGGAGTGAATCAGGTCATAAATCGGGTGGTCTGTCGCGCGTTGCCGCCCTCCATTTTTATCTCGTCGATAAAGTTCGACAGGCAGCTGCGCGACGGACTCCGCCAGGAGGGTTACGCACGCTCGAACAGCGGAAAGCGCAAGCGCCGTTTCCGGCGTAATCATGATACCGGCTTTACTCTGGCTGGAACTGACGCCGCCCAGCATCGCCTCCCAAAAACCGCCCCCTGATACGGACCGTTTTTGTCCACGAAACATCTGGGGAATGAACATTATTTCTCCCCGTTATTTTTAACGCTGGCAGATGCCGAGCGCGCGATTAAAAAAGACCAGAGCAGGCAGATGATCCCGCCGGTGATAAACCCCGCCGCAGGTAATACAAGCCAGGCTCCAGCAGAAACCAATAAAGCCCCGACAAGGCCAATAATGAAACTCAGAATTGTGATTAACACGCTACATCTTCCTCATCATATACCGATGTACCGCCACTGCTTTCATTCAGCATTGCGCGAGTCATAGCGTTAAATAACGCCGTGGCCCCATCGATTTTGCTTTGATTGTCTCCCTTTGTAGGGCGAACGAGATCGTCGCTACCAGGGATAAATTTCCCGATAACGTTGCTGATACACCAGGTAAGAATGGGATTGCCATCATGGTGGAATCGGCCACCGGCCAGAGCCGCTTCCAGCTCCTTCATTGCCGGTGACATATTGGTATAGTCCTGCCGGATATCGACGACAGTAAACCCGTTATCTTCCAACTGGTGGCGAAGCGCTGTTGCTCCTGCAGGGTCGATATCAATCTCGTCAATGCGGGTTTCACCCTGCATGTCGAGAATGCTGGCCAGAATCTCCCGATAATCAGCCTCAGCTCCATCTGTAGCCTCCAGAACCCTCATTTCATAGAATTTCTGGTATCGGTCTGCCGTCTTCAGCAGCTTTGGATCGGTTGTATTGATTGTGTCTTCTGGCACCCAAAATTTAGGCTTAATGCAGTAGTAATGCCGCTTGCCTTCAATTTCCCGCGTAAACAACCGTATCCCGGCGTTCATATCCAGCTTTTTCGCAAGGTCGAGACCGATGTTGCAGCTGTCGTTGGCAAATTCTGCCAGCTCAAGACTAGGGTCTTCAGCGGCCTTCCACTGCTCCATGTTGTAGAACGCGGATTTACCGGATACCCAGATATTGAGACGTTTGGTCTTAAAGGCATTAACCTTGCGGGGAACCTGTTTTGCTACTTCCAGAAGCTCAACCAGGTCGCTGTACTTAACCGAAACATCCAGATTTGGGTTAGCTTTGATTAAGTTTTTCGGGTCGGTCCAGTCATCGCCAGCATCCAGTTCGTAAATCATGCCAAACAGGCGATCATTACGGGTAATGCCTTCGATAACCTCTTTAACTTCCTTATCCTTGTCATAGCAAGGGGACTCAAGTGACGAACCGGCTGTCGTGATGATAAGCGTTAATGGCTGCGAACGGGCGCCCATACCCATCGTCATTGCTTCATACATATGATCCGTATCATGCTCATGATACTCGTCAATGATCGCACAATGCGGGCTATCGCCATCGCCGGGTTTCCCCGCCATAGGCGCAAAAACAGAACCATCCGGGCGGGTCAGGCTGTCGGTCCATACCGAAATATCAAATCTGGCGCGTAGTGCTGGCAGGCGGCTGGCCATCTGCCTGGCTGGGGTGAAAACCTTTTTCGCCTGCGCCATTGTTGTCGCACCGCAATACACTTCTGCGCTATTTTCACCATCAGCGCAGAACATGTAGGTACCAATCCCGGCAGCAAAAAACGATTTCCCGTTTTTCCTTGCTACCCGGATATACGCTTCGCGAAATCGGCGTTTTTTATCCTTTTTCGTGACCCAGCCAAAAATCGAACTGAATATAAAAGTTTGCCACGGTTCCAGCTTTAATTTCTGTCCGGCTAAATCGCCGCTGGAGTGAGGTAATAGCTGAACGAACCGGCAGGCTCTTTCTGCTAAATCCCGGTCGAATCGGTAAGGGTAGTTGCTATCGAGTGATTTCTTTAAGTCGTCAAAATGGCGCTGGCATGCCAGCCGGATAGCTCTGCAGGCGACTATTTTTCCGTCTACAATATCCCGCGCATATTTGTTCGCCACATTGACGTTTGGATATGCGGCCATGCTCCGTCCTTAAGTCATTAGGGCCGCACCACAATTAAAAATCGTCGAACTCACCGCTGGAATTATTATCTCCGGGCTGTTTCTTCAGGATGCGGCTATTGGGGTCCAGCTTTAATACAACGGAGAGTCGAATTAATTCGCTGATATAACGGCTGCGTGCTTTTACTGCTGCGCCAAGTTTCTGGCCACCGGCTGCGGTATCATCACCAAGGCCATCGCTTTTAATTTCCTGATTGGCGTCGTACAGCAGCTGCACGGTATTGCAGTACTCCATCAGCAAATAACAATCCTCCATCTGGAACGTGCCACGGCTAATCAAAATTTTGCACGTCCGTCTCCAGGCATCGATGGCCATATCGCCCAGCAGTTCATCTGGCGGAGTTACCGCTCTGGTAACAGGACTAACCTGGGTTCCTGTGTTGTTCGATTTTCTTCCAGCACCAGGTGATCGCATCCCCGTAGTCATTAAAAAGCCCCCCAAAACGTCCCAAAAAAAAATTCTTATTTCTCACGCGCAAAAATCTACCTGAAGCGGCAGTCCCGAAGCGCGAAAGGGGTTAGGGATTTGAGCCCCCTACCCCCTAGCGGCAGTTGCCTCAGTCGAGGTGGAAGTCGTCATTCAGGCTGCGGCCTGACCGCTTTAGTACTTCATCGTTATTATTCCTCTAACTCAGGAGCGATTCCGCCATCAGCCTGCAGCACACTATCAGGGATACAGCTTTCCAACGGCTGCATCTCAAAGATTTTGAGTCCATCGAAACCAAGGAAGGTTGCGTTGGTATTGATATTGCCGGTGATGACGTCGCTAACATCCATCAATAAAGCGTTAACGATGCTTTCTGTATCCTGCCGCCAGTAGTTCTCGATGGCCGTCAGTAACGGATCAGAACCATTGCTAACTGACTGCTCGCCAACCTGGTAGGTTTTCTTGTTGTCTTTCCCGGTGACACATACCAGCTTGCTGGTCTGCATGGATACCTGATCCGAGTTGTTCACCTTAACGGTGATCATAGCGACCTTATTGCCTTCATCGTTCGTGCTGGAGGCATAGAACATGGCTATGGTTAGCTCATTACGGTTATACATTATTGGCTCCGTTGACGGTTACGGCGGCGGCGGCCACGCGGTTGCGGTTGTTGGGCTGGTGGAAGTAGCTCTCCTTCCTTCGGCGGTTCTGCACTAAGTGGAACCGTTGGTTCGGCTTGCTCCTGCTGAGGTGGTGGCGCAGGCATCTCTTCTACCGGACCTCCGCCCATTTCAACCTTCAGCAAGGGCTTTTCCTCGAGTGTATGGCTGAAGTAAAGCGCTGTTACTCCGGCACCGAGGAATGACGTTCCGTTTTTCTCCAGGGCAACCAACTGCCCATCAACGTATTCAATTTTAAGATTCGTGGCGGTCATCGCGTTCTCTCTGTTGCTGTTTTCTTTCTGTGACATGGCCAGCACAACGACTCCAGGTTAGAGTCTTCATCAGTTCCGCCGTGGGCTTTAGGGATGATGTGGTCGACGCTGGTAGCTTTTGTGGCTATGCCGTGGCGTCGGCAGTTCTGACAAAGATATTTGTCGCGCTGGAGAACTCTGGCGCGGCGAATTTCCCACGGTCGGCCATAACCCCTTTCATGCCGACTTTTCCCAGCCTGATAATTGCGCCAACCATCGCCAGCATGTTGCTGTCGGTGGGCGTCACAATATCCACTGGCATCATTGGTTATTGCCGCGCACCCCCGGTGGCGGCATGGGCGTTTAGAGCGGGCTGGCATTAGCGGTTATTCTTAATCGCAGACCAGGCTTTACCACCCGGTCTAAACACAATATCTAAAGCGGTATCAATCCGCTTAGATATGTCGTTACTGACATCATCTATCGTCTTCAGGGCTGTGCTAGCATCCATATCAACTTTTATCGTAATGGTTGAAGTCTGTTTTTCCTTACCATCGGCGCCTGGCTTAATGCTCGATGCGGGGATTGTTGTACCGAATATTGAGCCAGAAACTAAATGGCCAGCAATGACGCCATTAACGTATTCAATCTTGATATTTTGCATCATGCACCTTTATGAATAAAAAAGCCCCGCATATGCGAAGCTACTGGTTAAATATCAGGGTGTTACTGTGAAAGCTCAGAATGTAAGGTTACGGCTCAGCCCATCGGTGGTGGAACACCGATGAATTTTGATAGCCGAGGGATGGCTGTTTTCCTCTGGTTAAGTGGAGATAATAATGAAATACAGTTTAGATACCGTTGGCAGTATTAAGAGAGCAGCACATGATCATGAACTTCATGTCTTTTTGGTCGGAGATGACGGCTCACAGCACAACTTTATTATTAAAGTGAAAGGCCGAGAGATAAGCAGCCTTACACTCAAGGACATTGAAGCAATGGCAATAGAGCACGCGCGTCAAAGCTTTGCTAATTGCAATTAATATGCGAGATTCACGGATCCTTTCTGTGTTTTAAAGCTGAATGAAGTTCTGCGCTAAGCGCATTAACTGAGCAGCTTGTAGATTTAATAGCATCCTCAAGCTGCTTTTTTAGTGCTTCCACTTTTTTCTCTAATACTTCTATTCGTTGTTCTGAAGTCATATATTACGCCCTAAATTTTATCCCCTCTAAGGGATATCATGAATTTTATCCCTTGGAGGGGATAGACGTTCGCACCGATTCGTAAATCCGCTCACAGGTCATTCCTGCTGTGTAGCGTTCGTCAGCGATTGCAGCATACCGTCGAGCTTCTTCTGCAAGGTTTCCAAGCATGTCGGCGAGCACTCCGGCGGTGGCGCCGGTTGTTTTGCTTCTGACGGTAGCGGCAAGACTTGCGGTGTGGCTTGCGGCGTCCAGGCGGGTGGCAAGGTTTTTTGCCTGCTGCCGCAGCTGGCTAACAGTATCAGAGAGATTAGCGGCAGCAGTACGCGCTGCAGCTGTTTGCGCTTGAGCATTTTTTACGGCCTCATCGCGGGCAATCAGACGCCCCTGTTCAATCATCCGGGCGGCGGTTTGCGCGTTAACTTCCTGGGACGATTCGGCGCTATTACGTTCTGCCCACCGCTTTTCCCATGCCCGATCGCTCCAGGCTAAACCAGCAACAAAGGCACCAGCAATAATCATTACGGCGATAGCTGGCTTTAAGTGGGCTGCATTCACTGGTCAATCCCCCAGCAAGTCAACGCACTTTCCTGATCACGGCGAGTTACCTGTCCGTAGCAGTTATTGGAGCGTACCCGGCAATCCTTCCCTCCGTCTTTTATCCACCAGCGAATCGCTTCACATGCACCTTTACGATCACCGGAGTTAATCCGTTGATAGAACGTAGACGGGAAGCATTTTCCGGGCCCGATGTTGTATGGACAGAACGAGGCAATGCCTACTTTTTGTGGCGGGGTCAAAGGGACATGGATATTCCGATCCACCCATGCCAGCGCTTTGTCGCGTTCTATCGCGTTTACCTGATCACATTTGGCCTGGGTCAGTTTCATACCCTGAGTGACGGGTTTACCATCTATACGCGTGGCCCCGCGGCAAATTGTCCAAATACCCTGACTGCCATCGCGATAAGCTGTAAGACTGTTTCCTTCTTTCTCATCAAGGAACTGATCCATCAATGTTGGAGCCGACGCACCAGCAGCAATGAGGGCCAGCATGGTGATGCTGAGCTTATTCCTCAACTTTGACGCCATAGCCATTCAATCTGTCCTCCCTTTCCTTTCGTCGGTAATACCAGTTGACCCCGCAGGTAATGACAGTGCATGCAATACCGACAATGATCGCCCAGTCACTCAGGGTCAGCCCCGCTATTTTGTCGGCCAAAATCCATACCTCTGTTTTGACTGCCCCGGCATATGCCTTAGTGGAAACACCGCAGCCCGTCAGTGCGGTCCCGGTGCCGTATGAAAGTCTGCTATATATGGTGCTCATTCTGGTCATAACCTCACCTCCGTTGATTACGGATGGCGCTTTGTGCGTGAAGGGGTCAGGCCCATCGGGCTGATTAGACAACGAGCCGTATCGATGATGATTCCCGTGAGCCTGAAATAAGAAAGGCCACGCAAAGCGCAGCCTTCAAATGATGTTTACCTTTTCTTTCTGAAGCGCCCTATTGATGGCGTAAAAAAGCCCGCCTGAAGGCGGGCAGGAAGTAGGCATTCTAGGTAGTAACGAAACGAAGGCACTCCTAATAGTCCGAGCTACCGATTTATCAGGAAGCATTCACTTTTGCCGTTACGTTCTATAAACATAGGAGGGCAACCGCAAAAGTAAACCTGCCATAAATCTTAAATATGCTTAGTGGCAGTGTGGTGCCTCCCGGTGAGCATGCCCCAGTCGGCATGGCCCGCGCTGCATTTACAGGTTTCTGAAACTGACTGGTCGCCCCTCCGCATAGGGGGGATTCACCACATCGGTAATTTATGGTCCAAGCATTCGAAGTTTTAATGTAAGAAACATAACAACTGGTACTTAATACCTCATTCCCCAAAGCCTTAGCTACAGAATGCAGCAAAGTGGCCTACAGCCTTATCACCAAAACTACTAGCGCTGCAACTCCAATAGTTCAAGCCACCGATTGAGGTTACTGAGCGCTTTCGTTAGCTCCACCTATGGGTTAACAGAGTTTTGGAAAGAGAAGGGACAGTCATAAGCCTCAGCTGGAAAGTGAGCTCTGAAGGTTACAACCTAGGCCAGTAATGTAAAAACACCGCAGTCAGCGTGGTTTTGACGATTAAGTAGTGTGACGAAGTGACCACTCTTAACACGTTACGATAGTTTTTGCGTACGCGTGAGCAGTTTTTTGTTGTTTCCACGCATTTGTCGAATTATTATTCGAATCGCTAAACACAGTATAAAAAACTATAACCCAGAAGAAGAGACAATGTACGCGAATCGAAAGGATTTATACGGTCGCTTAGAAGAGATGCGTGGCTCAAAAGTGATATGTTTTGTTACCGGTGACAAACCCGGTATGGAAACCCAGATTCATAGCGACGTATTTGACTACTTTGTTAACCATTTGGACATCCTCGGCGTAGTTCCCAAAATCAGTTTATTTATGTACACCCGAGGCGGAGATACCTTAACCGCATGGAGTTTAATAAACCTGATCCGTCAGTTTTGCGATGAACTTGAGGTTATCATTCCATCGAAATGTCTTAGTGCCGGGACAATCATGTCGCTTGGAGCTAACTCTATCATCATGACCAAACAAGCAACGTTAGGTCCGATTGATCCGAGTATAACGACCCAGCTCAATCCTTCAGTGGTCATTAACGGTCAAGAGATCAAGCTCCCAGTCAGTGTAGAAGACATTAAAGGTTATTTAGCTCTTGCTACAGATGAACTTAAAATTACTGACCAAGAGTCTCTAGCCCAGTTGCTGCTTTCGCTTGGTGAAAAAGTGCATCCATTGGTCTTGGGTAAAGTGTATCGTTCGAAATCCCAGATTCAGATGCTGGCATCGAAACTGCTGTCTTACCAAATTGATGATCCAGAACAAATTACAAAAATTGTCAATTTCTTGTGCAGTGACTCTGGAAGCCATGACTATACTATAAGTAGACGTGAAGCCGAAAACGAGTTAGGCCTGAACATTGAGAAGCCAGGACAGGAATTGTATGAGCTTATCAAAGAGATATACGAAGATATCAAAGAAGAATTAAAACTTGGGGAACCTTTTGTCCCTGCGGCGTTCTTAGGACAAAGCCAGGAAGCTGCATACAGTCTTCCGCGTGTTCTTGTCGAGGCGAAAGAATCTTGTTCTTACCAGTTCAGAACGGACGGTACGGTAAGAATCGTCAATGATGCAGGACAATTGTCCATTCAACATAATGTTACCGGTGAAGGATGGGGGAAATTTGATGACTAATACACTAACTCAAGGGATGGTTTACAAAACCTACTCGAGTAGTTCGGCACCTGGAGTGCCAAGCTCAAGCTCAGCTAATGCTCTAGGAATGAATAACACCGTTGTAGGTTTGAGTCAAAACTCAGGATCACTATCATCTAGCGCTTCCAATCAAACAAAGCGTAAGTAACGTGGTTGAATGGCGCACCAACTCAAGTGTAGATGCGCCATACTTATTATTATTGTCGAACTATCATACACATAACGCCATTGATAAATCCAAGAGCTGTTTGGAGTTTTTTCCTTGTAGTGCCATCTGAACATTTCTTCTTCTTAGCAATTGCCCTCAAAGATATCCCAAAGACGAAGTGAGCAATAATCAACTCATATTCGTCCGGCTTATACTTCTTTAGGCGTGCGACACAGCCATCAATCAAGATCCCTTCATCATCATCACATTGCAGGCGTAACTTCTTACCGTGCGGCAGTAGACCTTTAAATCCAGCAGCAATTGGTTGCCAGTCCACACCACTATTGTCGGATGCCGCCCATGCTCCCCAACGGTCCATTACTTCGTACATATCTCTCATTTTTAAAGTTCCTCAGGATAGAACGCCGAGCGCATAGGCCCGGTCCAGCAATTTAATAATCAATTCCGGCTGACTGCCGTACTCACGCTCGAAAGCAACTGGATCGTGATGAAGCGTCCGGTGATGCTTGCGGCAAAGAGGGATCGTAAAAATATCGTGTGCCTTGGTACCAACGCCGCCCTGCCCCCATCCGATAAGATGATGCGCATCGTCTGCCGACTGACCGCAGCACATACATGGCTGAGTCTTTACCCAGGAAATATAACCATCTGACACCCAGCGGATCCGCTTAGGTCTGGTGAATAAAGTGGCTGGTGCCACGGGTTCAACAACCACTGGCACCTCTGGTTTTACCGGGGCTGGTGGTTCAGGATGCCTGGCAACCTTAGCAACAAGCGGGGAAAGAATGCTGGTGGCCGGCACCGATGGGACGATTTCGCTTTCTTTGTAGACTGACTGGAAAACCTCTTCTTTAAGCCGAAGGGAACGGCGCGCCATCTCTTCTGTGATTTCGTCCCCTATTCCAACGCTGACAGCCCACCAACACAATTCAGCAAGTGACAGGGAGCGTTCAGGGTCAAATCCCAGTGCGATACGGGCAGCATCGATTATCAGATCTGCGTTATTGATACCTACCAGCCTATCAAGGGTTTGATCGGTCTGGTACTTCAGCTCGTTATCACAATGCCAGCATGCGACGATTGCCCCGGTTGAATGCCGGAACGTTACCAGCTCTGAATGGTGATAATCAGAATGTGGCCACTGGCAATGCTTAACCCTCTTAAGCAACCAGGATTCGAGACTATTCACACCACCAGCAGCCCTCACTACTCGCTCTTTCATAAAGAATGGTCGAATATCAGGATCATCTCGTAAAGGTTGCCCGGCGTCAGGAATGCGCCCGCTTGGTAGAGCCTTCATTTTTTCTGGCAGAGTCTCCACCAGCACGCGCCCACAGCTGAATAAAGACATCAACTCTTTACCGGGTTTAAGCAACACAATTCCCAGGTGCCGGGCAACATCAACATTTAGTAATGCGCGCATCAGTCCCTCCACATTTTTTGTGTGTAGGTTCTGTTAATGCGCGGTGGCTTGCTGGATTCCGGCAACAGCACACGGAGTTCCCATGAGATAAAGTCGCTCGACAGGCTTTTCTCAACCGGACAATTCTTTTTCCGGTAGCGTTCCGCCAGCTCCAGAGCCTGAGACTCTGAAAGTTGTTCATGGAGAAACCAGCTTTTCTTCATGGGCGGGCCTCGTACACTCGCAGGAACTCCAGCGCCCGTTCACGCGCCCCAGGTTCGTCAGCGATCATTTCCTGCAGCAGCTGCACGGCAAGTAATGGTTCCTTTCTTCCGACGACAGAAATCCCACGGGAAACACCGCGAGATAGTTTTATGAAGTTCTTTTTCTGTAACGCACGAAGGTGCAATGCAACAGCATTCGGTGAGCTAACGCCAAGAAGCCCGGCCAGTTCCTGAACGGTCGGCGGATAGCCATGCTGATTGATATATGCCACCAGCAGATCAAAAACTTCCTGCTGTCGTGGTGTCAGGTTGTGGAATGAAGAAAGACCAGCGCCATCAACATGATCGCCAGCCTGTTCCGCATCAGATATTAATTTTGTTTGCGCCATGGTTTCTCTCCGTGACGCAGCAGGTATAGGTTGTTCAGGCCTATGACGGGAGTGTAACAGAGCCCGGAGGAATCTGGTAACCCCCTCCGGTCTTTGCTCTTTCAATCATCTGCGAAAACAGCGAGAGAGTCCCCACGATCTCATCAGGCTGCAGAGGCATAAACGAAACAGTATCACCGCGACGGTACATTAAAGCGCGCCCACATACGGGAAAAGAGGTGAGACGGGCAACAATTACCCCGTCATCGCATCTGATTACTACATAGCCGGTGTTCGGCATTTGTTGTTTTTTAGCCACAGCAAAATCCTCAAAATAAACCAGGTCAGCCACTGGACCTCTACTCAATAGAACCAGTCGTCAGCACTTTCCCAGGTATCCTGAAGGATTTGCTCCACCCGCTTTTTGTCCCCATCCATCCCACCAAACACACTCAGACCATCAGTACCGGTTCGGCGAATGATCAAACTGCAGTTATTAAAGTTTTGGTCAAGCCTCCGCAGCAGCTCTTTCTCTAATGCCGGGACAGCGCCCTCTGGAAGCTTTTTGCGACGATCAATTGTGATTTCCACTTTCATAATTATCTCCTTACGCAAATACTGTATAAATAAACAGTATACCTGTTAAATGAAATGTTCAAGCCCTTGATGTCACTTTTTGCTAATCACATGCCCATGTTTAACTTGAAGTTTTCCCCAAAAAAAAACGAAACCCGCCGTAGCGGGTCGGGGTTAAATCACAGGGTTCGGGTCTTCCTCGACGTAATTTGCCCGGTTGATCAGGAACGTTAAAACGCCCTTCACGTCCACATCGTCTAGGGCATCGCCTTCTATCGCTTCACCATCTGAAGTAATGAGTGCGCGACCGCGAACAATGCCAAACTGAATTATCCCGCAGAAAGAAATCAGTACGTGATCTCCCTGCTTAGGACGGCGGGAAACATCAACAACGGCGAAACCCGCGCTCGTCTCTAACACGCGGCAATTTGCGTCAATCTGACACAGCCTATTTATAGTAAGTGTCTGTTCTGCGTAGTCTTTAGCTGGTGATGGGAAGCCCATAGAAGTACCTCACACAATATCACTGTATATATATACAGTAATACTATTAAAGAAAATTCTCAAGCAACCAGTAGCCTTTGGAAATCATACATCTATGTTTTCAATCGATTTTTTTATGAAAAGGAACATGAAGTTAGATTTTATTGGGAAAGAGTCTTGATGTGCTACCCCACCCATATCAAAGAATTTATCGTGCTGGGGTAATTTCATGGGCGTTTTTAAAATTATCTTCAATCATTTTTGGCGAAACACAAGATATAGGGTTTATTCTATTAAATTGTGATTGAGGAGGGAGGGAAAGAAGTCACTTTACAGGACCGAACCAAGGTGGCTAAGCTTTTTTGTTCTATAAATGAAGCACTCGATCAAATTTAAATTTTTTTTCTGTTTTATTGACTTCTTCTCCAAGCCTTATACGGCGTGCACTTAACGATTATTACGCCTGCGAAACCTCAAATTAACGTCGAAATCAACCCTTGTACTCAAAAGTTCCCATTACTAAAATACTCACCATATAGAGCACCTTATCGTAATGAATCACTATATATAGTGTTTATAGATAAGCTGACTTATAGATCGTTGTAAAAATGAAAAAGCCCGGCTGATTAGACCGGGCTTTTCAAGCGGAAGAAGAGTTTGCGGCTCTTTTTCCGTGCCAAATGTATCTGGCGACTGGACTTAGCTTAAACAATTGGACGGTATTCATCAAGCTGCTAAAGGCCCGCCCGTGTGCGCTAAGTATGTTAAGTACTGATTTTTAATATGATATTTAGCCTGGGTTTTTGGTGATTCGAAGACCCCACCCAAACCAATAACGTGCTGAATGTATCTGGCGACTACTGATACTGAAACTGCAAAGGCGATCCCAAGGGTGTTTGCAGCTAGGCACGAAAAAATAAGTGAAACCACCATGGTCAACTTAATTTTTAAAATCGTACCGCCGCTGGTCGTGATAGTTCAAGCGATCGTCGAGTACGTAAATCAGCGCCCATAAGCATGATTTTAATCAAAGGCCCGACATCGCGGGCCTTTTTCCCATATTTTCTGTATCAAATCTTACGCAGCAACTTTTCTCGAGCACATTTCAGGTAAGTTTGCCCTCACCAGAGCCTCTGCGAACGGAGGCGGCACAGCGTTGCCGCAGCGCGCAACTTGCTTATCCTTCGCATACTTAACGCCGCGGTAATCCTGGTCGATGATGTACCAGTCCGGGAAGCCCTGCGCGCGGTACAGTTCATGTGGCTGAAGCATACGCATGCCGATATCAACGATGCGGTAAGTTACCCCGGCGATTTCCACCAGCCCGGTGCTATCGGCTCCACAATACTCTTTAAGGAACGCTAGCACCTGTTGTGCGCGCTGCTCGTCGTAATGCTCAAAAGCGAGAGTGGTCTCAACTTCCCCGACGTGCTGGCCGCCGGCGGTAAGGGTCGGCATCGGTGCATCAGTCCGCTGTCCATCACGGCAGGTACCGCGCAACTTGACCAAGTGAGAGGCAACAACGGCATGGTGATCGACAGTCGTCACGGAATGGGCAGGTTCGTCAAGGCTGACGCCGGCGCCGGTATAGTTCCCGCCGTAGTGCTTCGCCAGGAATGCGCTCACCGTTGCGAATTTATTGCCGCCGGCGGTAACAGTGCCCAGCGGGTTGCCTAGTTGCAGCACGCGCGGCTCCTGCCCGGGGCGTTCGCCATATCCCATCTGAATCAGCGTCGGCGTCACCAACTGCGATTTGCCTCCACCGCCCGCCGTGATAGTCGCGTTCGGCACGTCCGCCCGGTGGCCGATGCTGGCGCCAAACTGCCGGGCAATAACCGGAGCGACGACGCAGGCACGGGACTCTTTCAGGATGGTGTGAGCGGGTTTATCGAGCGGACGTGGTTTCGCCTGATATTCGCTGCCGCCATTCCCAGCCATAAACGGTGCTAACGTCGGGACGGCGAGCGCGTAGCTGAGTTTTTTTGTTATGGTCTGAAGGGGTGCGCCTAACTCTTGACCACGAAAACAATCGTATTGCCCTTTTGTCGTAGTATGGTTGCACTTGACGATGAACGGCTCGGCACTGTCGATAACAAATCGCTGGATGCCCCGGGCAATGCGTCGGAGCGTATTTTTCGCCAGCGGCTTTTTGCGGCCAAAAATCGACGGCGCCGGGATGGACCAGTCGATGCATTCTGCAGCTGTGCGCCATGGTGCCAGTTTGCCAGAAATCACCGTCGGCGATTTCGGATCCCCGTGAGTAGCTGCCGGCCAGACTATCGGCTGCCCGTCCCGGCGCATAACCATGAAGAAACGTTTTCGGATAGTTGGCGCGCCGTAGTCGCAGGCGCGCAGTTCGCGATAATCGACGTCATAGCCCAACCCGGCAATCAAACGCTTTGCCTGTTCGCTATCCGGCGATAACTCCAGAAACTCGCAGCATTCTGCCAGCGCCGGATGGTTCACCGGGATACCATTTGTCAGCATGCCGACAAATGCCCGGAATGTTTCGCCGACGCGCGCCGGATCTGGACGGCTGTGGCCAGGGTAAACAGGACCGATAAAACTACCAATCATTTCATGAGGTAAATTTGGCTTCGGAGGGATTTCAATAAGTGGCCCCCAAGTTTTAAACTCTTCCACGTTTTCCAGCATCATTACCCGCGGGCCAACATCCAGCGCCCAGCGGATAACGATCCACGCCAGCCCACGAATTGCTTTTTCAACTGGTTTAGCCCCTTTCGCTTTGGAAAAGTGGCGGCAGTCCGGCGAGAACCAGGCCAAACCAACGCGGCGGCCGGCAGTCGCAACTTTCGGGCGGACTGAATAAACAGACTCGCAATAGTGCAGCGTGTCCGGGTGATTGGTGGTATGCATCGCTACCGCGTTCGGGTCGTGGTTTATCGCGATGTCCACACTACGCCCAATCGCTAGCTCGATGCCCGTCGATGCGCCGCCGCCACCAGCAAAGTTATCAACTATGATTTCACTATTAATCACGCGTATTTCTCCATGGCGCAGGCCAGCGAACCTGCCGCGGCAATAATTGATGGTACCGGCATTTTTTCCAGCCACATGCGGTTGATATGGTGCTGCAGTCGGCGCTGGTGGTGCGCCGGGAGTGTCCCGGCGTTTTCAATCTGAGAGAAGACCATAATGACTTCCGCTGGCCATACTGTTTCAGGCACTTCCACCAGCAGAAGACTTTCCAGCTCTTGCACGCGCTTGCAGGCATATTTAAGTGAAGGGTCCATACTCACCCCTCCTTTTTGTTGATTGAGGGGGCCACGGTTCGTGCATAAACAATGACGCCATCTTCCGGGCGCTTACGCGGTAAATAGATCTCGGGGCGAGGCCAGAGTGCAATAAAGCGTGATTCTCTGTTTTCCAGGCGGTGATACGCTTTCTCACTCATTACGCCGACCGGGCGAAAAGATTCCTCTTCGCGCTCGAGTTCGCCGATGCGCTGCTGCGCCTTCTCCAGGGCCTCTCCCAGAGCGTCTAGGTCTTCGAGCTTTACGAACAGAACGTCGTGGCCGAACTCTTTTGCATGGGCTGAGCGGCGCTTGAGGCTGGCTAACAACCGGGTAATATCAGTCATGCTGCGAACTCCCTACCTTTCGAACGTTGTGCCTGCAGCAGTTGTTCGAACCTCATTCTGATCGGGTTACCGCAACCAAACGGCATATCGTTTACTCTCCACATTGGGGAACCGTTTTTAGTGCCCGTCTGGACAATCCGTCCGGTACCCGCCAGTTGTCTAACCTGCCCACTGACAGAGCTGCCACTACGCCCCATTGCTCTAGCTATTTCGCCGGACGTCATATCCGGATTAGCCCTGAGGAATTCAAAGGCGGTTATTTCATTGCTATATTTGGATTTGATTTTTTTGGTCATGGTCAAAACTCGTTTACCTGGTTAAACCTGCCGCTTTGCGGCGTTTGTACTCTTCCATCAGAAGCTGTGCTGGTGTTGGCCCTGACGGATGTCGCGGCGCTTCAAGCTGTCGGCGAATCGGTGGGATCGAGAATCCATTAGCCAGATGCTTCGTCCACTTCTTGAGTAATTTTTCTGCCAGTTTTTTTAGTTCCCCCTCTGTGAGGTTTCGCTCAACTCCAGTTCTGCGCATCTCAACGCAGATGTGATACAGCACGTCCTGTTTCCAGGGGTATCTGTCGCTACCCGAATAGCGATAAGACTCATTGCGCCAGCGCTTGTATTCAGCCATCACAGCTTCGGATGTCAGGTTGAATGGGTTGGCTCCACTCGCCGAAACCAGCGCTACGAACTCAGCCAGATCCGGTGGCCATGTGTTACCCGCGGCGCAGCGCTCCATGCACTGACGGCAGACCAGGGTAATCTGGGCATCACTCATCGATCCAATTTGGGCAATCCACATATCCGATGGCGCCGCCCCGTTCTTCTGGGTCCACCGGTTCGAGAATATCTCTCCCATGACCGTCCATAGCCGCCATGCCGTATCCGCCGCCAGCAAGTCCGCGTTGCTTCTCCCAGAGTTCTCTGGCTTCCTGAATTTGCTGGACTGCCCGGGATGCGGTGTTAACTGATTGAATTCTTGCATTGCCGTTACCTCCGGTTGCTGGTTGTGGTTTGGATTTGGCTCTGGCATTTATCACGCTGCGGGCAAATTTCTGCTCCCACTGAACCTGAGTGAACACTTTCCCCTCGGACTTCCAGTACGCGGTGAACTCTGCCAGCTCTGTCGGCAGGTATGCCGGTTCGGGAAGCGCTATTCCCCAGGTAGCAGCCAGTCTCGGCCAGTCCTGTGACGGCAACCAAAGGTCGTGCATAGTGAATTTCCCGATCGGAATATCCAGACCTTGCAAATATTGAGGTTCCTGAAAAACATTTCCCTTGTGCGCGTAGAGAGTGGGGTTTGATCCTTTTCCCTTCCCTTCCATTCCTTTTCCGTCAGTGAGTCCTCCATGAGGATTCACTGAGTCCTCATGGAGGACTCCTTGATTAGGCGCTCTCTTTTCTTCCTTTCCTGCCTTAGCCTCAGTGAATTCTGGCGGAAGAGGTATTTTTGAGGCCGAAGGCCTGTTTATTTTTTGATGCTTAAGGAAACCTTTAATCTGCAAATAGCAGACATCATTCACTGAATACTCAGTGAGTAATCCATGAGTAATCAGTTCCTGTATTAGTGGTTCGCAATCGAGCGCGTCCGCAGGGAAGATTTGCATCTTCAACCGTTTTGGCGAACGCTCAAGGCATCCCATGTCGTTGGCGAAGTTGAACAACCCGATAAACAGGAGACGCGCTGGAATTGAACATTCCACCACCTTCTCATCTGTCCAGAATTCAGGTTTAACTGTTCTGATGCGGGCCATCTGAAACCTCTTATTAACCAGCTGGTGCTGGTGGTCATTGTAAAAACTCGATTAGAAAAACTGCGGCGCTACGGCGCTGATACTCGCCAGTAGTGGTCCCGCCGCATCTGCAGGGAGCATGTTAAAAAGTGCAATTGCAGCTTCGCGTATTTCACGCTCTAGCTTCTGCAGAGGTGCGCCAAGCAACTTGGCCTGGTGCGCTTCGCTGCATTCTTTGATTGCATTGGCCACCAGCTCGGTTTCAGTTAAGCCATGTTTTAGGCCATGTTTGCGCGCGATCTCTATCGGCATTGCATCAGCGATCGCCGCCGAAAGCTGGATGACATAACTGGTGTACTTCTCTGAACCGCCCTCGTTTTTCAGGTAGCGATACAGATTTTGTTTATTGACGCTGATACCGCGCCCGTTTTGTTTCTCCCACTGTTCGGCCACCAGCTGCGCGACGTGGTCTTGCGCACGCCCAGGTAATGAGGACTCCCATTCCTGAACGGCGGCCAAAATGGCTCGGCATTTCTTGCCGTCACGCCGACGGGGCAAATACTGATTTTCCGTTTTCAGTTGCATACTCATCACCGGAGTATGATTTTCAAAAGAGATGGTTTGCATGGTCACTCCTTAGGTATTCCATCCGTTGGATTCGGATATAGATCAGGACGTAATTCATGAGGCGTAACGCCCGTTGCATTAAAAACCTGTAAAACTCGCGATGAAGGCACAATACCTTTTGTTTTCCACTGACTTACTGCCATGCCGCTTACTCCAAGCGTTGATGCTAATTTATTGGCTGAGCCAGCTACTCGAATTGCGTTATCAAGGGCTGTCATATCTATCTCCTCGTTAAGTTAGGCATAATAAAGCATAGGTTTATATTCAATGCAAATTTTTAATTTATTGTGGCTATAAACTAAACCTTTACAATGGGCTTATGAAAAACACTGAAGAACTCAACAACCAACTGATTGCTCGTTTGGAAGAAATTACTCAAAGAGGGATCAGCAAGGCGGATATGGCTCGCATTGCTGGAGTTACACCTCAAGCGGTGAATGGGTGGTTTAAGAAAGGAGTAATCAGTAAAAAGTCCGCAATTGCCCTCGCGGAAGCTGCCAATGTGTCTGTAACTTGGTTGCTTGGAGAGAAGGTATCTGAAGATTCAGGCCTCAAGCCAAATGAGAGCAAAATGTTACGCCTGTTTAGGCAGTTACCTGAGGCAGAACAAGAGAGAATGATCGATACTTTTGAAGTCCGCCTAAAAGAAATCGATGATTATGTGGAGAAATATCTTCGTGGTCGATTTAAGGCTAGCGACACTAACTAACATCTCTGATCTCACCCCATGAAACCGGCAAATGCCGGTTTTTTTTTGCCTGCCGCGCAGCCTCAATCAATCCAACAGCTCCCCTGTCTCGATTAAAGCAAAAGTTTGCATCAACATAAATCCAATGTTGACATCAAACATAAACCAATGCTTTAATCATTCCATCACAGCAAGTCATCGAGGCAGGAAGCCCACGTAGTAGCTGCCGGCGGCATACGAAACACCGGATGAGATGACAGCAATAACACTCGCAGCAGGTTTCAACGTTCGGCGACCCGGCCTTAAGGGAAGGAAACAGTGATGGAAAAGGAATACGAAGCATATTTTGAAAGCCTGTCAGAAGGCGACGAAGTATTGAGTTTTGCAGAGTTCAAAGAGGCGCTTTCAGTTAAGCGAATTGATACGACTGCACCAGAGTTCTAATCACAAATTTTGCTTTGCACCACGGTGAATGCGGCTAAGCGCACGCGACACAGTTAAAAGGTAAACATGGGCGGTTTCCATGTTGCGGGAAAAAGCAGGTCGGCAGCAGTTGTTAACTGGCTGCAGCCACCGGGAGGCACCCGGCGCCGTGCTGCAAAGCCCCTACCCATCAATAAACGGGAGATGAATATGACAGATTTTGCCCGAGTACCGACTGGCCACCAGGCAACACGACTGAGCTGGTTTGAAGCAAGGCTACGTCAGCTTTGCTACCTGTTAGCCCAGAAAGGGAACCCTGAGGCTAAAGCATGAATACGCTGTTTGCCCTTGTCATTAGCGTGTGCGCCCTGACAGGCGAGTGCTCTGATGTCCTGATAGGCGTGTATTCATCTGAGACCAGTTGTAACAGCGATGCTGAGGCCCAGCAGGTAAAAGGCACATGCCAGCCATATAAAAAGGCATTGAAGACGGCTGACGACCAACAGCCTGCAGTAAGTTTCTGATTCGGGTTTTGAGAATGACTATTGAACACCACCAGCCTGAAAAAGGCCCATAAAGCACAAAACCCGCGCAAGGCGGGTTAAGTACCCCGGTTAGCCGACCAAAGCTTTCCGGATTCGAGTTTTGACAATGACCACTACCCAGAGGGAGCTTTCACAGTCCCGGGTATCTTACAGCCTTAAGGAACCCAAACGCAATGAACAACTACCCGTACCACATTAAAGCCAAGGTAAAAGCTACTAAAGCGAAAAACCTCTTTTGCTGGTTCACTGCTAAGTCTGATTCCCGCGCTGAACGCGAGATTTTGAATATCCTTGAAGACGCAGGTATTGAAGTTGGCCGCGGCGCCGACTACCAGCTCCCTGTCCGAACTAACTGGCTCATCGTTGATGACCTACCGGAAGAAGGTGTACTGGATGACACCTGGTGTGATCGCTACGAACTGGCGGAAGACGGGCTGACATGGCAAAAAATCGTTGCGCCGGCGGCCGCTGAACCTCAGGCGGCTAACGAACCGGAAAACAATGCCTCTTCCACCGATAGCGATGAAGAAGACTATTCGGCCAATGAAGATGCCCTGTTCAACCTGGCAGAAATGTCCTTCCGCACGCAGCTGCTTGCCCAGTACATGGCTGACGATCGCCACGTGTATCACATTAGCATTCCACATCGTGACCGCCTTTCCTTAATGGAAATGGATACAGAGAATCACGCTGTACAGAATCTGATCCTGGCTGCTGAAAATGTTCCGGAAATTAAGAAATACGATATGCCTGGTCTGTGGAAATTCACTAGTGCATTCAAAACCGTTTTCCCTGAAGGAAAGCGCTATGAGCTTGGTAAACAGGTTCAGTTTGCCAAATTATGGTTTGAGACGGCGCACATTGACCGCGGGATCCTAACTAAAGAATGGGCTGCAGGTAATAGTATTTCTGCCGTAAATCGCACGCCCTCCGGCGCGAACGCCGGCGGCGGTAACGCAACAGATCGCCTGACTCCGTTAACGCCCCTCGGCCTTGAATTCGAGATCTGCCTGGGATTGATAGCCCGTACCCAGGAGTTCGACATCTACAGCCCACCGCTGGACGTCGATATTAAGGCAAACAGCATGATGAATAAGATGGAAAACGCTGAGTTCCTGGCAACTCGAGAGCTTTTCATGTCCATGCCTGGTGGTCGCGATTACTCACGGGCCTGTAATGTCGCGACGGTTAAAACAACGCCAGAGGGTTTGTGGAAAGATCCGGTGAAACATCGCGAATATCTGAACCGTGTCATGACTGAAGCCGACCACGCTCACCCGGACGAGCTTATTGTTGATATCGCCTGCGGCCGTTCCTCGATGCCTATGCCAATGCGTAAAGTTGAAGAACCTGACAATAGTGATGCAGATAAGATGACCGGCGCGAATGATCAGGCCGATGATACGCCGGCGCGCGAACTTGAAATTAGGCCTCAGGTAGAACTGGCTATTTCCGGTAAAACTGCAGTAATGGATCTGTCAGAAGCATGTGAACTGCTTAACCTTTTAGAAATCGAACGGGATAATTTTATCAAATCCCTTTCATTCGACCTTTATTTTATGGAGGTAGGTGGTCTCTCCATTTCAGATGACGAAATTCATCACCTAACATTACAGGCACTGCATAAGTGGATTAAGGTTCCGGCCAGACGTGTGCGAATGCTTGAAGAAGCACTGGCGAACATCCGCACATCAAACGCAATGCCTGAAAACCCGGAGCAAGGTGATCTGCAGGACAAAACAAATCAGATATTAGCCGCTAACCGTGGTGAATATATCGAAGGCATCAGCAATCCTAACGACGGCAAATGGGTTACAGAAGATCTAACCAGAACTAATTCTACCGCAGAGGCCACCAGCGATGTGCAGATGGAAGAGAATTTCGGTAATGAAACCGAAGTTGTTAATGAAATTTCTGAAAGAGAAACAGCAGCTGAGACAGGTACAAGTAATGCTGACATTGGTAGCGAAACAACTACCGTAAATATTGAATCCGGTCATCATAATGATGTTGAAGAATTACCAGCAGATAATATTCACGTCATGGTTGACCTTGAAACCATGGGGAATAAACAAGACGCCCCTATCGTCGCTATCGGAGCAGTTGTGTTTGATCCGGCAACAGGCTCAATCGGAGAAAGTTTCTACAAAGTCGTAAGCCTGGAATCCTCAGTGAATTGGGGCGCCAAAATGGATCCATCAACCGTCATCTGGTGGCTTAAGCAGTCCTCTGAAGCGCGCTCGGCAATCGTGAATGATGATGCTATCCCGCTACATGATGCCCTGCTCCAGTTCGGTGAATTCATTTTTGAAAATATCCCGGGCGGTCGCAAAAAAGCACAGGTCTGGGGAAATGGCGCATCTTTCGATAATTGTATTCTGCGTTCTTCATTTGATTTCATCGCTGAAGAATACCCATGGGAATACTGGAATGATCGCGATGTTCGAACAATTGTAGAGCTCGGTAAAGCAATTGGAATCGACCCAAAGAAAACCATCCCATTTGAGGGAGAACGGCACAACGCCCTTGCCGATGCTATACACCAGGCCTGGTATGTTTCTGCAATCTGGCAGCGTCTCATTGAGGGTAATAGAGTGCTGCAAAAACTGACTCAAAACTGATTTTTTATTTTCAGAATTACGCCCACCAGCCAGTTATCTTTTACTGGCTGGCTATCTGAGGTGATAGCTATGTACGAACTCACACTGTCACCAGTGGAAATTGCTGAAATTACTGGATACAGACGGTACACAGAACAGCAGCGTCAACTTCGATGTCACGGCATTCCGTTTACTACGGATCGAAGAAATCGCCCAATTGTCCTGCGTAGAAGTCTGGCACCTAATATTACTGAATTGCCAAAGGTTGACGAGTATGTTGCAACAGAACCCAACTTTGACGCCATCTATGGGAAGACCACGTAAAGATCCGAAGGATATACAACTTCCGCCTCGGGTCACAAAAAATAAATATAGCTATGTCTGGAAACCAAAAGGTACAAAGAAAAGTATTAGTTTGGGGAAGATACGCGAAACAAGTATGTCAAAACTCTGGGCCAATTACGAAAAAGCAAAAGCTGAGCGCCATGACGTAATGACATTTGCCAAGCTATGGGGAATGTTCCTCGACAGCCCGACATTCACTGAGCTGGCGACTCGTACCCAAAGTGATTATCGCCAACACCAGAAGAAGCTACTGGCGGTATTCGGCAAGATGAAAGCAGACGACATTAAAATTGAGCAGGTTCGTATTTATATGGATAAGCGCGGCGTTTCCAGTAAGAACCAGGCAAATCAGGAAGTATCCAGCATGTCGCGGGTTTTTGGTTGGGGCTTTGAACGTGGCTATGTGAAGGGAAATCCATGTCGCGGGATCCGTAAGTTCACTCTCGCAGATCGTGACGTTTATATTCCAGATGAAGATTATCTGGCTGTTTACGAATGCGCACGAATAGAAGTAAAGGTTGCGATGGAAATATCTTATCTCTGTGCAGCCCGCGAAGGCGACGTTTTTGATTTGATAGTTTCCGAGCTAATGGAAGACGGGATTTTTATTGAGCAAAATAAGACGGGTAAAAAACAGATCAAGAAATGGACACCCCGTCTACGTGCGGCGATTGATTTGGCTAAAAAACATCTTATCGGAAAATCAGCAGCCGGTTATGTAATCCCTTCACCATCAGGTGGACGGATGAATAAAAAAACATTCAATACATGGTGGAATAACGCGAAAAAGCAAGCCGCGCTGAAACTGGGTCGACCTGTTCCGGGTACGTTCCACGATATTAAAGCCAAGGCGATTTCAGACTATGAAGGTAGTAGCAAAGAGAAGCAGATGTTTAGTGGACACAAAACAGAAAGCCAGGTTGTGACGTATGATCGTAAGGTCAAAATATCGCCGACGCTGGACGTTCCGATGATGAGCAAGGAGAAGTGAAAGCGGCAGTTGGGCAGCAAAATATACCAAGTGAATATACCAACACTATACCAACAGCCCAAAGCAACAAGGGGCTACCTTTCGGTAACCCCTTGTTTAATTTGGCGGAAGCGTAGAGATTCGAACTCTAGAACCCTTTCGGGTCGCCGGTTTTCAAGACCGGTGCCTTCAACCGCTCGGCCACGCTTCCGGTATGGGGCGCACTATAAACACCTCTGCCGATGCTGTAAAGCATCATTTTGTTCAACTGCCTTAAAAACAAACAAATCTGTGTTATTCGTCTGAATTTCAGGCAGTTTGCACAGAAATTCGGCGTCAAGAGCGCCCTTTGACTCAATGTTTTATGATGTACATATCTTTGGTGTAGTAGTAACCCAGCTTATCCGGCTCGAAGCCGCCGACCCACGGCTTCACTAAATGGGTACGTACATAGTGATAAACCGGAATCGCGGGCACATCCTCAGCCAACAGATCCTCCGCTTGTTGATAGAATTTGCCTCGCGCGGTGGTATCCGCCGCCTTCGCCGCATCATGCAGCGCTTTATCATAGGCCGGGTTACTGTACTGGCTGGTGTTTTCGCTGTCGCCGGTGCGGAAGTTATTCAGGAATGACGCCGCATCGTCATAATCGGCGATCCAGGCATAACGCACGGCATCAAAATTATGCGTATGCATGGTATCCAGCATGGTCTTCCACTCCTGGTTCTGCAGCTTCGCCTCTACGCCGAGATTTTTCTTCCACATCGAACTGGCGGCGATAGCAATGCGCTGGTGCGTCTCCGAGGTGTTATACAGCAGATTAAAGACCAGCGGATGGCTTTCATTAAAGCCCGCCTCGTTAAGCAGTTTTTTTGCCTCGGCAATGCGTTTGTCGCGCGGCCAGCTGGCGTAATCCAGTTGTTTCAGCGTGACGCCGCCGATATCGGGCTGGCTAATCAGCCATGCCGGACGTTGTCCCTGCCCCATCACCTTATCGGCGATGATATCTTTATCCAGCCCCATGTTGAGCGCCCGGCGCACTCGGGGGTCATTAAAGGGCGGTTTAGTGGTATTGAGTTCGTAATAGTAGGTCGCCAGCTGTGGCGCAACGTTCAGCTGCGAGCCCATCGTTTTCTTGAGTAACGCAAACTGGTTCACCGGCACCGTATAAACAATATCTATCTCACCGGCTTTATAACGATTCACATCCGCCGCTTCGGAAGTAATCGGCAGATAGGTCACTTTATTGATTACCGTATGTTCATTATCCCAGTACTTAGGATTGCGTTGCGCCACGATGCGCTCGTTGACGACCCACTTCGACAGCGTGTAAGGGCCGCTGGTGACAATATGTTCCGGTTTAGTCCATTTATCCCCAAAACGCTCCACCAGCACCTTATCAATAGGCACCAGCGACGGGTGAGCAAGCATCGCGAGGAAGGCGGCGTTAGGCTGGTTTAACGTGACCTGCAGCGTGGTATCGTCCAGCGCTTTTACGCCGAGAGTTTCCGGCGGCTGTTTCCCCTCCGAGATATCGCGGGCGTTAACAATATGCATATTGCCCGGATAGCTGGCGTACGGCGAAGCGGTGGTCGGTGTGACCAAGCGCTGCCAGCTCCAGACGATATCCTGCGCGGTAATCGCTGAACCATCGGACCAGGTGATCCCCGGACGCAGATGGAAAGTCCAGATGAGGTTATCTTTATTCTCCCACTTCAGCGCCAGCCGCGGCTGAATCTCGCCCTGCGGCGAAACGCTTACCAGCCCTTCGAACAGATCGCTAATGATATTAAACTCGACGTCGCTTTCGACCTTATGCGGGTCGAGCGAAGCGGGTTCATTACCGTTGTTCCTGACAAGCTCCTGTTTTGCTGCAAGTTCGGTACCCTGCGGGACCTGGGCGGCCATTGCCGTGGCGGCGCTGCCGAGTAAACCCAAAACCAGTAATGCGTGTGTGATGTGGTTATATTGTTGTCGTTTCATTTCCCTTGCCTTTATGCTTCGTTGATACCCCTTCCACACTTAGTCGCTGACTGGCAATAAGGCAATATTTTTCAGTGACCTATAAGATTCAGATCTGCTTTCCGCCGCTGAACGCATAAACATACTGCATTAATCTGTTTTACCAGAATAAAACGCTGCCCCACCGATACCGGGATCTGAGTAAAGATGGGTAAAAGCATTATGGCTTTCGGCTCGCTTTTCTTATGCTTCATAACTAATTACATCTGTCATAAGAGAGTGACTCATGGATCGTATAATTACCTCATCGCGTGACCGTTCATCGCTGCTCAGCACGCACAAAGTTCTGCGTAACACCTATTTTCTGCTCAGCCTGACGCTGGCGTTTTCGGCGATCACCGCCACCGCCAGTACCATGCTGATGCTGCCGTCTCCGGGCCTTATCCTCACCCTGGTGGGTATGTATGGTCTGATGTTCCTGACCTACAAACTGGCTAATAAGCCAAGCGGTATTCTGGCGGCCTTCGCCTTTACCGGCTTCCTCGGCTACATTCTGGGGCCAATGCTGAACGCTTACCTGTCCGCAGGCATGGGCGATTTGATCGGCCTGGCGTTGGGCGGCACCGCCCTGGTCTTCTTCTGCTGCTCGGCTTACGTGTTGACGACGCGCAAAGACATGTCCTTCCTCGGCGGCATGCTGATGGCGGGCGTGGTGGTCGTTCTGATTGGTATGGTGGCGAACATCTTCCTGCAGCTGCCGGCTCTACATCTGGCCATCAGCGCGGTGTTCATCCTTATCTCTTCCGGCGCGATTTTGTTTGAAACCAGCAACATCATCCGCGGCGGCGAGACCAACTACATTCGCGCCACCGTTAGCCTGTATGTTTCGCTGTACAACATCTTCGTCAGCCTGCTGAGCATCCTCGGCTTCGCTAGCAGAGACTAACCTTCTCTCCTGCAACACCAGGCCTCGCTTATGCGGGGCCTTATTTTTTGCTACACTGCGCGCAGTTTCCGCATTATGTGAAAAATCATGTTTATCTTTGAAGGCAGTGAAATAGAGACCGATAGCGAAGGCTATCTGAAAGAGACGACTCAGTGGAGTGAAGCGATGGCGGAGGTTATCGCCGCTCAGGAAGGGATCAGCCTGTCCGTCGAACACTGGGAAGTAGTGCGCTTCGTGCGCGATTTTTATCTGGAGTTCAACACTTCGCCAGCCATCCGTATGCTGGTCAAAGCAATGGCGAATAAATTCGGTGAAGAGAAAGGCAACAGCCGCTATCTGTACCGGTTATTCCCCAAAGGGCCGGCCAAGCAGGCGACGAAAATCGCCGGCCTGCCGAAGCCTGTAAAGTGCATTTAATAGAGAATAGCGAATTTTTGCCACTCTCTGGTGGGTTGATGGGGCTCGGTTAATACCCTGTCGACCCTTGCGCTACGCGGCCCGCCGGCCTTAAGCCAGGCAATCAGTTTTTCCACCTGCTCCGCTTCCCCGCAGGCCAGCACTTCTACGCTGCCATCATCCAGATTTCGCGCGTAACCGGTCAGCCCCAGCTGCAGCGCTTCACGCTGCGTTGAATAGCGGAATCCCACGCCCTGGACGACTCCGTGAACCCACGCCATCGTGCATACCTTCGCCATTATTACCCCCTCAACTGCGCTATCCTGATGCAGAGAATAGCAAATTCCCACCAGCATACTCACTTTTGCCTGACGCTAAAACATCCGCCCGGCGGCGGCAGGAATGGTGCTTGCCCCAGCCAGTTATGCTAATCTACGCGCCATTTTTCGGTGCCGACACTCCGTCGCTTAAAGGTAGCTCCATGACAGATTCCATTATCCCCCGCTTAGTATTAGCCAAAGGACGCGAGAAATCCCTGCTGCGTCGCCATCCATGGATTTTCTCCGGCGCCGTCGCCCGGATGGAAGGTAAAGCTCGCTCCGGCGAGACGATCGATATCGTTGATTCGCAGGGGAAATGGCTTGCTCGCGGCGCCTATTCGCCCTCCTCGCAGATCCGCGCCCGCGTCTGGAGTTTCGATCGTCATCAAGCTATCGATAATGCTTTTTTTGAGCGTCGCCTGCAGCAGGCGCAAACCTGGCGCCAATGGCTGGCCGAACGCGATGGTCTTGACAGCTATCGTTTAATCGCCGGGGAATCCGACGGCCTGCCAGGCGTGACAATCGATCGCTTTGGCGATTTCTTCGTCCTGCAGCTGTTGAGCGCCGGCGCGGAATATCAGCGTGCGGCCATCGTCAGCGCTCTGCAGACCCTGTTCCCGCAATGCTCGATCTACGATCGTAGCGATGTGGCGGTACGTAAAAAAGAAGGATTGGACCTGGCGCAAGGCCCGGTGGTAGGCGAACTGCCGCCAGCGCTACTGCCCATTACCGAACACGGTATGCAGCTGCTGGTAGATATTCAGGGCGGTCATAAAACCGGCTACTATCTCGATCAGCGCGATAGCCGTCTGGCGACCCGCCGCTACGTCGCCGATAAGCGCGTCCTCAACTGCTTCTCTTATACCGGCGGATTCGCGGTTTCTGCGCTGATGGGCGGCTGCCGCCAGGTCACCAGCGTTGATACCTCACAAGAGGCGCTGGATGTCGCCAGACAGAACGTTGAGCTGAATAAGCTGGATCTGTCGAAAGCCGAATTCGTACGCGACGACGTGTTCAAACTGCTGCGTAAATATCGCGATCAGGGGGAAAAATTCGATGTTATCGTCATGGATCCGCCGAAATTCGTCGAAAACAAAAGCCAACTGATGGGCGCCTGCCGCGGTTATAAAGACATTAATATGCTGGCGATCCAGCTGTTGAACCCAGGCGGCGTACTGCTGACCTTCTCCTGTTCCGGCCTGATGACCACCGATTTATTTCAGAAAATCATCGCCGATGCCGCAATAGATGCCGGGCGTGATGTACAATTTATAGAGCAGTTCCGTCAGGCTGCCGATCACCCGGTGATCGCAACCTACCCGGAAGGACTGTATCTGAAAGGGTTTGCCTGTCGCGTCATGTAACTTGAAAAGCGGAACATCGCCCACACGTTATTCTCATGACTCAAGAACATTTGAAGATGATGGATACAGTGGGCGCCAGCGTTTCCCGGGAGGTGACTATGATTGCCAGCAAATTCGGTATCGGCCAACAGGTTCGCCATACGCTACTCGGCTACCTTGGCGTAATCGTTGATATCGATCCAGAGTATTCGCTTGACGAGCCCGCCGCGGATGAAATCGGCGCCAACGATGAACTGCGCGCGGCCCCCTGGTATCATGTTGTGATGGAAGATGAGGACGGCCAGCCGGTCCACACCTACCTCGCGGAAGCGCAGCTCAGCAGTGAAGCCAGCGATGAACATCCCGAACAGCCGTCGATGGACGAACTGGCGCAGACTATCCGTAAGCAGTTGCAGGCGCCACGTCTGCGTAACTGACTGGCCTTCACCGCGATGTTTCTGTTAAAAACCCCGCAAATGCGGGGTTTTATTTTACTTCGCTAACCCTAGTCGGGGAATTTCAATGGCCGGACAGCGGTCCATCACCACATTTAACCCCGCTTCACGCGCCATCACCGCCGCCTGTTCATTAATAACGCCGAGCTGCATCCACAACGTCTTCGCCCCGATGGCCACCGCTTCTTGCGCCACACCCCACGCCGCTTCCGAGTTGCGGAACACATCAACCATATCGACTTTTTCCGGAACTTCCGCCAGGGTGGCGTAGCCTTGTTGACCAAGTAGGGTTTTACCTGCGACCTTTGGTGAAACCGGAATGACGTGGTAGCCCTGTTCCAGCAGATATTTCATTACCCGATAGCTCGGGCGATCGGGTTTGTCGCTGGCGCCTACCAGCGCAATCGTCCGGGTGGTGGTCAGAATGCTAGCAATATCGTTCTCTTTCATCATAATCCTCCTGCGCTTTAGCCCTAGTGTAAGCTAATCCATGTAAACCAGCCATCAAGCCTAACTCACAGATACGGCAAAATTTTTCTTTCCGACGCTTGCAGCATCAGTCACTTCCAGTACTCTGTCTGCAGGTTAATATAAGTGGAACCCAATTATGGAACTGACAACACGTACCTTACCCGCACGCAAACATATCGCGCTGGTAGCACACGATCACTGCAAAGATCTGCTAATGAAATGGGTCGAACGTCACCAGGCGCTACTGGCTCAGCACCAGCTCTATGCAACCGGGACCACCGGCAACCTGGTCTCACGCGCCACCGGGCTGGAAGTGAAAGCAATGTTGAGCGGACCGATGGGCGGCGACCAGCAGGTGGGCGCGCTGATTTCGGAAGGGAAAATTGATGTACTGATCTTCTTCTGGGATCCGCTCAATGCGGTACCTCACGATCCTGACGTCAAAGCGCTCCTGCGTCTGGCGACGGTGTGGAATATCCCGGTAGCCACGAATGCCGCCACCGCTGACTTTATTATCCAGTCGCCGGACTTTAATCAACCGATTGAAATTTTAATCCCTGATTACCAACGCTACCTTGCCGAGCGCCTGAAGTAATCCCCACGGCGGCCTGATGGCCGCCGACGATCAGGGCTTTCGCGCTACCGGCACGCCCAGTTCCTGCAGTATCTCAACAAATGACGAAGGCCGTTCTTTATTGAACAGCAGCCAGACCCGCAGGCGAGCGCGGGTTATCGCCACATACAGTAGCCGACGCTCTTCAGCATCCGGGAAATCTTCCGGCTGTGGCAACAACGCTTGTTCCATTACCGACTCTCTTGCCGGCGCCGGGAAGGCGTCATCCCCCTCCTGCAGGCCCAACACAATAACAAAGTCAGCCTGCTGGCCTTTGCTGGCGTGAATTGTCATAAAATCTAGCTGTAGATGCGGCCAGCGGGTCGCGGCTTTTTCCAGCGCGGCGGGTTTCAGATGGTGATAGCGTGCCAGCAGCAAAATTCGCTGTTCGGGTTTAACGTAGCCGCTCAACTTGTCGAGCAGATCGTCGAGTTTATGGTCGGGCAGCAGTGTCACCGCTTTCTTATCGCCAGCGGTCAGGCTATTCAGCGGCTTAGCCAACTGATGCGGGTTTTGCTGAATAAAACCGTTGGCAATCTCGCCGATACGACCGTTAAATCGATAGGTGGTATCCAGCGCGCAGCAATCTCCTTCACCAAAGTAGTGGTTAAACGCCGTGGTTAAAGAGAGCTGCGCGCCGCTGAAGCGATAAATCGCCTGCCAATCGTCACCCACGGCAAATAACGAGGTCTGTTTATTTTGCCGGCGCAGCGCCGCCAGCAATTCAGCACGCTGTGGAGAGATATCCTGAAACTCATCAACCAGAATATGTTTCCAGGGGCTCACAAAACGGCCTTTATCCAGTATGTTGACCGCCTGGTGTATAAGCCCGGAGAAATCAACGGCATTTTCCTCTTTCAACGCTGCTTTCCAGGCTTTCAGCAGCGGGGCCATCAGTTTCACACGCTTATTAAAAAGATCGCGAACTTCTTCAGGGGCGCAGGCGATCATCTCCGCCTGCGAGCCGCCGTGCATGCGCATTAAACTAACCCAGCGGTCAAGGCGGCCGGCCAGGCGGCGCAGCAGCACGCGATCCTGCCAGAAATCACCTTCGTCAATCTGCCACTCCATCTCATCCACCAGCCACTGACGCCAGCCTTTGGCCTGCGCTTTTTTCTCCTGACACTGCTGCTGCCAGGCCTTCAACAATAGCTTTTGCCGGGCGGCTGTATCGTTTTCCAGCTTACTGATCGCCGGCACTTTCTTGCTGCCCTG
This sequence comes from Klebsiella sp. CN_Kp088, assembly GCF_040064335.1. Classification (NCBI taxonomy): domain Bacteria; kingdom Pseudomonadati; phylum Pseudomonadota; class Gammaproteobacteria; order Enterobacterales; family Enterobacteriaceae; genus Klebsiella; species Klebsiella sp. CN_Kp088. Next base: position 254,558 of record NZ_JBEAIQ010000016.1, on the reverse strand, counting down.
CTGAATAATATGTAACGCCAGTGAATGGAAAGTTCGCGCGGCAATCTCGTCAGTTCCCAACCGCTCCTGAATACGTTCATCCATTTCCTGAGCCGCCTGACGGCCAAAGGCCAGTAGGAGGATCTGATCCGCCGCTGCTTCGCCGCGATTTAATAACCACCCGGCACGAGCGACCAGTACCGACGTTTTGCCGCTACCGGCGCCAGCAAGAACCAGCAGCGAACGCTCGCCGTTAACCACCGCCCGCGCCTGCGCCGGGTTGAGCGGCGAAGACTCAATCTTATCGAAGAAACCGCGATACTGTTCCAGCATAGCTTCGGTATAGGCTTGATTATGCGCCAGGCGAGCCTCGTCGATATCGCTAAGCCAACATTGACACTGGCGCCACAGTTCGCGGCAATTATCGAATTCATCCAGACGGCTCTCAGGGAAAGGTAACCCGGTTAAAGCCCGGCGGATTTTATCCTGCACGTCCGCGACCTGCTGGCGCGTCAACCACTTACCTTCGGCGCTGGCTCGTTCAATTTCACTTAACTGCTGGCGCAGCAAGTCCGCGGCGATTTCGCTCATCTCCGCGCTCCACTGCTGCCAGAGATTATTGAGATGATGAAAGAAATGCTGCGTCTCAGTCCATTCGGTACCATGCAAACGCACAACTTTGCTTTCCGGCAGCACGAACTCCAGCTCGCCCCACACCAGGCCACGCTTACATTGAACTGACAATAACTGATTGAAAGGTATAAGATACTCATGACGATCGCCTGAGACTTTGACCCCGGCATTAAGCAACTGCACCCGATCATAAGGATGCTGTGCCATGCGTTTGCCCAATGTTGTCGCTTTAAGTTCCATATATCGCCAAATTTCAATCAGTTTGAATGTTTTTAAGTTTAACCGCCCGCGAGCAGGTGCTCCAGCGCAAAAAAACGTTACAATTGCCGGGTCTTATTATCCACAGGGTTAACCAGAGGGTTTATGCGTACCATTCTGAATATTTTGAACTTTGTTCTTGGCGGTTTCGCCACCACGCTCGGTTGGCTACTGGCGACGCTGGTCAGTATTATTTTGATCTTCACGTTACCGCTGACGCGTTCATGTTGGGAAATCACCAGACTATCGCTGTTCCCCTACGGTAATGAAGCCATTCATGTTGATGAACTGGAACCTGAAGCAAAAAACAGTTTACTGAACGCGGGCGGCACTATTTTGAATATTTTGTGGTTCATGTTCTTCGGTTGGTGGCTGTGCCTGATGCATATTTTCAGCGGTATTGCGCAGTGCCTGACCATCATTGGTATCCCCGTGGGGATCGCCAATTTTAAAATTGCCGCCATTGCACTTTGGCCGGTAGGACGCCGCGTGGTCTCCGTTGAAACGGCTCGCGCCGCGCGCGAAGCCAACGCCCGCCGTCGCTTTCAGTAATTGTACGGAACACTGTTATGTTAAGCCCCCTGCTCCGCCGTTATACATGGAATAGCGCCTGGCTATATAACGCCAGGATATTTATTGCGCTTTGTGGCACCACGGTTGCGCCGTGGTGGATTGGCGAAGTCAAACTCACCATCCCGTTAACGCTTGGGGTGGTTGCCGCGGCGTTGACCGACCTCGACGATCGCCTTACCGGGCGGTTACGTAATCTCGCTATTACGCTGGTCTGCTTCTTTATTGCCTCCGCGTCGGTGGAGTTACTGTTTCCATGGCCGTGGCTGTTTGCTATTGGGTTAACCCTGTCCACGACGGGTTTTATCCTGCTCGGCGGGCTGGGTCAACGCTATGCCACCATTGCTTTCGGCGCCTTACTGATCGCTATCTACACCATGTTAGGGGTCACTCTGTATAACAGTTGGTACCTGCAGCCGCTCTTTTTGCTGGCTGGCGCCATCTGGTACAACGTATTGACGCTCGCAGGGCATCTTATTTTTCCCATCCGCCCACTGCAGGATAATCTTGCGCGCAGCTATGAACAGCTGGCCCAATACCTTGAACTTAAATCCCGACTGTTCGATCCGGATATCGAAGATGAAAGTCAGGCCCCGTTGTACGATCTGGCGCTCGCTAACGGCAAGCTGGTTGCGATGCTTAACCAGACGAAAGCGTCTTTACTGACACGCCTGCGCGGCGACCGCGGGCAACGCGGCACTCGTCGCACCCTTCAGTATTATTTCGTCGCCCAGGACATTCATGAGCGTGCCAGCTCATCACATATTCAGTATCAGACGCTTCGCGACCATTTCCGCTACAGCGATGTGATGTTCCGTTTCCAACGGATGTTGTCAATGCAGGCGCAGGCCTGTCAAAAACTTTCCCGCGCCATTCTCTTACGCATCCCGTATCAGCATGATGCGCACTTTGAACGCGCCTTTATGCATCTGGACGCGGCGCTGGATCGCGTCCGCGCCAGCGGCGCGCCGCAAGATCAGGTCAAAGCGCTGGGTTTTCTGCTCAATAACCTACGCGCTATTGATGCGCAATTGGCAACTATCGAATCGGTGCAGACCAGCGTACTGGCCAGCAACCATCCCGAAAATCTGCTTGCCGACGATCGCCCTAGCGGGTTTAGCGATATCTGGTTACGACTGCGCAGCAATATGACGCCGGAATCGGCGCTTTTCCGCCACGCGGTGCGAATGTCACTGGTGCTGTGCGCGGGCTATGCGTTCATTCAGTTTACCGGCCTCAACCACGGTTACTGGATTCTGCTTACCAGCCTGTTTGTTTGTCAGCCGAACTATAACGCGACCCGGCATCGTCTGGCGTTAAGGATCATCGGTACATTGATTGGCGTCGCGATCGGCCTACCGGTGCTGCTGCTGGTTCCCTCGGTTGAAGGCCAGCTGCTGCTCATTGTACTAACCGGCGTGCTGTTTTTCGCTTTTCGCAACGTGCAGTATGCGCACGCCACTATGTTTATCACGCTGCTGGTACTGCTGTGCTTTAACCTGTTAGGTGAAGGATTCGAAGTCGCTTTACCGCGTATCCTTGATACGCTGATCGGCTGCGCCATCGCCTGGGCGGCAGTGACCTTTATCTGGCCTGACTGGAACTTCCGTAACTTACCTCGCGTACTGGATCAGGCCATCAACGCTAACTGCCGTTATCTTGACGCTATTCTCGAGCAGTATCATCAGGGGCGCGATAACCGTCTTGAGTATCGCGTTGCCCGGCGTAACGCACATAATCGGGATAGCGAACTGGCATCAGTGGTATCAAATTTATCCACAGAGCCTAAAGCCGACAACACGATGCGTGAAACGGCATTCCGCCTGTTGTGTCTTAACCATACCTTTACCAGCTATATTTCCGCGTTGGGGGCGCACAGGGAAAAACTGACGACTCCGGAAATACTGGCGTTACTCGATGATGCCGTCTGCTACGTCGATGATGCGCTGCATCATTCTCCCGCAGACGAACAGCGTGTTCAGCAGGCGCTCAGCAACCTGCAATCGCGAATTCAACATCTGGAGCCGCGAGCCGACAGTAAAGAACCATTGGTCCTGCAGCAGATTGGGCTACTGCTCGCACTGCTGCCGGAAATATGTCGTCTGCAGCGCCGGATTGCTGGTCAACCGGAATAATCCTCCACGCTGTATCCTTGTGTATTAGCCCACTCCCGTAGCTCCTGGCGCCGCTGCGCCGGGAGCGCGGCGGAATGAATGCCGGCAATCGCGCCCGCCAGGGACTCAAGGACATTGATTGATATTCCTTTATTATGCTCTCTCAATTTTAACCAGCTCTTTTCCGCCCCGAGTGTACGCAGCATTTTCACATCGGTTATTCCGGCATGGATCAACATCAACTCCATATGGAAGCTGATATTAGGCAAATTCTTTAGTCTGCCGGAATCACGCTGATGCTGCTTTTCGCTTCGCGCCGAATGCAATGACAGCTGCGATAGGTGAAACAGCATTTTACTGTCCTGCCATAGTGCTTCATCTATCCGGTAATACTTTAAGGCCACTGGCCGGCCATTCTTGCGCATCATCAGCATCGGGCTGTGATGTTCAACCCGATAAGAGGCGCTTTGTTCGCAAACCCTAAGATAGATTTCGCCCTCAGCCACCATGGCGAATACGGTATTTTCAATCGCCAGACTATACCCGCCGAATAAAGGCCGGCTACTGATTTTACCTAAGGGGGAAAGGCACTCCTGAAACTGGAGGAACCGTAATTTTGAAATTTTCTTCATGATCATTCCTTTGGTAATCATGCACATAAAAGTAATTTTATTAACGGATCCGTTATTGAAGAAAATAAGTGAGTTCGTTTTGTGCAGCAAGATGAATTTTGGCTTCATCTCAATCAGCTCGCTGTTTTGCGAGGCGCTTTCAGGAAAAAGTTATTCTGCAAATAGTGTTACAGAGACTCGCTGAATACTTAAGCAATGTTAATTGATGAACAGCATATCGGCCCCATTGACGACACGCCCGGCAGCCGTGAAGTAAAGATTAACGGAGGAAAATGTCGCCTGCGGGTTCAGCATAGAGACAGTGAATTCATATAAATAAGTCGCCGCAGCGATAATTCATAGCCGGGTAGAGTGCATAAAATATATGCAAAAATGGGAAAATGAGGTTGACGACGCCCCCTGGCAGATATACTGTATATGCATACAGTAACCCACAGGCGAGATAGACTATGTTTACTTCAGCTCACGCAAATCGTTCACCACTGACTTCGGCTTCAGTACGTCGCCCTTCGCACAGCGTCGTCGAACATTCAGCCACTGGGCTGATTAGTGAAATCGTCTATCGCGAAGATCAACCCATGATGACGCAGCTTTTGCTGCTACCTTTATTACAGCAGCTTGGCCAGCAGTCGCGCTGGCAACTGTGGCTCACTCCGCAGCAAAAGCTGAGTAAAGAATGGGTACAGTCGTCCGGCCTTCCGCTTTCAAAAGTGATGCAGATTAACCAGATGTCGCCCTGCAATACTCTGGAATCGATGATTCGCGCTTTACGTACCGGGAATTATAGCGTGGTTATTGGCTGGCTGACGGATGAACTTACTGAACAAGAACATAAACGTCTGGCGCTCGCCGCAGAAGAAGGTCATGCGATGGGCTTTATCATGCGCCCGGTGAGAAATACAAGCCAGCCTGGGAGACAATTAAGTGGGCTAAAAATTCACTCAAATTTATATCATTGAGTGAAATTAGGATTAATCCTGGAATTTTTTTTGCCTCGTCAAAAACCATTCTCGTAAAGTGGTTAATTTCACAGAGATCCCGGTGTGGTGCGGTTTTGCGACTTTTCACCGCGTTCACAAATTAACCATATTTGTTAAATATTGTGTATACAACCCTTTTTTTTCATATGCCTGACCGAGTTCACACTTGTAAGTTTCTAACTAAGTTGTAGACTTTACATCGCCAGGGGTGATCGGCTTACGCTGCATGTATCAGCATAGTTAACAACGAGTCACGCCCCCGGTGAAGGATTTAACCGTGAGGTCTTATGTACCTTCATGGCGAATTTTGGATGATAATGAGGCGCAAAAAATGAAAAAGACAGCTATCGCGATTGCAGTGGCACTGGCTGGCTTCGCTACCGTAGCGCAGGCCGCTCCGAAAGATAACACTTGGTATGCAGGTGGTAAACTGGGTTGGTCCCAGTTCCATGACACCGGCTGGTACAACAGCAACCTGAATAACAATGGTCCGACCCACGAAAGCCAGCTGGGCGCTGGTGCGTTCGGTGGTTATCAGGTTAACCCGTACCTCGGTTTCGAAATGGGTTACGACTGGCTGGGCCGTATGCCTTACAAAGGCGACAACGTTAACGGCGCATTCAAAGCTCAGGGCGTTCAGCTGACCGCTAAACTGGGTTACCCGATCACTGACGATCTGGACATCTATACCCGTCTGGGCGGCATGGTATGGCGCGCTGACTCCAGCAACAACCGTATCGGTGACAACCATGACACCGGCGTTTCCCCAGTATTCGCTGGCGGCGTTGAGTGGGCAATGACCCGTGACATCGCTACCCGTCTGGAATACCAGTGGGTTAACAACATCGGCGACGCTGGCACTGTAGGCGTTCGTCCGGACAACGGCATGCTGAGCGTTGGTGTTTCCTACCGTTTCGGTCAGGAAGACAATGCACCGGTTGTAGCTCCGGCTCCGGCTCCGGCTCCGGAAGTCACCACCAAGACCTTCACCCTGAAGTCTGACGTACTGTTCAACTTCAACAAAGCAACTCTGAAACCAGAAGGTCAGCAGGCTCTGGATCAGTTGTACACCCAGCTGAGCAACATGGACCCGAAAGACGGTTCTGCAGTTGTTCTGGGTTACACCGACCGCATCGGTTCCGAGCAGTACAACCAGAAACTGTCTGAGAAACGTGCTCAGTCCGTTGTTGACTACCTCGTAGCTAAAGGCATCCCGGCTAACAAGATCTCTGCTCGCGGTATGGGCGAATCTGATCCGGTTACCGGCAACACCTGTGACAACGTGAAAGCTCGCGCTGCACTGATCGACTGCCTGGCTCCGGATCGTCGTGTTGCGATCGAAGTTAAAGGTTACAAAGACGTAGTAACTCAGCCGCAGGCTTAAGTTTCCTACGATAAAAAACCCCGCTGATGCGGGGTTTTTTTTGGCCTGATTTTGAGTTCAGAGGAAAATCTCAAGCAACGTTGGCCGCTACTTACTCTTTTCCTAAGAGCACCTGCAGATCGTGCTTCAGGCTCGACATCTTGCTGGCATATTTTTCTTTATGCTCGGCGTCTTCAATTAGCTGTACGATGGTTTCTGATAATGTCTTGCCTCGCCGTTGCGCAAGCCCGGCCAGGCGTTGCCAGACAACGAATTCCAGATCGATGGACTTTTTCCGCGTATGCTGATGCTCGGCGTTAAAATGACGCTTGCGTCGTGCGCGAATAGTCTGCTTCATCCGGTTAGCGAGCTCCGGATTCATATGCTGATCGATCCAGGTATTCACCAGAACAGGTTCATTTTCGAGCGTCAGCAAGACATCGACCGCGGCTTGCGCAGCGCTGGCTTCAATGTAGCGGGTAATCAACTCACCTTCCCGGTGCTTCTTTACCAGATATTTCCATTTCCAGCCGCTTTCAAGGTTTTCCAGTTGTTGATATTTCATTGCGATCTCAATGTGACCGTGTAACTCATTTCAGGATATCAGTTTTTTCTGGATGTGCTGAGAATAAATCATCTTTCGTGAAGTGGACGATTCCATTATCAGCGTGATAAACGCAATCCTCCGTGTGCGCAGACGCGGTATCAGGTATAATCGCTCGTTTTACATCTGACTAAAAAACAGCGACTTTGACCATTACGAAACTTACCCGAAACGACCTCGCTCCTGATACGGAAAGTTATCAGGCGCTGTTTACCCAGGTCAATCTCGCCGAGACAGAGGCATCCCTCGCCGGCGATCTACAACCCCGTTTATTTTATGCGCTGGAACAGCTTCTGATCACGCCAGCCATTTCATCATTTATGCTGGTAAAGGCGCCGGAAGAGCCGGAGTATCTGCATTGGGTAGCCGAAGCCGCGCGCAGCCTGCAGCAGTCCACGACAGCGCTATGCGGTGTACGCTATCAGGTCAACGGCGGCAACGTAACCATGTCGCCGGCACAAAGCGCGGAAGACAATTTTGCCAGCAACGGTCCGGTTGAATCCGCCGACTGGATTGAAGCGGAACAGCTCTTTGGTTGCGTACGCCAGTTTAACGGCGAAATTTCGCTGCAGCCGGGTCTGGTGCACCGCGCGAACGGCGGCGTCCTGTTGCTCTCCCTGCGTGCGCTACTGGCCCAGCCGCTGCTATGGATGCGCCTGAAGAACATGGTGACCCGTCAGCGCTTTGACTGGTTGTCCATTGATGAATCCCGCCCTCTTCCCGTTAGCATTCCTTCCATGCCGCTGAACCTGAGGATCATTCTGATCGGCGAGCGTGATGCGCTGGCTGACTTTCAGGAGATGGAACCGGAACTCGCGTCGCAGGCCATTTATAGCGAGTATGAAGATAACCTGCAGATAGCCGATGCCGACACCCTGAAACTCTGGTGCCAGTGGGTCTGGCAACATGCTCGTCAGCTTTCGCTGCCTGGGCCGGCGGCTGACGCATGGCCGCTGCTGATTGAAGAAGGCGTGCGCGACACCGGCGATCAGGAGACGCTTCCGCTTTCCCCTCTCTGGATTGGCCGTCAGCTGCGTGAAGCGGCAGCCTTCTGCGAAGGCGAATGGATTAGCGGCACGGAGATGCAAACTATGCTTGAGCGCCGTGAATGGCGTGAAGGCTATCTTGCCGAGCGAATGCGCGATGAAATTCTTCTCGATCAGATCATGATTGATACCGAAGGCGAATGCATCGGCCAAATCAATGCCCTGTCGGTAATCGAGTTTCCAGGACACCCGCGCGCCTTTGGCGAACCTTCGCGTATCAGCTGTGTAGTCCATATCGGCGACGGCGAATTTATTGACGTTGAGCGTAAAGCTGAACTGGGCGGTAATATTCACGCCAAAGGCATGATGATCATGCAGGCGTTTATTATGTCCGAGCTCGAACTTGAACAGCAGCTGCCATTTAGCGCTTCACTAACCTTCGAGCAGTCCTACAGTGAAGTGGATGGCGATAGCGCCTCAATGGCTGAGCTGTGCGCGCTTATCAGCGCGCTGGCCAATGTGCCGATCAACCAGAGTATTGCGATTACCGGCTCGGTCGATCAGTTCGGTCGCGTCCAGCCGGTCGGCGGACTGAACGAAAAGATTGAAGGTTTCTTCACCATCTGCCAGCAGCGCGGATTAACAGGCAAGCAAGGCGTTATTATTCCGTCTGCCAACGTCCGCCATCTGAGCCTGGCACAGGAGCTTCGCCAGGCGGTGGCTGACGAACAGTTCTTTATCTGGGCCATTGACGACGTTACCGAAGCCCTGCCGCTTCTCACCCAGCTGCAATGGGATGGTGAAGGACAAACGCTACGACAAACCATTCAGGAACGGATTGCGCAGGCGATGCAACAAGAGACTCGCCATCGTTTTCCATGGCCGCTACGCTGGTTAGGCGGATCAAATTCGAACTGATCGGACTTGTTCAGCTTACACGTGTTAGCTATCCTGCGTCCCGAACTCAAAATAAGGCTTACTGAAAACATGGTAGATAAACGCGAATCCTATACAAAAGAAGATCTTCTTGCCTCTGGTCGTGGTGAACTGTTTGGCGCGAAAGGCCCGCAACTGCCGGCGCCGAGCATGCTGATGATGGACCGCGTCGTCAAGATGACCGAAACCGGCGGCAACTACGACAAAGGTTACGTTGAAGCTGAGCTCGACATCAACCCAGACCTGTGGTTCTTCGGTTGTCACTTCATCGGCGACCCGGTAATGCCTGGCTGTCTGGGTCTGGACGCAATGTGGCAACTGGTAGGCTTCTATCTGGGCTGGCTGGGCGGCGAAGGTAAAGGCCGTGCGCTGGGCGTAGGCGAAGTGAAATTTACCGGTCAGATTCTGCCGACGGCGAAAAAAGTCACCTATCGTATCCACTTCAAACGCATCGTAAACCGTCGCCTGATCATGGGCCTGGCGGATGGCGAGGTGCTGGTTGATGGGCGTCTGATCTACTCTGCAACTGACCTGAAAGTCGGTCTGTTCCAGGATACTTCCGCGTTCTGATTTATCTACCGTACTTATCCTGAAGTACTAAAAGGTCCTGAAGTACAAAAGGCGAAGCCTTCGCAATGCGAAGGCTTCTTTTTTAAAGAGACAGTCAGGCAGTCTGCACCCTGTCCTCCATGGCTTCTCGCCAACCTCCTAGCCAATGGGACCTCTGATTAAGGGTCTGGTAGGGACACATTTCTTTCGATCTGCCGGTAATGCCGGCCTGATATCCACGCTGATGTGCCCGTTCCAGGCGATCTCGTTTTTGTCTCTTCATGCCTCGTTTCCCTCATTATTTGATCTGGTGGAAAAGAAAACAGTGGTCACTAAATATGCAACCACGTATAACCTTTACCGCGAAACGCAGGCAGCGTCAATGCGCAAAATTCACGCCAGTGTCATATTTGTGAGCTATATGAAAGTTCATTTGTACAAAAATCGTGAGCCAGCACAACTATCAACCTGATGCGGCAAATAAAAAAGCCGCGGCGATTTTTCAGGTCGCGGCGGCTTTAATTTTATTAATTTTACTTATGGCAGGCGGTTCAACTCACTCGCAATCGCGGTGGCTTCCTGGCTCCAGGCCTGCGCCAGGGTCTTAACCATCGCGTCATAGCCATCCTGCTGTTGCTTAAGTTCAATATTGAACGGACGCTTGATTAACTGCCCCTGATGCTTAAGCAGCCATTCACCGCTAACAATGACCCGGCCGTCGTAGCGGCCGTGGAAGCCGCTAACGGAGACATTAAGCGTATCCTGCTCGCTGCCTAACGGCTGCGATGCCACCACCCAACCCGGCAGTTGATTGCTCAGATTCGCCACCAGCGTGGTACGTAACTGCTGGTCCAGCGGGCTCGCCCACAGATTGTTATTAGCAATCACATACTGCACATCGGTAGTCTGATAAACCACGCCATTCCCGGCCAGATAATCAGGGATACTGACCTGCTCAACCCACAGCAAATTCTTGCTCTGGTTGACGGCGCTTTGCGCGCCGCTCTTTGCTACCGGTAATTGATAGTAAGTTTTACTCTCACCACCGCTGCTGCAGGCCGTCAGTACGCATACCGCTGCCGCTACTAACCACTTTTTCATTATTTCGCTCCCTTCGGCTGCGGATCTTTTTTATCCTTGGCCTCAAATACCAGCGCATTGCTCTTGTCGTTGAGGGTTTTCAGTACCGGCTGCAGTTCACGAAGCACCTGATCCAGTCGCTGCATATCCGCAACCATCTTATTGTAGGCCGCCGAGCCTGGCTGGAAGCCCTGCATACTGCGGTTCAACTCGCGCAACGTACTCTGCATATCAGCTGGAAGCTGCTGCATCGACTGGCTTGAAGTGATCTTATTCAAGTTGTCGAGCGTAGTCTGGACACGCTGCATGGTTTTCTGGCTCTGCGCCAGGGTACTGGTCGCCTGCTCCAGCAGCGGGTTAATCGGCAGATTGTTAATCTTATCGAGCGCATCCATCAGACGCTGCTGGATCTGTGCCAGACCGCCGCTGACGGTTGGAATGATCGGATAGCCGCCGAACTCCTGAATCTTGCCGCGCGGAGGCGCTTTCGGATAGAAGTCGAGATCGATATACAGCGCGCCGGTTACCAGGTTGCCGGTTTTCAGCGAAGCACGAAGCCCGCGGTTGATCAGATCGTCAATATGCGCGCGAATGTTCGGATCGCCGCCCAGTTGATTGATCAGACGTTCCGGCTCGATACGTATTTCAACCGGGATACGATAATCATCGTTCAGGCTCTGTTTCAAACCGGGGATAAAGAACGGCACTTTGCCGACGGTACCAAGACGAATACCGCGGAATTCAACCGGCGCCCCTGGCTGCAGACCACGCACCGAATCTTTAAAGAACAGGACGTAATCGATATGTTGGGTGAACACCGAATCCTGAATACTCTTCTGATCGTCAAACAGGTGGTATTCCGTTTTATTCGCCACCGGCTCGCCGAGATCAAGTCCTTCCGGAATGTCAAAGCTCACACCGCCGCCAAACAGCGTCGACAGCGATCCCATCTCGACGCGCATTCCCGCGGACGTGAGGTCAACCGCGATACCGCTATCTTTCCAGAAGCGAACGTTGGTCGTCACCAGACGGTCGTTCGGCGCATTGATAAACAGCTGATAGGTGATGCGGCGCTTCTGCGTATCAAAGGTACTGGTTTCAACCGAACCGACGCGATAGCCGCGGAACAGCACCGGATCACCAGGCGAGAGTTGCCCGGCTTTGCTACTTTCCAGCAGAACACGGATACCTTTGGCATCCGGTGAAGCCAATGGCGGCGAATCCAACAGCGGATACTGCGGCGCCACAGAACCTTCTTTACCTGGCTGCAATTCGATATAGGCGCCGGAAAGCAAGGTGCCGAGGCCGCTAATCCCCTCGCGCCCCACCTGCGGTTTCACCACCCAGAACACCGAGTCTTTATGCAGCAGCTTCTGCATCCCCGAGTTCAGACGCGCTTTAATTTCTACATGTTTCAGGTCATCAGTCAGGATAGCGCTTTCCACTACCCCGACATCAACGCTGCGGCTCTTGATACGCGTTTTACCCCCTTCAATGCCTTCGGCGTTGGTGGTGATAAGCGTCACCTCCGGCCCCTGGTGGCTGTAGTGGTAAAACAGTATCCATGCGCCGATGAGCACAGTCACAATCGGAAAGATCCAGACCGGTGACCAGTTCTTCACCTTCTGCACTTTCGCTTCTCCGCTCTTATTTTCCATGCTGTTGCATTTCCTCATGGCTTGGATCTGGTTCACGGTCCCACAATAGACGTGGGTCAAACATCATGGCCGAGAACATGGTCATAACAACGACCAGCGCGAACATCACCGCGCCTATCGCCGGATAGATATTCATCAAGCCTCCCATACGCACCAGCGCCGAGAGTACCGCGATGACAAAAACGTCGATCATTGACCAACGGCCAACAAATTCAACCACTTCATAAATCAGGTGCATACGCTCTGAATCACGCGCGCCGTTTCCGTTCGCACTCCAGCATAGCCAGCCGATAGCGATCATTTTTAACGTCGGCACCATGATACTGGCGATAAAGATAACCAGCGCGACCGGGTAAGAGCCCTCACTCCACAGCAGAACGACGCCCGCCATGATTGTCGACGGCATTTTATCGCCCAGCAGATCGGTAATCATAATCGGCAGAATATTGGCGGGTAAATAGAGCACAAATGACGTCAACAGCAGCGCCAGCGTCCACTGCAGGCTGTTTTTACGCCGCGGGGTACCTTTGGTGTGACAGCGTGGACACTCTTTCTCATCCGCTGGCAGCACCGCCGTACAGCACGAGCAGGAGCGTAACCCCTGGCGAAGCCCCGGCACGCCAGGGCGCAGCGGCTGCTTAATGACCGGCATTGGCGCAATGTCGTCCCACAGCCAGCGGCGATCGACGCACTGAAACGCCCGCAATTGCAGCAGGCAGAACAGACACCAGGGAACAAAGCTCAGCCCAACGCCGATATCACCATAGGCCATGAGTTTAACGAAGCTGACCAGCACCCCGGCGAGGAAAATCTCCGCCATCCCCCAGCTTTTGAGGTGAAACAAAATCCGCGCCAGAAACGCCTTCAAGCGTGAAGGCATATGAACGCGATTGACCAACAATAAGATGGTCACCAGACAAAACGCCGGGACCAGTTGGACAAAGAGTAAAAAGAACGTACCGAGGCTGGCGTAATCCTCGGTGAACAACACATTAGGTATTTCCAGCAGCTCAATTTCGCTGCTGATCCCGCCGACTTTCATATAAACAAAAGGAAACAGGTTCGCCAGCAGCAGCATGAACAGCGCCACCAGCGCATAGGCCGTGGGGCGCTGCCGCGGCGCGTCCCACGATGTGGTGAGCGTGGTGCCGCAGCGTGGGCATGCGGCTTTCTGGCGATGCTCCAGCGGCGGCAAAGCCACCAGCAGATCACATTGTGGGCACAATATGTGCCGCGCAGCATGATGATGATCGCACATGAACACTCCTCAGCTTAAGCGCCGTTTTTGAGTCCTTCGAGATATTCCCAGCGTTCAAAGGCCGCTTCCAGGGCCTGTTCCGCTTCCGCTAACTGCGCCAGCACCTGCTGGGTCTGGTCATGCGGCTGGCCGAAGAAAGAAGGATCGGCAACTTTTTCCTGCAGCGTCTGCAGTTGAGTTTCCAGATCTTCCAGCTTCTGCGGCAGCTGTTCCAGTTCGCGCTGCAGGTTATAGCTTAGTTTGCTGGCGGAGCGTTTGACACTTTCTGCTTTCGGTTGAGCGACTTCCGCCGGTTTTTTTACAATCGGCTGTTTATTCGCCAGCGACTGCGCTTGCTGTCCGCGCGCGTCGTGATAACCGCCGATATATTGGCCGATACGCCCGCCGCCCTCGAAGATCCAGCACTCGGTCACGGTGTTGTCAACAAATTGACGGTCGTGGCTCACCAGCATCACGGTGCCCTGGTAGCCATCGATCAGCTCTTCCAGCAGTTCCAGCGTTTCGACATCAAGGTCGTTAGTCGGTTCATCAAGAATCAATAAGTTACTGGGTTTCAGGAACAAGCGCGCGAGCAGCAGACGGTTACGCTCCCCGCCGGACAACGCGCGTACCGGGGTCATCGCCCGTTTTGGATGGAACAGGAAGTCCTGCAGATAGCCCAGCACGTGACGCGGCTTACCGTTAACCATCACCTCTTGTTTACCTTCCGCAAGGTTATCCATCACCGTGCGGTCCGGATCCAACTCCGCGCGGTGCTGATCGAAGTAGGCGACTTCCAGCTTGGTACCGACGTGGATACGCCCGCTATCGGCCTGCAACTGGCCGAGCATCAGCTTCAGCAGCGTGGTTTTACCGCAGCCGTTCGGGCCAATCAGCGCAATCTTGTCGCCACGCTGGATTTGCGCGGAGAAATCTTTGACCAGCACTTTGCCGTCAACCTGATAGTTGACGTTTTCCATCTCAAAGACGATTTTGCCGGAGCGAGAAGCCTCCTCGACCTGCATCTTCGCGCTGCCCATCACTTCACGGCGTTCGCCGCGCTCGCGACGCATCGCCTTCAGCGCGCGGACGCGCCCTTCGTTGCGGGTACGACGCGCTTTAATCCCCTGGCGGATCCACACCTCTTCCTGCGCCAGCTTGCGGTCGAATTCAGCATTCTGCAGCTCTTCGACGCGCAGCGCTTCTTCTTTATCCAGCAGATATTGATCGTAATTGCCCGGATAGGTCACCAGCTTGCCGCGATCGAGGTCGACAATGCGCGTTGCCATATTGCGGATAAAAGAACGGTCGTGCGAAATGAAGATAATGGTGCCTTTGAAGGATTTGAGGAACCCTTCCAGCCAGTCGATAGTTTCGATATCGAGGTGGTTAGTCGGTTCATCCAGCAACAATACGCGCGGCCCGCTAACCAGCGCGCGGCCCAGCGCAGCTTTACGCAGCCAGCCGCCGGACAGCGACGCCAGCGGCGCGTCGGCGTTAAGGCCAAGCTGCTCGATCACTTCGTTGATACGGCTATCTAACTGCCACAGCCCCAGGTTATCCAGCTGTTCCTGCAGGCGGGCCAGCTCATTTAAATTTTTATCGCTCGGATCGGTCATCACCTGATGCGAAACATCATGATAGGCCTTCAGATACGCCGCCTGTTCGGCGATCCCTTCCGCGACAAAATCGTACACCGTACCTGCGACATTACGCGGAGGATCCTGCTGCAGACGCGCAACGATCAGATCTTGTTCATAAATAATACGCCCATCGTCCAGACCCTGCTCGCGGTTGAGGATTTTCATCAGGGTCGATTTACCAGCGCCGTTACGCCCTACCAGGCAGACGCGTTCGTTATCTTCGATATGCAGTTCAGCATTATCCAGCAGCGGTGCATCGCTGAACGAAAGCCAGGCGCCGTGCATACTAATCAGTGACATTCTTTATTCCTTTCAGGCCGCGGTAATCAGCCAGCAGTTGTGGATCTGACGGTTGCGGGCAAAATCCTGCGACAGCGTTTTTTGCGAAATTTCTTGCGCCTTCAGGCCAAGTGCCGCCAGCCCGTCATGATCCATACGGAAACCGCGTTTGTTATTCGAGAACATAATCGTGCCGCCTTTACGCAGCAGACGTTTTAGATCGGTCATCAGACGGATATGATCGCGCTGCACATCAAAGGCATCTTCCATTCGTTTGGAGTTGGAGAAGGTCGGCGGATCGATAAAGATCAGATCGAACTGCTCGGTGCTTTCCCGCAGCCAACCCAGCACGTCCGCCTGCATCAGGCGATGCGCACGGCCGGTTAAACCATTGAGACGCAGGTTGCGTTCCGCCCATTCCAGATAGGTGCGTGACATATCGACAGTCGTAGTTGAGCGCGCGCCGCCCAGACCGGCGTGAACGCTGGCGCTGCCGGTATAGGAGAACAGGTTAAGGAAATCCTTACCCTTGCTCATCTGGCCGAGCATACGACGGGCGATACGGTGGTCAAGGAACAGACCGGTGTCGAGATAGTCGGTAAGGTTAACCCACAGACGCGCGTTATACTCCTGTACCTCGATAAAGTCGCCCTTCTCCGCCATCTTCTGGTACTGATTTTTACCCTTCTGCCGCTCGCGGGTCTTCAGCACCAGTTTATTCGGCGCAATCCCTAACACCGCGATAGTCGCGGCGATAATATCGAACAGACGCTGGCGCGCTTTGTGCGCATCGACGGTTTTCGGCGGCGCGTACTCCTGCACCACTACCCACTCGCCGTAGCGGTCGATAGCTACGTTATATTCCGGCAAATCGGCATCGTACAGGCGATAGCATTCAATGCCTTCCTGACGCGCCCACTTTTCAAACTTCTTCAGGTTTTTACGTAAGCGGTTGGCAAAATCTTCCGCCAGCATCGCCGGCTTGCCGCCTTCGCTTTCCGCCAGATGATAGTTCTTCTGTACGCAGTCCAGCGGGCCGTTTTTGGCTTTAAACTGTTTATCGGCACGCAGCTGCAGGCAGCTCAGCAATTCCGGCGAGGCGCTGAAGACCGACAGGTTCCAGCCGCCAAACTGGTTTTTCATAATCCGTCCCAGCAGGCTGTGCAGGGCAATCAGCGCCGGTTCGCTTTCCAGACGCTCGCCGTATGGCGGGTTACTGATAACGGTGCCATACGGGCCTTTCGGCAGCGGATTATTGAGCTGCGCTACGTCTTTTACTTCGAAATTGATAAGCTCGCCAATACCGGCGCGGCGGGCGTTGCGGCGCGCGCGTTCAATCACGCGCTCGTCGACGTCTGAGCCGTAGAAGCGCGATTCATAAGCGGCCAGCCCCTGGCGAGCGCGCGTTTGCGCCTCGGCTTTCACCTCTTTCCAGATAGCGTCATCGTGTTGCGCCCATCCGCCGAAGCCCCAGTGGCCGCGGTGCAGGCCCGGCGCGCGATCGGTCGCCAGCATCGCCGCTTCAATCAGCAACGTGCCGGAACCGCACATCGGATCGAGCAGCGGCGTTCCCGCCACCCAGCCGGAGCGCATGACGATTGCCGCCGCGAGGTTTTCTTTGATCGGCGCCATGCCGGTGCCATCACGGTAGCCGCGCAGATGCAGACCTTCGCCGCTTAGATCCAGTGAAATATGCGCCGTTTCTTTGTTCAGCCAGACGTTGATACGCAGATCGGGATTCTCACGATCGACATTCGGACGCGGCAGATTTTTACGCGTGAAGCTATCGACGATAGCGTCTTTGACTTTTAATGCGCCATACTGACTGTTGCGGATTTCCTCATTGAGGCCGCTAAAATGCACCGCAAAGGTGGCGTCAGTGGTAAAGATCTCCGTCCACGGAATCGATTGAACCCCCAGGTAGAGATCCAGATCGCTATACACGCTGCACTCGCCGAGCGGCAGCATGATGCGCGAGGCCAGCCGGCTCCACATCAGGCTTTGATACAGCAGGCGCGTATCTCCCTGAAAATGAACCCCGCCCTGGACGACCTGGCACGCCGTGGCGCCAAGTCCTTCCAGTTCAGTTTTTAACAGCTCTTCAAGACCACGAGCCGTGCTGGCAAACAGAGATTTCATATCGTCACTTTTACTTAAAGAAAATTGGTGCGCATTATAGCCAATATGTGCCCTATGTCATAAAGTTAAAGGCTTATTTTTGAACCCAGGGGCAGCGTATGGTAACGCTATCGAAACTTTTTATTCATCCCGTCAAATCCATGCGCGGAATTGGCGTCACCCATGCCTTTGCCGATATTAGCGGCATGGCCTTCGACCGCATCTTTATGCTGACCGAAACCGACGGTACGTTTATTACCGCACGCCAGTTTCCGCAGATGGTGAAATTCCTGCCTTCGCCGCTTCATGACGGCCTGCACTTGACCGCGCCGGATGGCAGCAGCGCGCTGGTGCGCTTTGATGATTTCGCTCCCCAGGGCGAGCCGACGGAGGTGTGGGGCAACCATTTCACCGCCTTAATCGCGCCAGCCGCCATCAACCAGTGGCTCAGCGGCTTCTTCAACCGCGACGTCCAACTGCGCTGGCTCGGGCCGCAGCTAACCCGGCGAGTAAAACGCCACGACGCGGTGCCGCTCTCCTTCGCCGATGGTTATCCCTACCTGCTCGCCAATGAAGCCTCGCTTCGCGATCTGCAGCAACGTTGCCCTGCCAGCGTAAGCATAGAACAGTTTCGCCCTAATCTGGTGGTCACCGGCGCCGCGGCGTGGGATGAAGATAGCTGGAAAGTCATTCGCATCGGCGAGGTGGTATTTGACGTCGCCAAACCCTGCAGCCGCTGCATTTTCACCACCGTCAGCCCGGAGCGTGGGCAAAAACATCCGTCCGGTGAGCCGCTGGAGACGTTAAAGCGTTTTCGTACCGCGCAGGATAATGGCGATGTCGATTTTGGCCAGAATCTGATCGCCCGCAACAGCGGCGTTATCCGCGTGGGTGATGAGGTGGAAGTGCTGACACGCGGCCCGGCGAAAGTCTATGGCGCTGGCGATAGCGACGATACGCTGGCGGCCGATGCGCAGCCAAAAGCGACGGTTGAGATTGAGTGGCAGGGGCAACAGTTTACCGGCAATAACCAGCAGGTACTGCTGGAGCAACTGGAACAACAGGGCATTCGTATCCCTTATTCCTGCCGCGCCGGGATCTGCGGCAGTTGTCGTATCCGCCTGGAAGAGGGTGAAGTGAGTCCGTTAAAGAAAAATGCGGTCGCCGCGGATGGCACCATTTTATGCTGCAGCTGCGTACCGAAAACCGCGCTGCGCCTGGCGCCTTAAACCGCCTGCCCCAGGCTGTAGCTGGCCGCGCTCTGCGCCGGCTGCAGTCTGTCGTTCATAATTTTAATCACATCGCCTAACTGCATCACCCGCCCTGCCAGAGTCAATCCCGGTTGCGCCAGCAGGCAAAGCGTGGCGTTTTCACCCGGTTCGACCACCAGCAAATTGACCTGCTCGCCGGTATCGCTGATCCACACGCTGGCGGCGTCGCCGCTGGTCGGCTGCCAGTTCTGCTGGTGAGTAGTGAAATGCCAGCTCTTCGGCATCTGCGGTTTCAGAAAACGGATCGCGGTTAAGGCATTTAATACTAATTCGGCACGCTGCTCTTTGTTTAATTCAATATCGCGGCATTTTTCTTCAAAAGAAAAATAGAGCGCCGCGTCATCGACGCAAAATCCCGACGGTGCGAAAGCGTCAGGCGTTAACATGCGCCGGGCGAAACGTGAGCGAAATAACATACCATTGGCCAGATCGAGCATCATGCGGTCATGCTCTTCGTCGTAATACCAACGCCAGTTATCGTCAGGTTTAATCCGCATTTCTACCCCCGTCCTCTTCCACTTCCTTCTGCAAAGCAATGGCATCCTGCTACAGAATAATTTCTAAAATTAAGAAAAGACTAAAATGTCTAAATAAGCAACAATGAAGGAATATAAAACAACCAGGGCCGGAAATAAAGCCCTGGGGAAGATTCAGAAGGGGAAAAGATTAGATGTGTGTAACAATTTCTTTAATCAGCGGTGGCCCTTTAAAAATAAACCCGGAATAAATCTGCACCAGTGTGGCGCCAGCAGCCAGCTTTTCACGAGCGGCAATCACCGAGTCAATACCGCCAACTCCGATAATGGGCAAACGATCATTTAATTCCGTGGCCAGCATACGAATAATCTCGGTGCTTTTTAATTGTAATGGACGACCACTCAACCCACCGGTTTCATCACAATGCTTCATCCCCTGGACCAGTGAACGATCGAGGGTGGTATTGGTAGCAATGACGCCATCAATATTATGGCGGACTAAGCTGTCGGCTACCTGGATCAATTCTTCGACAGAAAGATCCGGGGCGATCTTCACCGCCACAGGAACATATTTTTGATGTTTCTGTTGAAGTTCGAGCTGCTTATTTTTAATACCGCTGAGTAAATCATCCAGCGCTTCACCATATTGCAGAGTACGTAACCCTGGGGTATTCGGCGAGGAGATATTAATGGCGATATATCCAGCGTATGGATAGACTTTTTCCATACAAATCAGATAATCATCTTTACCCTGTTCAACCGGGGTATCTTTATTTTTACCGATATTAATCCCCAGCACGCCGTCAAAATGCGCTTTTTTCACATTCTCGACCAGGTTATCAACGCCGTGGTTATTAAAGCCCATGCGGTTGATCAAACCTTCGGCATCGACGAGACGGAAGATCCTCGGCTTGTCATTGCCCGGCTGCGGACGCGGAGTCACGGTACCAATTTCGATTGAGCCGAAGCCCATCGCACCGAGCGCATCAATGCACTCGCCGTTTTTATCAAGCCCGGCCGCCAGCCCCAGCGGATTCTTGAAAGTCAGCCCCATGCAGGTAACGGGTTTCGACGGTACTTTTTGTCGAACCAGCATTTCCAGCGGCGTGCCGGTGACGCGGCGTAATTGTTGGAAGGTTACTTCATGAGCGCGCTCAGGATCGAGCTGAAAAAGAGCTTTACGAACGAAGGGATAGTACATGAACTCTCCTGGATTCCCGGTGTGCAAACCGGGGGCGTATTATGTTCGATCCGCGCCCGAAAGGGAATTGACCTGCGACAAAAAATCACGCGTCCAACGCAAACGTTTACTTCTCTGCGGCCTGTTATGCGCATTTTGGCAATTTAACCCCGGAAAAATCATTTAGGGAAATAAACGCCCTCTGTCACACTGCCACAAAATGTTATCAATTATAGATAAATGCAAACATTTGGTTATAAGGAGAGAGTATGCGCGTTATTACACTCGCGGGCAGCCCCCGCTACCCTTCTCGCTCAAGCGCATTGCTGGAGTACACCAGAGAGAAACTTACCGCGGCCGACATCGAAGTCTATCACTGGCATTTACAGAATTTTGATCCCGAAGATCTGCTTTACGCCCGCTTCGATAACCCCGCGCTACATACCTTAAATGAACAACTGGCCGGCGCTGATGGCCTGATTATCGCCACCCCCGTCTATAAAGCCTCTTTTTCCGGCGCACTGAAGACGCTACTGGATTTGCTCCCCGAACGCGCTCTGGAAGGCAAAATTGTCCTGCCGCTGGCGACAGGCGGCACCATCGCCCATATGCTGGCGGTCGATTACGCCCTGAAGCCGGTGCTTAATGCTCTCAAAGCGCAGGAGATCCTCCATGGCGTATTCGCCGATGACAGCCAGGTCACCGATTATCAACATAAACCGCAGTTCACACCGAATCTGCAAAACCGTCTCGACCAGGCGCTGGAGACCTTCTGGCAGGCGCTGAATCGCCGCAACAGCCGCATCCCGGGGCTAAAGACGTTACAGGGGGTTGAGCATGCTTAATCCTCTGCGTGCCCTGACTCTCGGCGGGCTACTCGCGCTTTCCTTTATTACGCATGCGGCCCCGCAGGCGCCGGAAGCGTTACGCATCGGCTACCAGAAAGGCAGCGTCAGTATGGTGCTGGCGAAGAGCCATCAACTGCTGGAACAGCGCTACCCGCAAACTAAGATTTCGTGGGTCGAATTTCCTGCCGGGCCGCAAATGCTGGAAGCGCTGAACGTCGGCAGTATTGATATCGGCAGCACCGGCGATATCCCACCGATTTTCGCTCAGGCTGCCGGCGCCGATCTGGTCTATATCGGCGCTGAGCCTGCGAAACCGAAAGCGGAAGTGATTCTGGTCGCCGATAACAGCCCAATCAACAGCGTGGCTGAACTGAAAGGCCGTAAGGTGGCGTTCCAGAAAGGCTCCAGTTCGCACAATCTGCTGCTGCGCGCTCTGCAGCAGGCAGGGCTGAAATTCAGCGATATCCAGCCAGTGTATCTTGCCCCCGCCGATGCCCGCGCCGCTTTTCAGCAGGGTAATGTTGATGCCTGGGCTATCTGGGATCCCTATTACTCTGCGGCGCTGCTGCAAGGCGGGGTACGGGTACTGAAAGATGGTAGCGACCTGAAGCAAACCGGTTCGTTCTATCTTGCCGCCCGTCCTTATGCCGAAAAGAACGGCGCCTTTATCGAAGGGGTGCTGGCGACCTTTAGCCAGGCGGATGCCCTGACCATCAGCCATCGCCAGCAAAGTATTGCCCTGTTGGCTAAAACGATGGGGCTACCCGAAGCGGTGATTGCCAGCTATCTCGACCATCGTCCGCCAACTGCGATATCGCCGGTAAGCGCTGAAACGGCCGCTCGCCAACAGCAAACCGCCGATCTGTTCTATGAGAACAAGCTGGTACCGAAAAAAATCACTATTCAAAACCGTATCTGGCAGCCTGCCCCCGCACAAGGAGCGAAATCATGAGTCTGAATATGTTCTGGTTCTTACCCACCCACGGTGACGGCCGCTATCTGGGCACCGACGAAGGCGCGCGCCCGGTAGACTACAGCTATCTGCAGCAAATCGCCCAGGCCGCCGACCGCCTCGGCTTCACCGGCGTACTGATTCCCACCGGGCGCTCGTGCGAAGATGCCTGGCTGGTTGCCGCTTCAATGATCCCCGTCACCCAGCGGCTGAAGTTTCTTGTCGCGCTGCGCCCAAGCGTGGTCTCCCCCACCGTCGCCGCGCGCCAGGCGGCTACCCTTGACCGGCTCTCTAATGGCCGGGCATTGTTTAATCTGGTCACCGGCAGCGATCCGAATGAATTAGCTGGCGATGGGGTATTCCTCGACCACACCGAACGCTACGAAGCCTCCGCCGAGTTCACCCATATCTGGCGCAAACTGATGGAAGGTGAAACCGTGACTTTCCACGGCAAGCACCAGCACGTGCGCGGCGCGAAACTGCTCTTCCCACCGCAGCAGCAACCGCGACCGCCGCTCTACTTTGGCGGCTCCTCGGACGTTGCGCAGGATCTGGCCGCCGAACAGGTCGACCTCTACCTGACCTGGGGCGAACCGCCGGCGCAGGTGGCGGAAAAAATCGCCCAGGTGCGTGAGAAAGCCGCGCGCCTCGGCCGCAGCGTCCGCTTTGGTATTCGTTTACACGTCATCGTCCGCGAAACCAATGAAGAGGCATGGCAAGCGGCGGAGAGCTTAATCTCCCATCTGGATGACGAGACCATCGCCCGCGCGCAGGCCGCCTTCGCGCAAACCGATTCTGTTGGCCAACATCGCATGGCGGCGCTGCACAACGGCCGTCGCGACAAGCTGGAAATCAGCCCGAACCTGTGGGCCGGGGTCGGGCTGGCGCGCGGCGGCGCGGGTACCGCGCTGGTTGGCGATGCGGCAACCGTCGCTGAACGTATTAATGAATACGCTGAACTTGGCATCGACAGTTTTATCTTCTCCGGCTACCCGCACCTTGAGGAAGCCTGGCGAGTCGGCGAACTGCTGTTCCCACTGCTTGATGTCAACGTCCCGACGATCCCTCAGCCGCAAAACCTGCGTCTGCAGGGCGAAGCGGTAGCGAATGAATTTATCCCGCGTAAAGCGGCGCAAAGTTAGGGAGCGAACTATGGCAGCTTCTTCGCAGAAACTTCTGTTACGCCTCGCCCCCTGGTTTTTACCGGTGGGCACCGTGCTGATCTGGCAATTGGCGTCATCGGTAGGCTGGCTCTCAACCCGTATTCTCCCCTCTCCGGAGGGGGTATTGAAAGCCTTCTGGACGCTCTCGGCCAGCGGCGAACTGTGGCAACACCTGGCGATCAGTTCCTGGCGCGCCTTACTTGGCTTCGCCATTGGCGGCTCCATCGGCCTGACGCTCGGGCTCATTAGCGGGCTCTCGCGTTGGGGCGAACGCCTGCTGGATACGTCCATCCAGATGCTGCGCAATGTACCGCATCTGGCGCTAATCCCATTGGTGATTTTGTGGTTTGGTATTGACGAAAGCGCCAAAATATTTCTTGTCGCGCTGGGGACGATGTTTCCGATTTACATCAATACCTGGCACGGCATCCGCAATATCGATCGCGGTCTGGTGGAAATGGCGCGTAGCTATGGCTTATCAGGATTTGCCCTCTTTCGCCACGTGATCCTTCCCGGCGCCTTGCCCTCGATTATGGTCGGCATTCGCTTCGCCCTCGGATTGATGTGGCTGACGCTTATCGTCGCTGAGACCATCTCCGCGAATGCCGGAATCGGCTATCTGGCTATGAACGCCCGCGAGTTTCTGCAAACTGACGTGGTGGTGGTCGCCATAATTCTTTACGCCATTCTCGGCAAGCTCGCCGATTTTAGCGCGCAACTGCTGGAACGCGTCTGGCTACGCTGGAACCCGGCGTACCGTCTTCAGGAGGCTAACGCATGAATACTGCTCGTCTTAATCCCGGGATCCCGCTGTTACTCAATGGGGTCAGCAAACGCTACGGCGACAATGTCATTCTCAATGAGCTGGATTTACATATTCCTACCGGGCAATTTGTCGCGGTGGTCGGTCGCAGCGGCGGCGGTAAAAGCACCCTGTTGCGCCTGCTGGCCGGGCTGGAAAAACCCAACGGCGGCGAACTAC
Source organism: Klebsiella sp. CN_Kp088 (assembly GCF_040064335.1). Classification (NCBI taxonomy): domain Bacteria; kingdom Pseudomonadati; phylum Pseudomonadota; class Gammaproteobacteria; order Enterobacterales; family Enterobacteriaceae; genus Klebsiella; species Klebsiella sp. CN_Kp088. The sequence goes on along the minus strand of NZ_JBEAIQ010000016.1, from coordinate 230,067 downwards.
TGGCAGGCGCGACGCCGCTTGCGCAGATTCAGGATGATACGCGTATGATGTTCCAGGACGCGCGGTTGCTGCCGTGGAAGACGGTTATCGACAACGTTGGACTTGGGCTGAAGGGCCAGTGGCGCGATGCCGCCCGCCAGGCGCTGGCCAGCGTCGGGCTGGAAGAGAGAGCCGATGAGTGGCCGGCGGCCCTCTCCGGCGGGCAAAAACAGCGTGTTGCGCTGGCCCGCGCGCTGATCCATCGCCCACGTCTGCTGCTGCTGGATGAACCGCTGGGAGCGCTTGACGCCCTCACCCGTCTGGAAATGCAGGAATTGATTGTTTCGCTCTGGCAAGAACACGGCTTTACCGTGTTGCTGGTAACTCATGATGTGAGTGAAGCGGTGGCGATGGCCGACCGGGTGCTGTTAATAGAAGAAAAGAAAATTGGCCTCGATTTGAGCGTGGATATTCCACGTCCGCGGCGGTTCGGCTCGGCGAAGCTGGCGGAACTGGAAGCGCAGGTACTCGATCGGGTGATGAAGCGCGGCGACAACGAGCGTGCGCCGCGTTTGTTTAGTCATGGCTAACTGACGTTCCCGGCCCGCGCTTCGCTCGGCCGGGCTACCAAATCGCACAGCGCTGTAGCCCCGGTAAGCGAGAGCGCCACCGGGGATTTTGCGGCCGTTACGCCAGCGCTTTGCTGATCTTCTCGAACAGATCGCCGGAGAGATTCTCCAGCCCTTTCAGCTGTTCCAGCGCCGCACGCATCTTGGCCTGACGTTTCTCATCGTAGCGTTTTAGACGAATCAGCGGCTCAATCAGACGCGACGCCACCTGCGGGTTGCGGCTATTGAGCTCGGTCAGCATTTCCACCAGGAACTGGTAACCGCTGCCGTCTTCGGCGTGGAACGCCGCCGGGTTGCTACTCGCGAAGGCGCCGATCAGCGAACGTACGCGGTTCGGGTTACTCATCGTGAATGAACGGTGCTTGAGCAAGCCGCGTACCGTCTCAACCACATTGGCCGCCGGGCTGGTGGACTGCAGGATGAACCACTTGTCCATCACCAGGCCGTCCTGGTGCCACTTATCGTCATACTCCTGCATCAATGCATCACGGCACGGCAACTCCGCCGCCACCGCCGACGACAGCGCAGCCAACGCGTCGGTCATGTTGTCAGCATGGTGATACTGGGCTTGCACCAGCTTATCTGCCAGTTCAACATCGCCAAAAGCCAGATAGCGCAGGCAGGTATTGCGCAGGGAACGTTTACCGATATCGGCATGGTCTACGCGATAGCTGTCGAGCTTGTTGGCGTTGTAAACCACCAGCAGCTCATCGGCCAGCTCTTTCGCCAGCGTACGGGTCAGCGCTTCGCGCACCGCCGCGATGGCAATCGGATCGATGATGGTGAACAGTTCGGCGATTTCGTTGGCCGACGGCAGCGTTAAAATTTCCGCCGCCAGCGCCGGATCGATCTTCTCGTCGAGCAGGATCGCGCGGAAAGCGTCAGCGACGTGGATCGGCAGCGACAGCGGCTGCCCCTGCTGATGACGGTTAACGTTGAGCTTGATGTAGGTCGCCAGCAGGCTCTGCGCGGCATCCCAACGCGAGAAATCGTTACGCGCGTGGCGCATCAGGAACGTCAGCTGCTGGTCGCTCCACTTATATTCAAGTTTGACCGGCGCGGAGAATTCACACAGCAGCGCCGGTACCGGCTGGAAGTAAACGTTATCAAAGACGAACGTCTGTTCCGCCTGGGTGACATTCAACACGTGGTGCACCGGATGGCCGCCCTTCTGCAGCGGGATCGCTTTGCCTTCGTTATCGTACAGCTCGATACTGAACGGGATGTGCAGTGGCTGCTTGTCGGCCTGTTCCGCGGTCGGCGGCGTACGCTGGCTGATAGTCAGGGTGTACTGCTCGGTTTCCGGGTTATAGTCGTCATGCACGGTAACGACCGGCGTGCCGGACTGGCTGTACCAGCGACGGAAATGCGACAGATCGACGTTCGAAGCATCTTCCATCGCCTGCACGAAATCATCGCAGGTGGCGGCGCTGCCGTCGTGGCGCTCAAAGTACAATTGCATTCCTTTCTGGAAATTGGCTTCGCCGAGCAGGGTGTGCAGCATACGGATCACTTCCGCGCCCTTTTCGTAAACCGTCAGGGTGTAGAAGTTGTTCATCTCAATAACCATATCCGGACGGATCGGGTGCGCCATCGGGCTGGCGTCTTCAGCAAACTGCAGCCCACGCATGGTACGAACGTTGTTGATGCGGTTCACCGCGCGCGAGCCGAGGTCGGAACTGAACTCCTGATCGCGGAATACGGTCAGCCCTTCTTTCAGGCTAAGCTGGAACCAGTCGCGACAGGTCACGCGGTTGCCGGTCCAGTTATGGAAATATTCGTGACCAATGACGCGCTCAATATCGAGGTAATCTTTATCGGTCGCGGTATCGGTACGGGCCAGCACGTATTTAGAGTTAAAGACGTTGAGGCCTTTGTTCTCCATCGCCCCCATATTGAAGAAGTCGACGGCGACGATCATATAGATGTCGAGGTCATATTCGAGACCGAAACGGGTTTCGTCCCACTTCATTGAATTCTTCAGCGAGGTCATCGCCCACGGCGCGCGGTCGAGGTTGCCGCGGTCAACGTACAGTTCAAGGGCGACTTCACGCCCGGAGCGGGTGGTGAAGGTGTCACGCAGCACGTCGAAATCGCCGGCCACCAGCGCGAACAGGTAACAGGGTTTTGGGAATGGATCCTGCCACTGGATCCAGTGACGGCCATTGTCCAGCTCGCCCTGCGCGACGCGGTTGCCGTTGGAGAGCAGGAACGGATATTTCGCTTTATCGGCAATGATTTTGGTGGTGAAGCGCGCCAGCACATCCGGGCGGTCGAGGTACCAGGTAATGTGACGGAAACCTTCTGCTTCGCACTGGGTACATAGCGCTTCGCCTGACTGATACAGGCCTTCCAGCGCGGTGTTCGCCGCCGGGCTAATTTCGTTGACGATAGTCAGGGTGAAGCTGTCCGGCAAACCGCCAATCACCAGCTGATTATTTTCTTCTTTATAGTCGTTCCACGGCTGGCCGTTCACCTGCAGTGAAATCAGGGTCAGGTCTTCGCCATCCAGACGCAATGGCACATCAGACGCAGCCGCGTGACGGGAAACCTTACTCTCGGCCGTGACAACGGTTTTCGCGGCATCCAGGTCAAAGGTCAAATCAATATCGCTAATCAGATAATCCGGCGCACGGTAGTCGTGGCGGTATTTGGCTTGGGGCTGTTGTGTCATAAAAAACCTTTAGCGTGTCTGTAAAGTATCGGCTCCAGTCTATTCCTGTTGCGCAGATCGCGCTATGCAGAATCTTCATCTTTTCAACGTTCAACACGAAAATCGCTACATATTGATAACACATGAGGCACGAAATGCGCTCGACCCGGCGCAAAGCTTGTGGTGTGATCCGTGTTCAATATATTAAACTAGGCCTCGCAAATGACCGTCAGCGTTACCGTCGAGCCATCGCAGCAGGACAGCACCGGGTATTAAAGGTATACTCCGCCTCCTTTTTTCTGCTTTGGTTTGAATGGAACGCCCCAGTGAGAGGATGCTACTGCGCACCATGACACAATTCACTTCTCCTGTACTGCACTCGCTGCTTGATACGGATGCCTATAAGCTGCATATGCAGCAGGCCGTCTTCCACCGCTACTATGATGTGGAGGTGGCGGCAGAGTTCCGCTGCCGCGGAGACGACCTGCTCGGCATCTATGCCGACGCGATTCGCGAGCAGGTTGAAACCATGCGCGACCTGAAGCTGCAGGACGATGAGTATCGCTGGCTGTCCACCCTGCCGTTCTTCTCGCAGGACTATCTCGCCTGGCTGCGCGACTTCCGTTACGACCCAAGTCAGGTCACCGTCATCAACGATCATGGTAAGCTGAATATTCGCCTCGCCGGGCCGTGGCGCGAAGTGATCATGTGGGAAGTGCCGCTGCTGGCGGTCATCAGCGAACTGGTGCACCACTACCGTTCGCCGGAAATCAGCGTCGGCCTGGCGCTGGAGACGCTCGAACATAAGCTTGCCGACTTCGCCGACATGACCGCCGACATCGATATGTCGGCATTCCGCCTGATGGATTTCGGCACCCGCCGCCGCTTCTCCCGCGAAGTACAGCAGGCTATCGTGCAGCGCTTGCAGCAGGAGCCGTGGTTTGTCGGCACCAGCAACTACGATCTGGCCCGCCGATTGAATTTAACCCCGATGGGTACCCAGGCGCACGAATGGTTCCAGGCCCACCAGCAGATCAGTCCAAACCTGGCCAGCAGCCAACGCGCGGCGCTTGCCGCCTGGCTGGCGGAATATCCGGATCAGCTGGGTATTGCCCTGACCGACTGCATCACCATGGACGCTTTCCTGCGTGATTTCGGTCCTGAATTCGCCACCCGCTATCAGGGGCTGCGCCATGACTCCGGGGATCCGCTGGAGTGGGGCGAGAAAGCAATCGCTCATTATCAGAAATTGGGTATCGACCCGATGAGTAAAGTGCTGGTGTTCTCCGATAACCTCGACCTCGGCAAAGCGGTCGATCTGTATCGCCACTTCTCCTCGCGGGTGAAGCTCAGCTTCGGTATCGGCACCCGTTTGACCTGCGATATCCCACAGGTTAAACCGCTAAATATCGTGATAAAACTAGTAGAATGTAACGGCAAGCCGGTGGCGAAACTCTCCGACAGCCCGGGTAAAACCATCTGCCACGATAAGGCGTTCGTCCGCGCCCTGCGCGAGGCGTTTGACCTGCCGCCGATTAAAAAGGCGAGTTAATTTCAACAAGGAGCCTGGCAGGCTCCTTTTTCTTTATTAATTATTATCAAATTATCCCTTTATGATGCGAATTCTGCTTGTCTGATGGAAGATGACAGGTAACATAGATATCCCCCCGTTGCAGGGGAAGAGACTTTTTTATTGGACTATATAGAGAGAATATTATGAGCGTTGTGCCTGTAGCCGACGTACTCCAGGGCCGCGTTGCCGTTGACAGCGAAGTCACCGTGCGCGGATGGGTGCGTACCCGCCGAGATTCTAAAGCTGGCTTTTCTTTCCTCGCCGTCTATGACGGTTCCTGCTTTGATCCTGTACAGGCCGTTATTAATAATTCTCTGCCCAATTACAATCAGGAAGTGTTGCGCCTGACCACCGGCTGCTCGGTTATCGTCACCGGTAAAGTCGTGGCCTCCCAGGGTCAGGGACAGAGCTTTGAAATCCAGGCCTCCAATGTGGAAGTCACCGGCTGGGTTGAGGATCCGGACACCTACCCGATGGCGGCGAAGCGCCACAGCATCGAATATCTGCGTGAAGTGGCGCACCTGCGTCCGCGCACCAACCTGATTGGCGCGGTAGCGCGCGTACGTCACACCCTGGCGCAGGCGCTGCACCGTTTCTTCGACGAACAGGGTTTCTTCTGGGTATCCACCCCGCTGATCACCGCTTCCGATACCGAAGGCGCCGGTGAAATGTTCCGCGTATCAACGCTGGATCTGGAAAACCTGCCGCGTAACGACCAGGGTAAAGTCGACTTCGATAAAGACTTCTTCGGTAAAGAGTCGTTCCTGACCGTTTCCGGTCAGTTGAACGGTGAGACCTATGCCTGCGCATTGTCCAAAATCTATACCTTCGGCCCAACCTTCCGCGCCGAAAACTCCAACACCAGCCGCCACCTGGCGGAGTTCTGGATGCTGGAGCCAGAGGTAGCCTTCGCCAGCCTCAACGATGTTGCCGGTCTGGCGGAAGCCATGCTGAAGTACGTCTTCAAGGCGGTGCTAGAAGAGCGTGCGGATGACATGAAGTTCTTCGCCGAGCGCGTAGATAAAGACGCCATCGACCGTCTGCAGCGTTTTGTCTCTGCTGATTTCGCCCAGGTTGATTACACCGACGCCGTCACTATCCTGGAAAACTGCGGCAAGCAGTTTGAGAACTCGGTGTATTGGGGCGTGGATCTCTCCTCCGAGCATGAGCGTTATCTGGCCGAAGAGCACTTCAAAGCGCCGGTGGTCGTGAAAAACTATCCGAAAGACATTAAGGCGTTCTACATGCGCCTTAACGAAGACGGTAAGACCGTCGCCGCAATGGACGTTCTGGCGCCGGGCATCGGCGAAATCATCGGCGGGTCCCAGCGTGAAGAGCGTCTCGACGTGCTGGACGCGCGTATGGCCGAAATGGGTCTGAATAAAGAAGATTACTGGTGGTATCGCGACCTGCGTCGTTACGGCACCGTACCGCATTCTGGCTTCGGACTGGGCTTCGAGCGTCTTATCGCCTACGTAACCGGCGTACAGAACGTTCGCGACGTGATTCCTTTCCCACGTACGCCACGTAACGCCACATTCTAATCGCGTTTCGCTAAAACACGGACAAGGCCGGCGCAAGCCGGCCTTTTTTTATGTCAATTTTCGTGAACGAATTTCAACAAACTTAAACATCAACCTTCACAATTCGTAATTATGTTACTCACTATTTCCTTACCCTTCGTACGTAGATTTCGCACCTTATGTTAAGACACAAGTGAATACACTGATTGATTTGATTATTTTTTAATCATTCTGCGCACGTTATGCAAAAATAGCGTCTGAGCAAAAAAGGGACCGAATTGAGCTAAAAAATAATCAAATCTGTCTTTATCGAAAATATTCATAACTAATTCATATAGATATATATGAGAAGGTGACAATCTTCGCAAAGTGGAACGGAATTTTGATTGAGTTCACAAAGTTCCAAAAAATACACATTTGGTTACATGTTTTTTCTTCTAGTAACCAATTTACGATATTGGTAGCATTTTCCGGCTAGCGAAACGGCACTACCGATGGAAAGATGCCTTCAGACACCAAACTATCTTCAATAGTTCTGTAAATTTTCATTGACGGAAATTATTGCTGGCGGTGGCAAGTGTCATATAAAAAATATTAATGAGGGTAATAAATAATGATGAAGCGCAATATTCTGGCAGTGGTGATCCCTGCCCTGCTGGTAGCCGGTGCGGCCAACGCTGCGGAAATCTATAACAAAAATGGTAACAAACTGGATTTCTACGGAAAAATGGTTGGCGAACATGTCTGGACCACCAATGGTGACACCAGCAGCGACGACACCACCTATGCCCGTATCGGCCTGAAAGGCGAAACCCAGATCAACGACCAGTTGATCGGTTACGGCCAGTGGGAATACAACATGGATGCGTCCAACGTTGAAGGTTCCCAGACCACCAAAACCCGTCTGGCTTTCGCCGGTCTGAAAGCGGGTGAATATGGTTCATTCGATTACGGCCGTAACTACGGCGCCATCTACGATGTTGAATCCGCAACCGATATGCTGGTTGAGTGGGGGGGCGACGGCTGGAACTACACCGATAACTTCATGACCGGACGTACCAACGGCGTGGCCACCTACCGTAACTCAGACTTCTTCGGTCTGGTGGACGGCCTGAGCTTCGCGCTGCAGTATCAGGGTAAAAACGATCACGACCGCTCCATTCGCAAACAGAATGGCGACGGTTTCAGCACCGCGGCAACCTACGCGTTTGATAACGGTATCGCGCTGTCTGCAGGTTACGCTAACTCCAACCGTAGCGTTGACCAGAAACGTGACGGCAACGGTGACAAAGCTGAAGCATGGGCAACCTCTGCCAAGTACGATGCTAACAACATCTATGCCGCAGTTATGTACTCCCAGACTTACAACATGACGCCGGAAGAAGATGACCACTTCGCGGGCAAAACTCAGAACTTCGAAGCCGTAGTTCAGTACCAGTTCGATTTCGGTCTGCGTCCGTCCCTGGGCTACGTGCAGACTAAAGGTAAAAACCTGCAGGCTCGCGGTGGCTTCGGCGGCGGCGATGCGGACCTGGTTAAATACGTAGAACTGGGTACCTGGTACTACTTCAACAAAAACATGAACGTGTACGCGGCGTACAAGTTCAACCAACTGGATGATAATGCCTACACTCGCGCAGCTGGCGTAGCCACCGACGACCAGGCTGCGGTTGGTATCGTTTACCAGTTCTAATCTGTAGTACACCCCTTCGTGATATGCCTAAAAAGCAGGACTTCGGTCCTGCTTTTCTGCGTTACTAAGACGAAGATCGTAACTTGCAAAAACCTTCTCGCTTTTTGTCGCAAACGGTTGGCAATTTGTAAATCTACCGTTACCCTGATAGCGGATTTCCCTCAGTAATCACAATGGAACCTCGTCATGTTTGAGAACATTACAGCCGCCCCTGCCGACCCTATTCTGGGCCTGGCCGATCTGTTTCGTGCCGATGACCGCCCAGGCAAAATTAACCTCGGAATTGGTGTTTACAAAGATGAGACAGGTAAAACGCCTGTTCTGACCAGCGTAAAAAAAGCCGAGCAATATCTGCTGGAAAATGAAACCACCAAAAACTACCTCGGTATTGATGGTATTCCGGAGTTTGGTCGCTGCACTCAGGAGCTGCTGTTCGGTAAAGGAAGCGCAATTATCAACGATAAGCGCGCCCGCACCGCCCAGACCCCAGGCGGTACCGGCGGCCTGCGCGTTGCGGCTGATTTCCTTGCCAAAAACACCGACGTTAAACGGGTATGGGTAAGCAATCCAAGCTGGCCAAACCATAAAAGCGTTTTCGGCGCCGCCGGGCTGGAAGTGCGCGAATATGCTTATTATGATGCCGCCAACCACCAGCTTGATTTCGACGGCTTGCTGGCCAGCCTGAACGAGGCGCAAGCGGGTGATGTCGTACTGTTCCACGGCTGCTGCCACAACCCAACCGGCATCGATCCGACGCTGGAACAGTGGCAACAGCTGGCGCAAATGTCTGCTGAAAAAGGCTGGCTGCCGCTGTTTGACTTCGCCTACCAGGGCTTCGCCCGCGGTCTGGAAGAAGACGCTGAAGGCCTGCGCGCGTTTGCCGCTCTGCATAAAGAGTTGCTGGTCGCCAGTTCTTACTCGAAAAACTTCGGCCTGTATAACGAGCGCGTTGGCGCCTGTACGCTGGTTGCCGCCGATCAAGACACCGTCGATCGCGCGTTCAGCCAGATGAAAGCGGTGATCCGCGCCAACTACTCTAACCCGCCGGCGCACGGCGCCTCCGTGGTGGCGACGATTCTCAGCAACGACGCGCTGCGCGCCATCTGGGAACAAGAGCTCACCGATATGCGCCAGCGTATTCAGCGCATGCGCTTACTGTTTGTGAATACCCTGCAGGAAAAAGGCGCCAGCCGCGACTTTACCTTCATCACCAAACAGAATGGGATGTTCTCATTTAGCGGCCTGACCAAAGAGCAAGTACTTCGTCTGCGTGAAGAGTTCGCTATTTATGCGGTCGCATCCGGGCGTATCAACGTTGCCGGCATGACGCCTGATAACATGTCGCCGCTGTGCGAAGCCATTGTCGCGGTGCTGTAATTTTCAGCCGTGACGCATAAGAAAAAGGCCGCAGACGCGGCCTTTTTTATTTCTTTGAGGTCAGGCATTACCAGACCGGCATTTCATCCTGCAGGAACGGATTGTGAAGTCGCTCATATCCCAGCGTCGACAAGGGGCCATGACCGGGGATAAACGTCACGTCGTCGCCCAATGGCAACAGCTTACGTTTAATCGCATCAATCAGCTGGCCATGGTCGCCGCGCGGGAAGTCGCTGCGCCCTACTCCGCCTTTGAAAATCACATCGCCGGAAATCAGCAGACGAGAGGCATCGTCAAAGAAAACCACGTGCCCCGGCGTATGACCTGGACAGTGCAATACCTGCAAAGCGATATTGCCGACGGTCACCACATCGCCTTCATTTAGCCAGCGGTCCGGCTGCAACGGCTGACACTCATCCAGCCCGAACATACGGCTTTGCGCCGGCAATCCTTCCAGCCAGAACTCATCTTCTTTTTCCGGTCCAATAATTGGCACACCGTAATGTTGCGCCAGCTCGGCTGCGGCGCCGACGTGATCCAGGTGACCATGCGTCAACAGGATCTGCATCAGGCTGACGCCTGCCGCCGCCACTTCTTCCTTGATGCGCTCGGCATCGCCGCCAGGATCGACCAGCGCGGCAAGCCGGGTTTGTTCACACCAGATTAAAGAACAGTTCTGGGCGAACGCCGTGACCGGAATAATACGATAGTTCATGATGCTCCTTTCGTTACCAGTGCCGTACCGGACCGGTATCAATATGCACAAAGTTGCTACGTGGGTAGTATCCTACACCACCTGAGCGCATAGATAACGCCGCTTTGCGAATATTGCTTAAGGCAACGCCTTCAATGTGGAAATCCATCGCCTGGCCTTTGGTGTGATAGCTGTGTTTCGCTACACCACGGCTTCGTGCGCGAAGTTCATCGTTGGTATCGACGGAGCGATAACCGGAGATGAGCTGGACAGGCTTGTTGGTGCCGAGTAGTCCCTGCAGGCGATAAAGCTGATCGAACAATCCTGGGTCAATAGACTTAATTTTGTTCGCGCGGAAATCACGGAAAAAGTGGTTAAGTCTTGCTAATTCATCCTGAATATAGCCTCTACCATCGAAAAACTCCGCCTTGAGTGATTCACCGGTGTGCAGGTTATTCAGCGTCAAAATACGCGGTCGGGGGGTCGAGAGGGTGGCAAATGCCGGCGCAGGGAGAATGGCGGCAGCACCGAGGGCAGCGCCACCCAACGCCAGCAATCTGCGGCGATTAGCGTCAAATTTGTCCATGATAATCAGGTCTACAGGTAAATGAATCGTAATATACTTTTCCGCTAAAATGTCCTTGGCTGGGTCGTATTGACCGCCGCAACACATTTTTGCGGATTATATGTATATGCACTTCTGGCGCACGAAAGGCACCTTACCGGGCATTATTGCCAACGTCAAGGCAGCCTCACCCCAGGAAATACGGGCCTTGTAGACGACCAGGGCCCGATTTCGTTCAGTGCTAGGACAACATTTTTCGCAGAACTACTTCATTTACCTGATTAATTGTTCCGCTTTTGGCAGAATTTGTGCGCTGGATCGCGCGGTGAGATCGTAATTGTAAATATCTGTTCGATATTGTGTACGTCCATCAGCGCCAACAAAGGCGGTTAAATAATATAAATTAACCGGAATATTTTGCCGAATATTGACGTAGCGCGTATCCCCCTGCTTCAGCGCGTCGGAAATACGTGAATCATTCCAGCCCGCATCCTGCAATAGCATATTCGCCAGTTCAGAGGCTTTATTGACGCGAACGCAGCCCGAGCTCAACGCGCGAACATCTTTCTGGAACAGATTGTGGTTCGGCGTATCGTGGAGATAAATAGCATCCGAGCTTGGCATATTGAACTTATACCGCCCCAGCGAGTTGCGTGCGCCCGGCGCCTGCTGGAAACGGAACGGTAGATTCTTCTCGGTGATGGTAGACCAATCGACACCATACGGATCGATAGCTTCTTTGCTGTTCCAGCCGCGCATCAACGTATAGCCATGCTGCTCCAGATAGCCCGGATTGTTACGCACCTTCGGCAGAATATCTTTGCGCGCCAGCGTCGGCGGCACGTTCCACGGCGGGTTGACCACCACGTTGTTCAACGCGCTGCTCATCATCGGCGTTTTACGATCCGGACGACCGACAATGACCCTCGATGCCAGCACCTGACTGCCGTCCTGATAGTAGACCAGCGAGAACGCTGGAATATTGACCATGATGCCGGTGGACAATTTGCTCGGTAGCAAACGCAGACGCTGGATATTCAGCGCCAGCACCCCGGCACGCTGCGCCGAAGAGACGTTCAGCCAGTCGCGGGTGGACTGGCCGATGACGCCATCAGCGCCCAGCCCCTGCCAGGCTTGAAAGCGCTTAACGCCTTCTACCAGTTGGCGGTCGTAAACGCCGCGCGCGGCAGATTTTGCTTTCGATTTCGGTTTCGCCGATGGGCTAACCACATCGCCCGGTAAGGCGATTTTCGCCGAATCATCCAGCATGCCGGTACGCTGCAGGATTTCACGCAGCGCGCCGATATCGTTACTCCACTCTCCCGGACGAAGCGAGGCGTTGCTGGTCAGTTGTGGCCACGGACGGTTATCCGCCACCAGCGTCAGCAGCGCCTGATGCATTGCTTCATATTGTGAATGTTGTGGCGCCAGTCCGGCAATAAACTGCGGTAGCGAACCGTTATCCAGCGCCAGCTGCCACTGGTTAATCACCGACAGCGGCGGCGTCGCCATTTTGTACGGCGTTGAGCCATACAGCCAACGGTTCCCCTGCATCGGAATACCGCTAATAAAATGCAGATATCCCATCATGGCGTCGGAAAGCACGACATCGCGAGCCATGCCGCTGACGGACGGATCCGTCAGCAGGCTCACCCAGGTGGTGAACTGCGGCTGGAAACCGGCGATAGCGACCTCTGCCAGCTGCTGCTGGAAGGCCTGTACCGCTTCGCGGTTCTCCCACATGGGTTTCATGTCGCGGGCAGCGTATAGCGCAACCAGCGGGTTGATATAAACCGGATGATAACCCGACGGCAGTAAGGCCTCGATTTCAGTGCGGCTTTTCGCCACCGCATCCGCCGCCAGCGGCTGCTCGCCGGCCATTTGCGCGACCGCAGCGGATTGACCGTCGTTTTGTACTAATGCCGAAGAAAGATCGCCCACCGTCGCAGAGCTATCTGTGGGTATGACTTCAGGCTCTGCGGCCTGGACATTGAACAGCGGAGCAAATGCAAAAGCCAGGCTCAAGCTGAGCACTGACAATTGACGACCATACCGTTTTTTTAGCAACATCCCTTGCCCCCTGTTGACACATTGCCGCCCGCCAAATGGGGCTTTCTCTCAGTATATAAAGGCGAAAACGCTTTTGCCTTGCCAAATGTAAAGAAGTTTAAAGATCACATGTTGTAAGAATACTGTACAGAAAAACAAAAAGGGCGACAAATTGTCACCCTTTTTCCTATTAATCGACGCCCTTTCAGGAGGCGTCAGCGGTTCCAGGCAGCGCTTCCGGTACCGGCGCGGCAAAACCGCGCAGCCCGACAACGTGTACATGTTCGTGATTATTGAACACTTTACGCACCAGTTTATAGGTGGTGCCTTTTTCCGGGCTGATATTTTCCGGAGCCGCGATAATCAGCTGCATCTCCAGACGTTCGCACAGTTCGAACAGCGTGGCGATAGAGCGAGCATCCAGACGCGCAGCTTCATCGAGGAACAGCAGACGGCAAGGCGAGATATCCTTGCCGCGCAGGCGACGGGATTCATCTTCCCAGCTCTGCACCACCATCACCAGAATCGACATCCCGGTGCCGATCGCTTCACCGGTCGACAGCGCGCCGGACTCCGCACGCAGCCAGCCGTCTGAACCACGGTTAACTTCCACTTCCATCTCCAGATAGTTGCGGTAGTCGAGCAGTTCCTCACCGATGGTTTGCGGCGTACGTTGCCCCATGTCAATCTGCGGATTCAGGCGCTGATACAGTTTGGCCAGCGCTTCCGAGAAGGTCAGGCGATTGCTGTTAAACAGATCCTGATGTTGCTCATGCTGTTCAGACAGGACATCCAGCAGCGTCGAGTGGGTCTCGCGCACGTTGACGTTCAGACGCACGCTGTTGACCTGGCCGAACGATACGCTCTGCAGCCCCTGGTTGAGCATGCGAATACGGTTCTGTTCACGCTGGATGGTCTTGCGAATGATATTCGCCACGCTGCGGGAGCTAATTGCCAGCTTCTGTTCGCGGTTGGTCAGCTCTTCGGTCAGACGGCTGAGCTCGATTTCCATCTGCTCGATCGCTTCTACCGGATCGTCAGTGCGAATAATATCCTGGCGGATTCGCTCGCGCAGATGCTGATAAACCGCAACGAAGAACTGAATTTTGCGCTCCGGACGTTTCGGATCTTCCGAAATACGCAGGACGTCTCGCAGGTGTTCGTTATCGGCGACCGCCAGACGCAGCGCGCCCAGCGCCTTATCCGACATCGAACGCAGTTCGTCGGCGGAGAGATAGGCCAGCTCGCGGCGGTGCAGACGACGTTCCACGCCGTTGTCTTTCACCAGACGCATCACCGCGCACCATCCCGCTTTAGCGCTCACCACCTGCTCGCGCATTTCGCAGTAATCGCGCTCCAGCTTGCGCAGTTTGCGGGTCAGGTTGTCCATCTCCGCTTCGCAGAAGGTCAACGCTTTCTCCAGCTGATTACGGCGGGAGCGGTTGTTGCTCAGCTGCATATGCAGCTCATCACGACGCGCACGCGCACGCTCTTCCGCGCCGGCATCGGCACGTACGCCGATATCCTGCAATTCTTTATACAGATCGTTGAGCAGCTCTTTCTTGGTGTCATACGAGCTTTTCAGCGATGCCAGCACCTGGTTGTACTGGTTCAACTGCGCAACGTGGCTACGCATCGCTTCGCGAGCGCGGCTACGTTCGGATTCTGCTTGTTGCAGGCGCTGGCGCAGCTTTTCGTTGAGATCGCTGTTGCCGCTGAGCATCTCCGCCGAGTCAGAGTAGCTGAAGTGGGCGCGGCGCTGCACGACTTCCGCCAACGCGAAAGCCTGCTGGCGCGCATCGCGCTGCATTTGCTGTGAGTAGGCATAGTCTTCTTTCAGCTGTTCGAACTGTTCCGGGTCGCTCTGCAGTACCGAGACGATCGGTTCCAGTTTCGCCAGCTGATTGCCATGCTGCTGGATAAAGCGCGCCGCTTCCTGCGCTTCGTCCAGACGCTCCTGGATTTCATCTACGCGATCGGCCAGCGTCTCATCGGCCAGCAGATTCAGACGCGGCAGCAGGCGGTTAAGCGCCGACACGCCCTCTTTCGCCTGCTCGTACTGGACGCGGTTCTGCTGGTTATCACTTTCATGCGCATTCAGCGCACGCTCGAGTTCGCCGCGGCGGCTATTGAGTTTACGGATCTCTTCTTCCGGATCGTCATCGAAGGCAACCGCCAGATGGCTACCGATGAAGCGGCTGAAGGCCTGATGCAGGCGCTGCGTTTTCTGCACGTCAAACGACAGCGTAGCAAAACGCTCGGAGAGACTTTCACGCTCGGCGTGCAGCGTTTCGATGCGGTTTTCACGGGCGGCGCGGCCAAACAGCGGCAGCGTCGGGAAGCGCGAATAGCGCCACTGGCGGTCGGCAATCTTCACCACCACCGCTTTTTCCAGCTCATCGACGCTGAATACGCTGTCATCGAAGGACTGCGGATCGCCTTCGATCAGATACAGGTCTTCCGGGCAATCTTCCAGCCCTTCGAGCTGCTCCGCCACCTGTGACAGATCCGGAACCACGATCGCATGGCGCGATGGGCCATACAGCGCGGAGAAGTACGGCGCATCGTCGAGGCTAACGTCGTCATAGATTTCCGACAACAGCACGCCGCCAAAGCGCTCCGCTAGCGCGTTCAGACGCGGGTCTTCAGAGCCGCCCGGTTGGCTAAGACGCTCAATTTCTTCGTCAATGGCGCGCTTGCGGGCGCCGACTTCATCGCGCTCAACAATGGCTTCGCGCTCGCGCTCCAGCAGCTGCTGCAGGTATTCGGTGACGTCCTGGCTTGATTCAAACTGCTCGCCGCACTGCTCGCACAGTTGGTTGAGGCTGTTTTGCGCCGCCAGCCAAATCGGCGCCCGGCGCATCAGCGTCTGGGTACGAGACTGCAGCTGCTCAAGCTCCTGACGCAGAGCCATGCGCTGTTCCTGAGCGTTAGAGACGCTGTCGGCCAATGAGGCAATGCGCGCTTCCAGCTCCTGATGCAGCGTTTCCAAATCGTCAATATCGTAGCGTTTGCCCTGGCGCTTACAGAATTCGGCCAGCTGGCGCTCGGCGTCTTGTTGTTCACGCAGACGCTGTTCCAGCTCGTTGAGACGGCTACGCAGCCCATGCGCCTGCTCCGCCAGATGACGCTGGTTGACGCCGTCGCGTAGTAATTCACGCGCCACATCCCAGGCTTCATTACGCGCCAGCGGCCCGTTGATCGCCGCAACCAGCTGATATGCTTGTTCAAACTGGCTGTGCGCGGTTTGCGCCACGCTCATTTTCTGTTCCAGCGACAGCATTTTTTCCGTCGCTTCCAGCTCTTTCGCCTGGAACGTTTCCAGCCATTCGTCGGCGCTGTCGGCGGTTAAATCCGGCAGGTGACACAGCGCGCGCGCGCGTTCCAGCGCCTGTAGCGCCTGATTGTACTGAATGGCGCGAGTCTGCTGCACGTCGAGCGCCTGCTGGTAATCGGCGAGCTGGCTTTTCAGCTCATCCACTTCCAGTTCGGCGGCCTCGGCGCGGGCTTCGTTCTCTTCCTGCTGGTCGGCGGCTTCCGCCACCACTTCATTTTGCTCTTCCAGACGGATCTGCAGTTCGTCGAGATCCGCCTCGTAGCGCTCGATTTTTTCCTGCTGACGCAGCGCGGTTTGTACCAGGTTCAGGTGATCGCTGGCGGCCTGGTAGTCGGCTTCCAGATCGCCCTCTGCGCCGTTGTGCTCCTGCAGCTCGCGTGCCATATCGACATGTTTGTACTGCTCTGCCGCCAGCTGCGAACGCGAGGTAAAGAGCTCGCGACGGTACTCCAGCGCTTTATCCAGATGGATGCGCCGCTCGTTGGCGTGACGCATGTAGTCCGCCGCCACGTAGTTGGTGGCTTCACTGATAAGGTGCTTAAACAGATCGCGATCGGACTGGGTAACGCGAATCGCTTCCAGCGTCATACGGTTTTCACGCAGCGCCGCTTCCATATCCTGGAATGCCTTACGTACGCCGCTGTTTTCCGGCAGCAGGTAATCGCGCAGGGAGCGGGTAATGGTGCTGGAGATCCCGCCGTACAGCGAGGCCTCAATCAGGCGGTAGTATTTGCTACGATCGGATGCTGAACGCAGACGACGCGCTACCACGCCCAAATCAAACATCAGCGAGTGATATTCGGTAATCGAGTTAAACTGTTTGAACTGCACCCCTTCCATCGCGTCGAGCTTCTCTTTCAGCTCGTTGAGGCTCACGACGCGCGCCTGGCGCTCGTTAAGGGTTTCGGTCAACAGTTGGGTCGGCTGGATCGAGGTTGGCAATCCCTGGATGGCAAATGGCTTAATATCGACTTTACGGTCGCGCCCGGCAACCTGCTGCAGACGCACGCCAACCACCACGCGCTGGTGGCGCGAGTTGATCACGTCAAGCACCGAGTAACAGACGCCGGCGCGCAGTTTACCGTGCAGGCCTTTATCGCGCGAACCGCTGGTAGCGCCCGCTTCGGTGGTGTTACGGAAGTGCAGCAGGGTTAAATCCGGGATCAGCGCCGTGACGAAGGCCGCCATGGTCGTGGATTTACCGGCACCGTTACCCCCGGAAAGGGTGGTTACCAGCTCATCAAGATCGAAGGTCCGGGCAAAAAAACCGTTCCAGTTAACCAGCGTCAGCGAGCGAAACTTACCGCGTTCAATCATTATTCTTCCTCCCCGCTATCCGGCTGATTCTCTTCATTCTCATCATTGAGCTGCAGGTGATTCTCCAGCGCCATCGCTTCGCCGTCGCGGATCATGCGCAGCTGCGCTTCGCGCGGATCGTCGCCAACGCGCACGTCAGCGCCAAAGCGGAATACCGATTCGGTGATGCGGAATTTACTGCTGTCGTGGCCCATAAACCACACCATGCCGAGGCGGCGCAGGCGGTTGAGGGACGCGCGCATTTTTTCCTGCAGCTTCTGGCGGTCGAGGTCGGAACCGGTGGAACGGTTGTTGACCAGCTTCAGCAATTTGCTTTCGTCCGCCAGCGTCAGCAGCTCATCGTAGAGCTCTTGCTGAGTGAAGATGCCTTCATTAGCCAGACGTTCGGGGCTGAGGTAGAGGTAGCACAGAATTTTGCCGACCATCATATCCAGCTCTGATAATACCGAGCGCGGGATCAACGTCGTGGAGCGCGGACGCAGGTAGAAGAACCCCTCCGGCGCGCGAATCAGCTCAACGTTGTAGCGCGCGTAAAACTCTTCCAGGTAATCCTGAAAATCCATCAAAAATGCGTGATTATCCAGCTCATCCAGGCCAATGTGGCGGCCCGCACGCAGGGCGCTGTCCAGCGCCGGAAATAACGGATTGGCCAACGCCTGCGCCAGCTTAGCTGGCATCACTTGTTCAATATTTGTCAATGACATGCGCCTGTACCTTGGCTCCGTAATCATTAATCGGCTGCCATTTTGCCGGCAGTCCGGTGAAATCTGCCTGGGCGACGCCCAGCTGTACCGCCTGGTCAACAACGATTCGCGCGACGTCAAAGTGACGCGCGCGCGGATACTGCGCCAGAAACTCTCGCGCCACCAGGCCGAGATCCAGCGGCATACCCTTCTCTTTGTAGACCGCCAGCTGCGCTTCAATCAGCGCGGCCAGCTGCTCGCGAATTTCGTTGAACTCTTCGAATTCAAGGTCTGCCGGCAGCTCGCCGGTGACTTCTTCATCGCGCAGCGCCATCTCTTCATCGCGCATATCCAGCAAACGGTCGGCGCTGGCATAGGTCAGCGCCCACGGAGCGTCGAAGTAGGTCTGTACCGACTGACGCAAACGCTGGGCGAACACGCGGTTTTTATCCATATCGATGGCGGTACGGATAAATTTATGTACGTGACGATCGTAACCGATCCACAGGTCGATAGCCTGTTGACCCCAGCTGACAATACGGTCGAGCTTGCTTTGCAGGTCGAACACCAGACGGTCGACAAAATGCAGATCGTCGCGCGCGATGGTGGCGTCCTGGATACGCAGCAGGTTGGCCTGCAGCTTATCGCCCGCCGCATCCAGAGTATCTTGCAATTCGCGCAGAGTACCGGAGGTTTCGGACAGCAACAGTTCGCAGCTGGAAATCGCCGCGCGCCAGTCTTTGTTCAGCAACTGAGCGATATCGTCTTTCACCTGCTGTTGCTGCTCATCCATGATGCGTTGAGTCAGATCGATACTATCGAAGATTTCCGCCACCGAATATTTCAGCGGCGCAAAGACGTTGCGATGCCAGTGGAATTCATCGCCGCCCTCATCCGCGGAATCCGCAGCCCGCTTCAGTTCGCCGGCCACAATCGACAGCTGCATCGACAAACGCAGGGTGGAGAATTCACGCTGGCGAATATAGTAGTCGGTAATGCCAATACCTAACGGCGTCAGGCGGTAGATCGCATTCCCTTCCGTTATTTCGCTGGTAAAGCGGTTCAGCAGACGCTGGCGCACCATATCGTTGATGGCGTTATTGGCGCGCTGGCTGATGGTTTCGCTGGTCTGCTCAAACGCATCACTGACGTGGCGGAACGCGTCCACCAGTTCTCCCTCGGTCATTTCCCCTTCCAGCCGCTCGCCGTTCAGCGTGGCGACAGCCAGCAGAAAAGAGAGTCTGTCGACCGGCAGCGAGATGGAAAAATCATTTTTCCTGGCCCAGGCAACCAGTTCGGGGACTGTCTGGGAAAATTCACTCATAGTTTATCCTTGCATCTGCGGCTGTGCGCCTGGATCTTTCTTAAGCGCAGTGACATGAATATAGCGGCCCAGGCTGATATACGGCTCCTGGCGACAGTAGCGCGTTTCCAGCTCCAGCAGCGCAGTAAAGCTGTCATGCTGTTTACGTTTCTCACGCAGATAATCATGAAACACCCGCACGCCGGTTTTACCGGTTATCTGCCAACCGAGAGCTTCCAGCCAGCCGTATACCTGCTGCGGATCGCGCGGATAATCCGGCGACAGCGTGCGTTTTTTCTTTTTCGGCATGCCGATTTGCACGTAGTCGAAGTTTCCCGCAACCATATTGTGCATCAGCAGGCCGTTAGCATTGTAGAACATTAACGACAGCGCGCCGCCCGCGCGCAATACCGACCACAGCGTGCGCAACATTTCCTGCGGTTCCGCGACCCACTCAAGCACCGCATGAAACAGTATCAGATCGACGGGGCTTTCCAAATGCTGAGCAATATCCTGCGCCGCGCATTGTACAAAATGCATGTTGTCGATCACACCTTTATCGCAGGCGGCCTGCTGAGCACGAGCCACCATTTCGGCGGAAAGATCGCATAGCGTCACGTGATGGCCTAATTCCGCGACGCGGATCGCCGTTTGCCCTTCGCCGCCGCCGGCATCAAGTACCCGCAACGGCCCTGGCCCCATCTGCGCGAGCAGCGGTTCCAGATCCTGCCAAAGGATCGCCTGGCGCAGTTGGCCTTTGGTGGTGCCATAAATATTGCGCGAAAACTTTTCAGCGATGTCATCAAAATTGCGATCCTGCACGGACGACTCCACAAGCCAACACAAAACCGCTATTTTGTCATACCCACGGCGATAATGAAGCGATCTGTTATAAGATCCGTATATAACTTTGGTTATATGGTTAAAAAAGGAACCATTCGGGATGCTTTTCACACTGAAAAAGGTATTGGGCGGCATGATGCTGCCGCTTCCTCTGCTGTTATTGCTGATGGCGATCGGCATCATTCTGCTATGGCGCAGCCGTTTTCAAAAAACCGGCAAAGCGCTGGTCACCCTGAGCTGGCTGTTGCTGACGCTGTTAAGCCTGCAGCCGGTGGCCGACGGGTTGTTAAAACCTATCGAAAAAAGCTACCCGACCTGGCGTGGCGGCCAATCCGTTGAGTATGTCGTGGTGCTGGGCGGCGGCTATACCTGGAATCCGCAGTGGGCGCCGAGCTCCAATCTGATCAACAACAGCCTGCCGCGGCTGGCTGAGGGGATCCGGCTGTGGCGGGAAAACCCAGGCGCGAAAATGATCTTTACCGGCGCGGCGGCCAAAACCAACCCGGTTAGTACCGCCGAGGCGGGGGCGCGCGTCGCCGAAAGCCTCGGCGTACCGCGCAGCGCGATTATCGTCCTTGACCGACCAAAAGATACCGAACAGGAGGCGGCTGAAGTAAAAAAAGCCATCGGCGGCGCGCCATTCCTGCTGGTGACATCCGCCTCGCATCTGCCGCGAGCGATGATATTTTTCCGCCATGCCGGACTGAATCCATTACCGGCGCCAGCCAACCAGTTGGCGGTGGAATCGGCGCTTAACCCCTGGGAACGCGCGCTGCCGTCACCGTATTGGCTGATGCACAGCGAACGCGCGATTTACGAGACCCTGGGACGAAGCTGGCAGTGGCTGAAGGGAGCGTCAGGCGATCCAGGGCAGGATTGATTTCGCGGCAAGCGAGAAACGGGCGCGATCGAAGCGCCCGGTATTCACCAGATTTTCGACTTCATCCCATAACTGATATAGCCAACGCCGCCAGACGAAAGACTCCGCTACCGGCGCCCGCTGCAGGTAGCGCCATAGTAACTGCTCCCCTAATCCGCCGTCGGCGAGGCGGAACAGTTCGTACTCCCGCGGCGCCCACAGCATCATCCCCGGACCGACCATCGCCAACAGCTGATCGCTGCGCGCGTCTTTGAGCATACTTCGTAGCGTAAAGCAGCCATGGACCAGTACGCAGTTATCGTTGAAATCGCTAAACAACTGCGGCAGGCTCTCACGACTGCGGAATAAAATGCGCTTATCCTGCATCGTTAGCCCGGTGTCATGATAGAGGTTGAGCGTGCTCCACAGCATTTCTACCCGCTGGCGATACCAGTGCGGCCAGAGGTTTTCCTGAGTGCTATCGACCATCCCCACACAGCCGCCGCTATCATGCCGATGCCACGCCAGTAACCCCTCGACAATCTGATCCTGCAGCTGCTCCCAACGCTCGGGCGTGCGCGCTGGCGCTTCCACTGAAACGCCGCGTAACCGTTCAATGAGCAATACGTCAGGTCCCGGATGTTCTTCATGCGTCATGACGCCGTATACCACCGGCATACGAACGGTGCCGCTACGGGCAAGCAGCGAAATTTTCCACGCCAGCTGGCGCGCCACGCCGGGCGTGGTAAAGCTTTTCGCCAACAGCGGCATTGGGTTTCCCTGCGCATCATACAGCGACCATAGCGCTGACGAGGGTTTCTCGCTAACGCACTCCACGCGGCTTAGCTTCTCGCCAAGCAGGTGGCTCAGTTCGGCTCGCAACTGTTCCATCATAGATACCCTCATGAAGACTACTGTTTTCATAATGAGCGTCTGGGGGCGACTTGTCAGCGGATAAGATCAAAAATGGGCTAATTAGAGGCAGAAATATGTCCCCTTCAGCCGAAGGGGACGGCAAGGATTAACGCAGCTCGGCGCGGACGCGCTCCAGATCTTCCGGCGTATCAACGCCGGTGCCAGGAACCACTTCCGCCACCGCGACGTGGATTTTTTCGCCGTACCATAGTACGCGCAGCTGTTCGAGCATCTCAATTTGCTCCAGTGGGCTTGGCGCCCAGCTGACGTAGCGGCGAATAAAACCGGCGCGATAAGCGTAAATACCAATATGGCGCAGCAGGGAATCACCAATTTCTTCGCGCGATTTTGCAAAACGATCGCGATCCCAGGGAATAGTCGCTCGAGAAAAATAGAGCGCATAGCCGTCGGCATCCATGACCACTTTGACCGCATTCGGGTTAAATGCTTCTTCGGCATCGTGGATAGGCACCGCCAGCGTTGCCATCCCGCTGGTGCTGGCCGCAAGGTTTTCCGCCACCTGGCGCACGATCGCCGACGGGATCATCGGTTCATCACCCTGAATATTGACGATGATAGTGTCATCGCTGAAAGCACATTTTTCAACGACTTCCGCCAGACGTTCGGTGCCGGACTGATGATCGGCGCGGGTCATGCAAACCTCGCCGCCCGCGGCTTCAACCGCACGCGCGACATCTTCATGATCGGTGGCGACGATAATGCGATCCGCGCCGGATTCGCGGGCGCGTTCCAGTACATGGACGATCATCGGCTTACCGTTGATATCCTGCAGAGGTTTCCCCGGCAGGCGCGTGGAGGCAAATCGCGCGGGAATAATGACGACAAAACTCATGGCTGGCTCTCTTCTACCGCGAGCGAGCGCGCTTCGTTTTCAAGTAGTACCGGGATCCCGTCGCGCAGCGGGAAGGCCAAGCTGTCGGCTTTGCAGATAAGCTCTTGCTTATCCTGGCTGTAGTACAGCTTACCGTTACAAACCGGGCAGGCGATAATTTCGAGTAAACGGTGATCCATGATTCCTCCTGATGGACCGAATAGATTTGGCAGCAGCATATCACAGGATGGTAGCCCGCGTATCACGCGGCATCAACACCCCAACCTTGCCGCTGGTTAGCAAATAGCGCCGCGGGTAACTGGCGCAGCACAACCTCTTCTGCCCCTTGCCAGCGCGCAAAATCATTAATTGCTCGCTGGAGTCCGCTCTCCAGCCTGGCAGTCACTTTAACCCCCTCTTCCAGCCACAGCGAAAAGATCTCCAGCACGCCGCCCTTACGGTGCAACTTGCTGTCCATCCTGCCAACCAGTTTGCCCTGATGCAGCAACGGTAGTACAAAGTAGCCGTATTGCCGTTTCGGCGCTGGGGTATAACATTCCAGCCGATAGCTGAAGTTGAATAACTGCTCGGCGCGTTTACGGTCCCAGACTACCGGATCAAACGGCGAGAGCACGGCGCTGTGGCTGGCGGTTAACTTACCGCCGGATGCCGATTCCAGCACAGCTTGCAGATCGCGGTGCAGCCACATCTCACCCAGTTCCTCAACCATCACCGGCACCACCAGCCCCTCATCCTGCCAGCCCTTCAGCAGCGCCGGTAATGCAGGCTGGCGTAGACGATAATAATCGGCCAGCCACTGTGGACGAAAAACGCCCAGGCTGCGCGCGCTGTTACGTAGCATAATAGACTCGGCCTCCTGGCGGGAGAGCGCGTCGCGCTCGTCATCCCAGTGCGGCATCGCCCGATGGGTTAAATCATAGACGCGATGAAAGTTACGCCGCTCAACGACCATCAGTTTGCCGGCGGTGAACAACCCTTCCAGATGACGTTTATGTGGTTTCCACTCCCACCAGCCGCTGGCGCCTTTACGTGGATGGGAAAAATCCGCCGAGCGAACCGGGCCATTTTGCGCAATATGCTCCAGCAACTCTTCTATGCTCGCGGCATGCTCGAGCATCCACTCTTTATGGTATTTCCAGCCCATCTTGTCGGGATTCAACATCCGGTGGCGCACGAGGGCGAAATCGCTGCGTGGCAAAAAACAGGCTTCATGCGCCCAGTATTCCATCAGTTCGCCGCTACGCAAGGAATCATCCAGCCAGTGCTGCGGATAGCTACCAAGGCGGCTAAACAGCACCAGATAAGGGCTACGGGCGACCACGTTGATCGTATCGATTTGCAGCAGCGACATCTGCTGGATGGTGGAAAGGATGTCAGTCTGGCGAGCGCGACGTCGGGGCTTTTTCAGTAACCCCTGCGCCGCAAGATGAAGATGGCGAGCCTCTTTTAGCGATAGTTGCAATACCGACATGCAGGTTCTCCGTAGGGGATTCAAGCACAGCGGCGAGCAAAGCCAGCACGCAGGTTAACGTTGCGCCAGCGTCACTAAGTCCGCGAGCAACCGCTGTGCGCGATCATCGGTCATTATGGCGTCAACCGGCAGATACCACCAGTTAGCGGCGGCGAATTCACGGCATTTTACCGCGTCTTTCTCGGTCATCAACAACGTCTGCGACGGGGTTACCAATGCGGCGACTGCGCTTTGACTCAGCGCCTGATGATCCGCCAGCGCCACGGTTTTCACCGGCCGCACGCCGCAGTTTTCTAGCGTCGCGAAAAAGCGCGGCGGATGGCCAATACCGGCCATCGCTACTACGTTATCGAGGGTCGCAACATCGCGACGCTCGCCGGTAAGCAGGTTCACCGCCATGCCGGGACGCAACTGCATCGGAATTTCACCCGGGCGGGCGACCCCGCCGTTGACGATAACGGCATCGACACTTTGCAAACGGGATGCGCGCTCGCGCATCGGCCCGGCCGGCAGCCACCAGCCGTTGCCAAAGCGGCGTACACCGTCAATCACGACAATTTCTACATCCCGCGCCAGCTTATAGTGCTGCAGACCGTCATCGGTAACAATAATTTGCAAATCGTGGGCGGCCAATAACGCTTTTACCGCGTCGCTGCGTAGCGGAGAAACCGCTACCGGCGCGCCGGTACGCTGATGAATCAACACCGGTTCATCGCCCGCCTGCGCCGTACTGGTCGCGTCATCCAGAACCAACGGATAGCTGTCGGCTTTGCCGCCGTAACCGCGAGACACCACGCCGACGCGAATGCCTCGCTGCTGTAGTTGCTCCACCAACCACACTACCACCGGCGTTTTACCGTTGCCGCCGGCGGTCAAATTACCGACTACGACAACCGGCACCGGCGCGCGCCAGGCTTTTTTCCACCCCAGCTTATAGCTGAGGCGAATGAAAGCGCTCACCAGGCCATACAGCCAGGAGAGCGGCAGCAATAGCCGCCATAGCGGCGATTCGCCGGACCAGATGCGCGCTATCATTGACCGAATTGCATCTTATGTAGCTGCGCGTAAACGCCTTTATGCTCCAGCAGCTCCAGATGGCCACCGCGCTCAACGATACGCCCATCTTCCACAACCACGATTTCGTCAGCCTGCTCGATTGTCGACAGACGGTGGGCGATAACCAGTGATGTACGGTTTTTCTGCAGTTCATCCAGTGCCGCCTGAATCGCACGTTCCGACTCGGTATCCAGTGCCGAGGTGGCTTCATCGAGGATCAGGATAGGGCTGTTGCGCAGCAGCGCGCGCGCAATAGCGATACGCTGACGTTGACCGCCGGAGAGCATGACGCCATTCTCGCCGATAATCGTGTCCAGGCCATTATCCATCTTGTTGATAAAGTCCATCGCATAGGCCATACGCGCCGCTTCTTCAATTTGCTCGCGGGTGTACTCTTCGGTACGCGCATAGGCGATGTTATTGGCGACGGTGTCATTGAACAGGTGCACGTTCTGCGAAACCAGCGCCACCTGGTCACGCAACGAGCTCAGTTTGTACTCGCGCAGATCGTGGCCATCCAGCAGAATTTGCCCCTCGTCAACATCATAAAAACGGGTAATCAGGCTGGCAATGGTGGATTTACCTGAGCCGGAACGCCCTACCAGCGCTACGGTTTTTCCCTCCGGAATGCTCAGATTAATGTTACGCAGCGCGGCAACTTCGCGACCAGGATAGCTAAAGGTGACGTTGTGGAATTCCAGGTTACCTTTGGCGCGCTCAATCACGCGCGTGCCTTCATCTTTCTCCTGCTCGGAATCCAGAATGGAGAACAGCGTCTGACATGCCGCCATCCCACGCTGGAACTGCGCGTTGACGTTAGTCAGGGATTTAAGCGGACGCATTAGCGCAATCATCGAAGAAAAGACCACGGTGATGGTACCGGCGGTCAGGGTTTCCATGACGCTTGGGAAGCTCGCCGCATAAAGCACAAAGGCCAGAGCCAGAGAGGCAATCAGTTGAATGACCGGGTCGGAGATAGAGGACGCGGAGACCATTTTCATCCCCTGCAGGCGCATCTTATTACTGACCTTGTCAAAACGCTTGGTTTCAACGGCCTGGCCGCCGAACATCAGCACTTCTTTATGCCCTTTGAGCATCTGTTCAGCACTGGTGGTCACCTGCCCCATGGTGTTCTGCATATTCTTACTGATATTACGAAAACGCTTCGAAACCACCCGAATCGCGACTGACACAATCGGCGCCAGCACGATAAGAATCAGCGACAATTGCCAGCTGTAATAGAACATCATGGCGAACAGGCCAATAATTGAGGCCCCTTCACGCACTACGGTTATCAACGCGCTGGAGGAAGATGAAGCAACCTGTTCGGAGTCGTAAGTGATACGCGACAGCAACGTCCCGGTGGACTGTTTGTCGAAGAAGGCGACGGGCATGCCCATCATATGACCGAACAGGCGGCGACGCATCGTCATTACCACTTTGCCGGAAACCCAGGAGATACAGTAGCTCGAGATATAGCTACTGATGCCGCGAAGCACCATCAAACCGATCACCACCAGCGGCATCCATAACAGCACTGAGCGATCCGTTTTACCAAAACCATCATCCAATAACGGTTTAAGAAGCGATAACATGAAGGTATCACTTGCCGCGTTAAGCACCAACGCCACGGCCGCTACGATTAGCCCGGCTTTAAACGGCGCTATCATCGGCCAAAGTCGGCGGAAAGTCTGCCACGTGGAGAGATCTTTATCGTTCTGCATTCAATAAACCAGCTTATGTTGAAATAGCCGCATATTCTACCCGTTCTACGCCTCTGCGCCAAACCACTGATGATACCAACGAGGTAAAAGTTGATCCCGTAAGCTCTGGATTTGCCAACCATCTGGAGAAAAAATAAGCGTAATTTGCCCTGAGTGCGGAGTATCAAACCACAGATACCCCTGTTGGCGATAACGCTGCACGACCTTACTGGAAGGCATCTTCCAGGCATTGTACCGCGCTGCCGATGCGATGGCCGCCTCTCCTCCTACCCGCTGCAGTAATGTCAGACTGGATGATGTATTACTACCGTGGTGCGGAACCTGAATAAGTGTAGACGTAAGATGCTGCCAGTAATGACTCATCATTTTCTGTTCGGCCGGAATTTCGATATCACCGGTAAGTAAAACGCTGCGCTTGCCGTCATCGACCCTAACCACACAGGAACCATTGTTTCCTTTATGCTCACCCGCAGGCAACGGCCAAAGCGCCTGAAATCGAAGCCCTCGCCAGCGCCAGGTTTCTCCTCTGTGGCAGGGTAGATGTCCACGCAGCTTAAGCGGACTGCGAATCACGAGATGCGGCCACGCCTTAATGAGCGCATTCAGACCACCGCGATGATCAAGATGTTCGTGGCTCAGGATGACCCCTTCCGGATGGAGACCGCGCCAGCGCAACCAGGGCACGATGAGTCGCTGGCCGCTATCGCCTCCCGGCCAGGCGGGGCCGGTATCGTACAGCATTGCCGCCCCTTGACGCTCAATGACTATCGCTAACCCTTGTCCGACATCCAACATCGTCACTCTCCACTCGCCTGGCGTCGCGGTGCGCCAGAAGGGCCAACTGAGTAGCGCCACGCCGCTCATACAGAGTAACGGCATCTGACGCCAGGCCTGAAAACGCCATGCCAGGAGCGCCAGCCACGGTAGTACACTGATCGCCAACCATCGTTCGTCAAGCGATAACCATCCGGCAGGCAAATGGCGTAAGAACCAGAATAATATTGCCAGCAGACGATCGGCGAGTTGCCATAACGCCATTTCAAGCAACACCGGGCCGCTTAGATGCAGTAGCATCGCCGCTAAAATCAGCGGGACTATCAGAAATGTCACCAGCGGAACGGCAACCAGGTTTGCTATCAATGAAGTCAGGCTAATCCCATGAAAAAGCCCTATCTGCAGCGGCGCCAGCAGTAGCATCAGGCCGCATTGCAGGTGGCCCAGCGCCAACAGTTGCCGCCACGGTGAACGACAGCGGAGCCGGCGAAGCGGCGCAAGCTGATACCAGAAAATCAACGCAGCAACCGCAAACACCGATAACCACAGGCTTTCTGAAATCATCGCCAGCGGATCAGCCAACAGTATTGCCGCAATACAACAGCAAAAGATTTGCCACGGCGACCAACGCCTGGCCTGTAGCCTCAACAGACATCCTGCGCTTAAGGCCGCACAGGTACGCAGCGCCGGGGGTTGCATGCCGGTAAGCCAGGCGTAAAACAGCGCGCAGCCTAATCCGACAAGCAGCGGTATCCGCCAGCCTATCCAGCGGCACGGAAGAAAGAACTGTATTCCACGAACCAGCAACCAGCCAAGCGACGCCCCCAGCGCAATATGCAGGCCGGAGATAGCCATTAAATGGGAGGTTCCCGTCTCCTGCATTAATCTTTTTATCTCATCCGCAACTGCCAGGCGCTCCCCCATTCCCAGCCCCAGCATCACCGTTTTCCATGGATACTCAGCGAGTGTGCGGTTTAACGAGGCCAGATAGCGAGCCCGGAAGCTACAACGTGAATCAAGCGATGAGGCATTTAGAAAACGTCCGCTAAGCGGGCGATGCTGTGCAAGAGCGTAGCGCTGACTATCGAAGCCGCCCTCATTTAACTGCCCATGCACCGGACGAGCGCGGATGGTCATCAGCCAGCGCTGCCCAACGCAGCCTGCTTCAGGCAGTTCGCTGCCGTAGAGGGTAATCCCAACCGCAGGATATAAACGCCGACCCTCAAGACGAATTATCTTACCTTGCCAGCTCGACAGGCCATCACCGCCTACCAGCTCAATAATGGCCTGTCGGTTGCGTCCGGGAATATGCTCAGTGGGCCACAGCGCTTGCCGGGCATGTAATATTCCCCATACGAAAAATAGCAACGTCAATGCGGCATACGTTGTGCAAGGTTTGCGCAGCGTTGCAATGATTAGCGCAGCGCCAATCAAGCACCAGACGCTTAGCATATTCGGGAGCGCCGGTAGCCAAAGCAGCGGCGAAATTCCGATTATGGCGCAGCCTGCCAGATGTGGTAATCGCATAACACCTCCCTGTTATCGGGGAGTGTCAGACAATTCGCCACCGTGATCATGCATAAAAGAATGGCGTTGCGTCGCGCTATCCGGGAAATGTTGGCGCTTGCTATCAGGTAACAAAAGTTTTGCGAGCGGACGCGAAAAACAGACATAAAAAAAGCACCCTCAGGTGCTTTTTTATTAAGTAAGTCTTTGCCTGATGCGGAAAAACTTACTCTTCGTAAATATTGGCGCGGTCGCGTAGTTCTTTCCCGGGCTTAAAGTGAGGAACGTATTTACCTTCCAGTTCCACTTTATCGCCAGTCTTCGGGTTACGCCCGGTGCGAGGTGCTCGATAGTGCAGAGAGAAGCTGCCGAAACCGCGGATTTCAATGCGCTCACCTTGAGCAAGCGTTGAGGCCATATGCTCCAGCATTTCTTTAACAGCATCTTCCACCGCTTTCGCCGGGATATGAGATTGCTGGCTGGCAAGTCTTTCTATCAATTCTGACTTGGTCATTTTTCCTCCGGTTTCCTTTAAGGCAAAGTTAGCTTACAGCTTAAACAAGGGCGGCCGTAGCCGCCCTTTGTGCTTGATTACAGGACGAATCCTACAATCTGTCAAGTAAACTCGTCATTATTCAGGCCGTTGTGGCCTGAATAACTAAGATTACTCGCCTTTAGCTGCTTTGAAAGCTTCAGCCATTGCGTTGTTAGAGAAGTTTGCATCTTCCTGTTTGTTAACAGTTGCGATTGCATCTTTCTCGTCAGCTTCGTCTTTCGCACGAACAGACAGGCTGATTGCGCGGTTTTTACGATCAACGCCGGTGAATTTAGCTTCAACTTCGTCGCCAACGCTCAGAACCAGAGTTGCATCTTCAACGCGGTCACGGGATGCTTCAGAAGCACGCAGGTAACCTTCAACGCCGTCAGCCAGTTCTACGGTTGCGCCTTTAGCGTCAACTGCAGTTACTTTACCGGTTACGATAGCGCCTTTCTTGTTCAGAGCAACGTAGTTGTTGAACGGATCTTCCGCCAGCTGTTTAACGCCCAGGGAGATACGCTCACGTTCTGCGTCAACCTGCAGTACAACTGCAGCGATTTCGTCGCCTTTTTTGTATTCACGAACTGCTTCTTCGCCTGCAACGTTCCAGGAGATGTCAGACAGGTGAACCAGGCCGTCGATGCCGCCGTCCAGGCCGATGAAGATACCGAAGTCAGTGATAGACTTGATTTTACCTTCAACACGGTCGCCCTTGTTGTGGGTTTCCGCGAACTGCTGCCATGGGTTAGATTTGCACTGCTTCAGACCCAGGGAGATACGACGACGTTCTTCGTCGATATCCAGAACCATAACTTCCACTACATCGCCAACGTTAACAACTTTGGACGGGTGGATGTTTTTGTTGGTCCAATCCATTTCGGAAACGTGAACCAGGCCTTCAACGCCTTCTTCGATTTCAACGAAGCAGCCGTAGTCGGTCAGGTTGGTCACGCGACCGGTCAGTTTGGTACCTTCCGGATAACGCTTAGCGATAGCTACCCACGGATCTTCGCCCAGCTGTTTCAGGCCCAGGGATACACGGGTACGCTCGCGGTCGAACTTCAGCACTTTAACAGTGATTTCGTCGCCAACGTTTACGATTTCGCTCGGATGCTTAACGCGTTTCCAGGCCATATCGGTGATGTGCAGCAGGCCGTCAACGCCGCCCAGATCAACGAATGCACCGTAGTCAGTGAGGTTCTTAACGATACCTTTGACTTCCATGCCTTCCTGCAGGTTTTCCAGCAGCTGATCGCGCTCTGCGCTGTTTTCGGATTCGATAACGGCACGACGAGAAACAACGACGTTGTTACGTTTCTGGTCCAGCTTGATGACTTTGAATTCAAGCTCTTTGCCTTCCAGGTGCAGCGTGTCGCGCACCGGACGAACGTCTACCAGGGAACCCGGCAGGAACGCACGAATACCATTCAGCTCAACAGTGAAGCCACCTTTAACTTTGCCGTTGATAACACCGACTACAGTTTCAGCGTCTTCGTAAGCTTTTTCCAGCGTGATCCAAGCTTCGTGACGTTTAGCTTTCTCACGGGACAGCAGGGTTTCACCGAAGCCGTCTTCTACTGCATCCAGAGCAACGTCAACTTCGTCACCAACCTGGATTTCCAGCTCGCCCTGGGCGTTTTTGAACTGCTCAGCCGGGATGGCGGACTCAGATTTCAGACCAGCGTCAACCAGTACGATATCTTTGTCGATAGCAACAACAACACCACGAACGATGGAACCCGGGCGGGTTTCGATTTCTTTTAAGGATTCTTCAAATAGTTGAGCAAAAGATTCAGTCATGTTTAATCTTCAGGTTTCATATTTAACGTCCACCTGGCTCCGTGCCGGATGGGGTTGTTTAACATACCCGCTAACACTCCGTTGCTGCGGGGGTACTGCTATAATTCGGAGGCCTGCGACGCTTTGCCAGTTAACGGTTAAGCGATAGCCAGTTTTTCGCGCGCATATTGTAGCGCTTTTTCAATTACTTGCTCAATGCTTAGTTCAGTGGAATCGAGAACTAATGCATCAGCGGCCGGGACAAGCGGCGCCACAGCACGATTACGATCGCGATCGTCACGCTCTTTTATCTCGGACAAAAGACGTTCAAAGTTAACACTAAAACCCTTCTCCTGCAACTGTAGCAGGCGGCGCTGGGCACGTTCTTCCGCCGACGCATCAAGGAAAATTTTAACCGGCGCATCCGGGAACACGACGGTGCCCATATCGCGGCCGTCGGCAATCAGGCCAGGCAGTTCGCGGAAGGCGCGTTGACGGCGCAGCAGCGCTTCACGTACACGTGGGAAAGCCGCGACCTTAGAGGCGGTATTGGCCACTTCCTGGGTACGGATCTCTGCGCTGACATCCTCGCCTTCCAGCACCACTTCCAGGTTGCCGTCAGTAGAAATAAAACGCACATCGAGATGAGCTGCCAGCGGAACCAGCGCCTCTTCTGACTCGACGTCTACGTGATGATGTAAGGCTGCCAGCGCAAGAACGCGGTAAATGGCCCCGGAATCCAGCAGATGCCAGCCAAGCGCTTCCGCCATTGCCTTGCACAACGTGCCCTTACCCGCACCGCCAGGTCCATCAATGGTGATTACCGGAACATTTGCCGTCATCTTTTTCTCCTTCAGCAAGGCGCATGAATATAAACGCCGCGCATTATACGCATCAATGCGCCAGAAAGTGAGCATTGCGTGCAAATTACGGAATAGAAGAAATTAAATGTAGAAGAATTGCGCAATTATAGCGGGCTGGCAGAATACCAGCCCGCAAGATGACAAAGCTTTACCTTAAAGGACAGAACAGACTTTACGCGAGGGTACTAATTCGCGCCAACTGCTCGAAATAATCCGGGAACGTTTTCGCCGTGCATTTCGGATCAAGGATAGTGACCGGTGTCGCCGATAAGGCCACCAGCGAGAAGCACATCGCCATGCGGTGATCGTTGTAAGTACCGATTTCAGCAAATTTCAGCGTCTCAGGCGGCGTAATACGAATATAATCTTCGCCCTCTTCTACTTCGGCGCCCACTTTACGCAGTTCAGTGGCCATCGCGAACAGGCGGTCGGTCTCTTTCACCCGCCAGTTGTAAATATTGCGCAGCACCGTGGTGCCTTTCGCGAATAGCGCCGCAGTGGCGATGGTCATTGCAGCATCCGGGATATGGTTCATATCCATATCGACAGCATTCAGCTCACCGCGGGTACAGGCGATGAAATCGTCGCCCCAGGTAATTGTCGCGCCCATTTTTTCCAGCACATCGGCAAAGCGAATGTCGCCCTGAACGCTATTGCGGCCAATCCCGGTCACTTTTACCGTACCGCCTTTAATCGCGCCGGCAGCAAGGAAATACGAGGCTGAAGAGGCATCACCTTCCACCAGATAGTCGCCCGGCGACTGATACTGTTGCTTGCCGCGTACGACAAAGCGCTGGTAGTTGTGGTTTTCAACGTCAACGCCAAAGGTTTTCATCAGGTGCAGCGTGATGTCGATGTAAGGTTTGGACACCAGGTCGCCTTTAATCGCGATCGTCGTGTCCTGCGGCGCCAGCGGCGCAGTCATCAGTAAAGCGGTAAGGAACTGGCTGGAGACGCTGCCATCGACTTCCACCTGGCCGCCGTTGAAACCGCCGCGCAGGCGCAGAGGCGGATAGTTTTCCTGCTCCAGATACTCAATTTGCGCGTCCCCCTGGCGTAAAGCATCGACCAGGTGGCCTATCGGTCGCTCTTTCATCCGCGGCTCCCCGGTCAGCACAATATCGTTGTCGCCGAGGCACAACGCCGCCGCCAGTGGGCGCATCGCCGTACCAGCATTACCGAGAAACAACTCCAGCGCGCCGCTGGCCTGAAGCGGACCGCCGTTGCCGGTGACTTCACAGCGAGTACGATCGGCGGACAGGGTATAGTGAACTCCCAGGGCGTTAAGCGCATTAAGCATGTGGCGAACATCATCGCTGTCCAGCAAATTGGTCAGCACGGTGGTGCCGTGGGCTAATGCCGCCAGCAGCAAAGCGCGGTTAGAGACACTTTTTGACCCGGGTAGGTTTACGGTGCCATCAACGCGCGCAATGGGTTGTAACGTCAGGGATTCCATGAAACTCGACTCTCAAAAAAACAGAATAAAAACCCCGCAGACCGGCCGCGGGGATGAAAATAAAGCGCTCAGCAATTAGCCGCGACGACGTTCGAAGTCCTGCATAAAGTCGGTGAGCGCCTTGACGCCGGCCAGCGGCATCGCATTGTAGATAGAAGCACGCATACCGCCCACCACGCGGTGGCCCTTCAGCGCATGCAGACCAGCCGCAAAAGATTCTTCAAGGAACAGTTTGTCCAGCGCGCTATCCGCCAGTTGGAACGGCACGTTCATCCGCGAGCGGTTGGCCGCGGCAACATCGTTACGATAGAAATCGCTATTATCAATCACGCCATACAGCAATTCAGCCTTCTGCTGATTGATTTTATCCATCGCAGCGACGCCGCCCTGCTCTTTCAGCCATTTAAATACCAGCCCCGCCAGATACCAGGCGAAGGTCGGCGGCGTGTTGAACATTGAATCATTGGCGTTCAGCACGGTGTAATCAAGGATCGATGGACAGGCAACGCTGGCTTTACCCAGCAGATCTTCACGCACGATAACCAGCGTTAACCCTGCCGGGCCGATATTCTTCTGCGCGCCAGCGTAAATCACGCCATAGCGGCTGACGTCAATTTCATGCGACAAAATACTGGAGGAATAATCCGCGGTAACGACCACATCATCGCCAAAGTTTGGCGTTTCGTGGATAGCGATACCGTCAATGGTTTCATTTGGACAGAAGTGCAGGTAAGCCGCGCCCGGCGTCAACTGCCATTCGCTCATCGGTTTAACGGCTCGCAGGCCGTCAACGGTGGTTTTCGCATCAATAACGTTTGGCGTGCAGTATTTTTGCGCTTCTTTCACCGCACTTGCCGCCCAGTAGCCAGCATCCACATAATCTGCTGTCGTTTTGTCACCCAGCAGATTTAACGGGATCCCGGCAAACTGGCCGCGACCGCCGCCATGACAGAACAACACTTTATAGTTGGAAGGGATGTTGAGCAGATCGCGGAAATCCTGTTCTGCCGTTTCAGCCACCTGGATAAACTCCTTACCACGATGGCTGATTTCCATTACCGACGTCCCCAGTCCGTGCCAGTCGCACAGTTCCTGTTGCGCCAGTTTGAGAACTTCTGCCGGCAGCATTGCCGGGCCCGAACTAAAGTTATAGACCTGAGCCATTTCCCCTCACCACGTTGCTATATTGTCTGCACGCGAACCGTCGCGGGCATAAGTTATTCCTGTGGCTATCGGTTTTATCATTCAGTGACACACACCGCAACGAGTAAAACTCGCCACCCCGAAAACGAGCCCGCCATCACACAAAAGAATTGACCATCTTGACGTCATTAAACCGACATAATCGCTGCAAGCAGATCGCTTTTGCCTCTCTTTCCGCCATCCATTCCGGATTTGGACTGAGGCATAAATAATTATCATCTACATTCACAGGAATCGATCTCGCCATCGTGCAATCCGTCAACTCATTTAATACTTGAATATTATCTTAATTCTTCATGAATTATGTTTCTGCGCGAGCTCTGCCATTTACCGCCGCATTTCCAGATCATTAAAATTTTTATACCAGCCGATGGAGACTGGTATTAATCACTTTAAAGGAATAGTTATGCGTGAATTAACCTGTAACGAAATGTCTGATGTTAGCGGCGGCTTTGGCCTGTTATCCATTCCGGCAGCCATTGGTTTGCTGGTCAGCATCCCGACGATTGTCATCGGCGCGATTACCGGCCCCTTTACGCTGGGAGCTGGCTTCGCGGTGATGGCGGCAGGCATCGTTGGCACCAGCCTTGCCGGCGCGGCCATGATCGTTAGTATTTGTACACCAGTACTGTAACTCGTGATGGCATGTGGAGTTTCTCCGCATGCCATTTACCGCTCTTCTCTTTTTATCCGTTAGCGCGGCGAACGACATAGCCACTTACCTACAAAACCCGTATCATTGCCCATCCTGCCAACAATAAACGAATTGCTATGACCCAGACATTTATCCCCGGCAAAGATGCCGCCCTGGAAGATTCCATCGCTCGCTTCCAGCAGAAACTGCTCGACCTCGGATTTGATATTGAAGAGGCCTCGTGGCTGAACCCGGTTCCACATGTGTGGTCCGTTCACATTCGCGATAAAGAGTGTGCGCTGTGCTTTACCAATGGTAAAGGCGCGACTAAAAAGGCGGCGCTGGCATCCGCGCTGGGCGAATATTTTGAACGTCTGTCCACCAACTACTTCTTTGCGGACTTCTGGTTAGGCGAAACCATCGCTAACGGTCCATTTGTTCATTATCCGAACGAAAAGTGGTTCCCGCTGACTGAAGACGATGAAGTACCGGAAGGCCTGCTGGATGCCCGCCTGCGCGCCTTTTACGATCCGGACGATCAGTTGACTGCCAGTATGCTCGTAGACCTGCAATCCGGTAATGACGAGCGCGGCGTTTGCGGCCTGCCGTTTACCCGTCAATCCGACGGCGAAACTGTTTATATTCCGATGAATATCGTCGGCAACCTGTATGTCTCCAACGGCATGTCAGCGGGCAATACCCCGAATGAAGCGCGCGTACAGGGCTTGTCTGAAGTCTTTGAGCGTCACATTAAAAACCGCATCATAGCAGAGAGCATCAGCCTGCCGGAGATCCCGGCTGAGGTAATGGCGCGCTATCCGGGCGTCGTTGAATCTATCGCTAAACTTGAAGCTGAAGGTTTCCCGATCTTCGCTTACGATGGCTCATTGGGCGGCAAATACCCGGTTATTTGCGTGGTTCTGTTTAACCCGGCTAACGGCACCTGCTTCGCCTCTTTCGGCGCCCATCCGGATTTCGGCGTGGCGCTGGAGCGTACCGTCACCGAACTGCTACAGGGCCGCAGCCTGAAAGACCTCGACGTCTTTACCCCGCCGACTTTTGATGACGAAGAAGTCGCCGAGCACGCCAACCTGGAAACTCACTTCATTGATTCCAGCGGCCTGATCTCCTGGGATATGTTCAAACAGGATGCCGACTATCCGTTTGTAGACTGGAATTTCTCCGGCACGACTGAAGAAGAGTTCGCCACCCTGATGGCTATCTTCAAAGCAGAAGATAAAGAAGTCTATATCGCCGACTACGAACATCTGAGCGTCTATGCCTGCCGAATCATCGTTCCAGGGATGTCCGATATTTATCCGGCGGAAGACCTGTGGCTTGCAAACAACAGCATGGGCGCGCATCTGCGCGACACTATTCTCTCCCTGCCGGGTAGCGAGTGGGAAAAAGAAGATTATCTGGCGCTTATTGAGCAAATGGACGACGAAGGTCTTGATGACTTCACGCGCGTACGCGAGCTGTTAGGACTGGCAACCGGCAAAGACAACGGCTGGTATACCCTGCGCATCGGTGAGCTCAAAGCGATGCTGGCGTTGGCCGGCGGCGACCTGGATCAGGCGTTGATTTGGACGGAGTGGACCATGGAATTCAATGCCTCCATCTTCAGCCCTGAGCGCGCCAACTATTATCGTTGCCTGCAAACGTTGCTGCTGCTTAGCCAGGAAGAAGAACGCCAGCCGCTACAGTATCTGAATGCCTTCATCCGTATGTATGGCGCGGATGCAGTAGAAGCCGCGAGCGCCGCTCTGAGCGGCGAAGCGCCGTTCTATGGCCTGCAGGCGGTCGATAGCGATCTGCACGCTTTCCCGGCGCATCAATCTTTACTGAAGGCCTACGAAAAGCTACAACGTGCAAAAGCGGCCTTCTGGGCCAAATAACCCTTTATAGGTAAAAAATAACGTACGGAGCCGACAGCGGCTCCGTTTTCTTATGATTTGTGCCAAAACCATGCCATTTTGTAGCCCATGAGTTAACTTTAAGTAAAAAACAATATTTGGTGATATTTAGATTGTTAATTTTAATAAAAATACTCCATTCTAATTAACCGTAATCAATGGTCACCCATGGAAATTTTCAACATTATTTATAAATATTAAAATTTAGTTTTTTATTAAAAATCAAAAAGATAAATCAATAACAGGCTAATTCCACACGCAAAATGGGCCTATGACTCCGGTAGGATATGATCTACATCAAATTCCCTTCTATAATGCTTTGTTAGTATCACACCGCCAACTTATATAAAGAGAGAGTTAGTGTGAAAGCTGACAACCCTTTTGATCTTTTACTCCCTGCCGCGATGGCGAAAGTCGCCGAAGAAGCAGGTGTCTATAAAGCGACGAAACATCCGCTGAAGACGTTTTATCTGGCGATTACCGCCGGTGTCTTCATCTCCATCGCTTTTGTGTTTTATATCACGGCGACCACCGGTACCGCCGCAATGCCATTCGGGATTGCCAAACTTATCGGCGGGGTATGCTTCTCACTAGGTCTGATTCTTTGCGTTATCTGCGGTGCTGACCTTTTCACCTCTACCGTACTGATCGTCGTGGCGAAAGCCAGCGGGCGTATTACCTGGGGTCAGCTGGCAAAAAACTGGCTTAACGTCTATGTTGGAAACCTCATCGGCGCACTGCTATTCGTATTATTAATGTGGTTATCCGGCGAGTATATGACGGCCAACGGCGGCTGGGGCTTAAATGTTCTGCAAACTGCAGACCACAAAATGCACCATACGTTTATTGAAGCCGTCTGCCTGGGTATCCTGGCGAACCTGATGGTTTGTCTGGCTGTCTGGATGAGTTACTCCGGCCGCAGCCTGATGGACAAAGCGATGATCATGGTGTTGCCGGTTGCGATGTTTGTCGCCAGCGGCTTTGAACACAGCATCGCTAATATGTTTATGATCCCGATGGGTATCGTAATTCGCAACTTTGCAAGCCCGGAATTCTGGACCGCTATCGGTTCAACTCCGGAGAGTTTTTCTCACTTAACCGTTATGAACTTCATCACTGATAACCTGATTCCAGTCACTATCGGAAACATCATCGGCGGTGGTTTGTTGGTTGGGTTGACATACTGGGTCATTTACCTGCGTGGCGACGATCATCATTAATGGTTGTCTCAGGCAGTAAATAAAAAATCCACTTAAGAAGGTAGGTGTTACATGTCCGAGCTTAATGAAAAGTTAGCCACAGCCTGGGAAGGTTTTGCGAAAGGTGACTGGCAGAACGAAGTCAACGTACGTGACTTTATCCAGAAAAACTACACCCCATATGAAGGTGACGAATCCTTCCTGGCTGGCGCAACTGATGCGACCACCAAGCTGTGGGACAGCGTAATGGAAGGCGTTAAACAGGAAAACCGCACTCACGCGCCTGTTGATTTCGACACTTCCCTCGCATCCACCATCACTTCTCACGACGCGGGCTACATCGAGAAAGCGCTCGAGAAAATCGTTGGTCTGCAAACTGAAGCCCCGCTGAAACGTGCGATTATCCCGTTCGGCGGTATCAAAATGGTTGAAGGTTCCTGCAAAGCGTACAATCGCGAACTGGACCCGATGCTGAAAAAAATCTTCACCGAGTACCGTAAAACTCACAACCAGGGCGTTTTCGACGTATATACCCCGGACATCCTGCGCTGCCGTAAATCCGGCGTACTGACCGGTCTGCCGGATGCTTACGGCCGTGGTCGTATCATCGGTGACTATCGTCGCGTTGCGCTGTACGGTATCGACTTCCTGATGAAAGACAAATTCGCCCAGTTCAACTCGCTGCAGGCGAAACTGGAAAGCGGCGAAGATCTGGAAGCAACCATCCGTCTGCGTGAAGAAATTGCTGAACAGCATCGCGCGCTGGGTCAGATCAAAGAGATGGCGGCTAAATATGGCTACGACATCTCCGGTCCGGCGACTACCGCTCAGGAAGCTATTCAGTGGACCTACTTCGGTTACCTGGCCGCCGTTAAATCTCAGAACGGCGCGGCAATGTCCTTCGGTCGTACTTCCAGCTTCCTGGATATCTACATCGAACGTGACCTGCAGGCGGGTAAAATCACCGAGCAAGACGCGCAGGAAATGGTTGACCACCTGGTCATGAAACTGCGTATGGTTCGCTTCCTGCGTACCCCGGAATATGATGAACTGTTCTCCGGCGACCCGATTTGGGCAACGGAATCTATCGGTGGTATGGGCGTTGACGGCCGTACTCTGGTAACCAAAAACAGCTTCCGCTTCCTGAACACCCTGTACACCATGGGGCCGTCTCCGGAGCCGAACATCACTATCCTGTGGTCTGAAAAACTGCCGCTGAGCTTTAAGAAATTCGCCGCTAAAGTATCCATCGATACCTCTTCTCTGCAGTACGAGAACGATGACCTGATGCGCCCGGACTTCAACAACGACGATTACGCTATCGCATGCTGCGTAAGCCCGATGATTGTTGGTAAACAAATGCAGTTCTTCGGCGCTCGCGCTAACCTCGCGAAAACCATGCTGTATGCTATCAACGGCGGCGTTGATGAAAAACTGAAAATGCAGGTTGGTCCGAAATCTGAGCCGATCAAAGGCGACGTCCTGAACTTCGACGAAGTTATGGAGCGCATGGATCACTTCATGGACTGGCTGGCTAAACAGTACGTCACCGCGCTGAACATCATTCATTACATGCACGACAAGTACAGCTACGAAGCCTCTCTGATGGCACTGCACGACCGTGACGTTATCCGCACCATGGCGTGTGGTATCGCAGGTCTGTCCGTTGCTGCTGACTCCCTGTCTGCTATCAAATATGCGAAAGTTAAACCGATTCGTGACGAAGACGGTCTGGCTGTTGACTTCGAAATCGAAGGCGAATATCCGCAGTTTGGTAACAACGATGCTCGCGTCGATGACATGGCCGTTGACCTGGTTGAACGTTTCATGAAGAAAATTCAGAAACTGCATACCTACCGCAACGCTATCCCGACTCAGTCCGTTCTGACCATCACTTCTAACGTCGTGTATGGTAAGAAAACCGGTAACACCCCAGATGGTCGTCGCGCTGGCGCGCCGTTCGGACCAGGTGCTAACCCGATGCACGGCCGTGACCAGAAAGGCGCTGTAGCCTCTCTGACTTCCGTTGCTAAACTGCCGTTTGCTTACGCTAAAGATGGTATCTCATACACCTTCTCTATCGTGCCGAACGCGCTGGGTAAAGATGACGAAGTTCGTAAGACTAACCTGGCGGGCCTGATGGATGGTTACTTCCACCACGAAGCGTCCATCGAAGGTGGTCAGCATCTGAACGTGAACGTCATGAACCGCGAAATGCTGCTCGACGCGATGGAAAACCCGGAAAAATATCCGCAGCTGACCATCCGTGTATCTGGCTACGCAGTACGTTTTAACTCCCTGACTAAAGAACAGCAGCAGGATGTTATTACCCGTACCTTCACTCAGACCATGTAATTCCCTGTCTGACTGAAAAAGCGTACAATAAAGGCCCCACATCAGTGGGGCCTTTTTAACACGTGATTCCCTGCCGCAGCCTGCTTTGCCAGTTATCTATACTTTGGGTACCTGTCAAAACAGACTTAACACAGCCGGTTTGAGCTGTGCATCACAGGCCCTGGAGGGCCGAACCCGGAGATATCACCGCAATGTCAACTATTGGTCGTATTCACTCCTTTGAATCCTGTGGCACCGTCGATGGCCCAGGCATCCGCTTTATTACCTTCTTCCAGGGCTGCCTGATGCGCTGCCTTTACTGCCATAACCGCGACACCTGGGATACCCATGGCGGTAAAGAAATCACCGTTGAAGAATTGATGAAAGAAGTGGTGACCTATCGCCACTTTATGAATGCTTCCGGCGGCGGCGTCACCGCCTCCGGCGGCGAGGCGATCCTGCAGGCTGAATTTGTCCGCGACTGGTTCCGCGCCTGTAAAAAAGAAGGTATCCACACCTGCCTGGATACCAACGGCTTCGTACGTCGCTACGATCCCGTGATTGACGAGCTGCTGGAAGTCACCGATCTGGTGATGCTTGACCTCAAGCAGATGAACGATGAAATCCACCAGAACCTGGTCGGCGTTTCTAACCATCGTACGCTGGAGTTCGCACAGTATCTGTCGAAGAAAGGGATTAACGTGTGGATCCGCTACGTGGTGGTTCCCGGCTGGTCTGATGATGACGATTCCGCACATCGTCTGGGTGAGTTTACCCGCGATATGGGTAACGTCGAGAAAATCGAACTCCTGCCCTACCATGAGCTGGGTAAACACAAATGGGTGGCAATGGGCGAAGAGTACAAACTTGACGGCGTACACCCACCGAAGAAAGAGACCATGGAGCGGGTAAAAGGCATCCTGGAGCAATATGGCCATAAGGTGATGTACTAAACTAGCAGCGGGCCGGAGGTACTCTCACCACGGCCCGCAACTATAATAGTATCAATCCCGCCGATAACGCCTCATCATGAGCGCGATACCGTCTGCCCGCAGAAATATTCATTAATCAAAACGGACTACGCGCGGCCTTCGCCGCGCGCCAGATTGGTTACGCGTGTGCCACCGGCGTCGGGTGATGTCCGGCTTTGCGCAGCAGGGTCAGCAGATAGATAAACGATACGCTGGCGATCATGATAAACAGCAGATTATCCGAGAAGTTCTGCATCAACATCGCCGTCAGGGTCGGCCCCAGCAGGCTGCCGATGGTATAGCTCATCAGCAGCGCCTGGTTCATCGCCACCAGTTGATGGTGTTCAACCTTCTCGCAGGCCCAGGCCATCGCCACCGGATACAGAGTAAAACCGGATGCGCCGAGCACAAAAAGCGCTGGCGCCATTGCCGCCTGGCTCAGCATCGCCAGACAGCCCAGAATCACCACAAAGACCTGTACGCGCAGCACCAGCAGGCGGCCATAGCGGTCAGCCAGACGCCCGACCGGCCACTGCCCGAGAATGCCTGCGCTAACCATCACCGCCATCCAGAAACCAATACCCGAATCGCTGACGCCCTGATGATTTAGCCACAGCGGCATCAGGCCGTACAGTGAACCAAGCACGATGCCGGAAATGATGCAGCCATTCACACCGTGGCGCGCCTGACGCAGTTTCAGCATCGGCCAGATACGTACCGTTTCATGCGGCTCGTCGGCCTGGCTCATAATACGTGTAAACATTAGCGGCAGGATCGCCGCCAGCGCCAGGCCGGTAACCCACGGCAGCACGCTCATTAAATCGGTCGGTAATTTGCTGACCATCAGTTGGCCCAATACGGTACCGATGTAATAGACCATCATGTACGCCGCCAGCAGTCGACCGCGGCTGCGGGAAGTACCGCTGCACACCAGCGCGCTTTCGACCACCACCCAAATCATTGCACAGCCCACGCCGGCGATAAAACGCCAGCTCAGCCATGTCCAGAAGCCGAGTGTGATACCCAGACCAACGCAGCCGACGGCAAAAATTAATGACGCCAGATAATAGCTACGGTTAAACCCCAGACGTTTAATGACCCAGCCGGCAAATAGTGTTCCCACCAGGTTACCGGTGAAATAAGAAGAGCCGACCATCCCAACCTGCCAGGTTGGCATATTTTCATGGGCGAGCCACAGCGGGACAAGCGTATTTAAAACCGCGATTGCCAGCGTCAACAGAAGCAGGCCACAGAGCAACATTTGCACTGGGCGAGTGTAGATGGTCATGGGTATTAACCGTGAGGAAGTTCAGATTTCGTGCGCATCATGCCACTGCTGTAAACATTGTCAATCCGCCAGAATTCAGGCCTGACGCGGTTTTCAGGGCAACGATAGAAGTTTTTTATCCAGCGGAACGGCAACGGAATTATTCTTTATATTATTCCATTGTTTTTATTAATTTATTGGAAAACTATAGTGGGAATATCAGTAGAAAAATTTCATGAATCAACCGCATTTTTTAATCACGCCGGAATAGGCTTCCGGCGTGATTTCACGTTATTAACTGGCGATAGCCATACCGACGGTCATATGCAGACCATAGAATACGCCGCGGCCAATCATCTCGCCGACCAGCACCAGCACAAACGCCAGCCCCAGCAGCGGCAATGCGGGTTGATAACCTTTAAGCTGCGGTACAATCCAGCAGACCAACGCCAGCACTAACGCGACCGTCCGCCATGCCATTAAGGAACCATAATTCGGCACCAGCGCCGAGGCCTGTTGGATTGAACTATGGATCGTCGCCAACTCGCTGCCCTGAATCAGCGCGACGGTCACGCTAATCACCAACGCCACCAGCATGATCACCGGCAATAAACGCATCGCCCAACCGTCCACACCCGCGACACGTAGCAGCAGGTAACCCAACAGCGGCCCGCCGATAAACAGGGTCAGGAAGAAGTTGAGCGGTGTCCAGATGGTGTACCAGGTGGGTACGGTATCAATAGTGTTATATACGCGGATCATCATCCAGACAAAGATGACGCCGAGGATCATGGTGACGACCAGCCACAGATTACGCAGCCCAGACGGAAGTTTATTTACCACCGCCAGCAGCCAGCCAATCCCGCCGACAGCGAAGAAAAGCGCGCCGCTGGCTATTTCATTGCTTAACGATGATGCGCCAACGCGGTTCAGCGAATTAAACGCACGCATTGGCGAACCAAGGTGCATGGTGGAGGCGATAAAACCGATCCCCATTAACACCCATAGCCCAAACATGCTCATTATCACCCGCCGCTGCTGCTCGCGCGAAAGTTCGCCCTTCATCAA
The DNA here is from genome assembly GCF_040064335.1 of Klebsiella sp. CN_Kp088. NCBI lineage: Bacteria > Pseudomonadati > Pseudomonadota > Gammaproteobacteria > Enterobacterales > Enterobacteriaceae > Klebsiella > Klebsiella sp. CN_Kp088. Next base: position 185,463 of record NZ_JBEAIQ010000016.1, on the reverse strand, counting down.
CGCCAGCGCGAGAACGATAAAGCCCCCGGCGACGCATTGACCGAAGACCGTGAAAATCATCAGCGGCCATTCATGCCATCCATTTCCCATTTTAGACCTCCTTCGGATTGGCCAGATAGCCGGTGGTATCGCCGCACGGACGGCTGTTGGCGTTTGGTTTTATCACAATGCTCGGCCTGGTGAAGTGCGCCGACGGCAGCGGCGCCACGGCGGCCAGTTGGCCGTGCTTTTCACGCAGTTCGGCAATCGGCCCGAAGTCCAGCGCCCGCAGCGGGCAGGACTCGACGCAAATCGGTTTCTTGCCTTGTGCCACACGCTCGTGACAGCCGTCGCATTTGGTCATATGCCCTTTAGCGGCGTTGTACTGCGGCGCGCCATACGGGCAGGCCATATGGCAGTAGCGACAGCCAATGCACACCTCTTCATTGACCACCACAAAACCATCTTCGCGCTTGTGCATCGCCCCACTTGGGCAGACCTTGGTGCACGCCGGGTCTTCGCAGTGGTTACAGGCGATGGAAAGGTAGTAGGCAAAAACGTTCTGATTCCAGACGCCATTGTCCTCCTGCCAGTCGCCGCCGGCATACTCGTAGATACGACGGAAGCTGACGTCCGGCGTCAGGTTCTTGTAGTCTTTACAGGCCAGCTCGCAGGTTTTGCAACCGGTGCAACGGGCGGAATCGATAAAAAATCCATACTGAGTTGTCATCGGTTACTCCTTACAGCTTTTCAACCTGGACGAGGTTGGTATGCGATGGGTTGCCTTTCGCCAACGGCGACGGACGCTGGGTGGTCAGCACGTTAATGCTGCCGGCCTGATCCACGCGTGAGGCGTCCGGGTTATACCAGGCGCCCTCGCCCAGCGCGACGACGCCCGGCATCATACGTGGCGTCACTTTCGCTTCGATATGGACTTCGCCGCGGTCGTTGAAAATACGAATGCGATCGCCATTGACGATGCCGCGTGTCTTCGCATCGATCGGATTGATCCACATTTCCTGACGGCAGGCTGCCTGCAGGACATCAACGTTGCCATAAGTTGAGTGGACGCGAGACTTGTAGTGGAATCCCGTCAGCTGTAACGGATATTTAGCAGTCAACGGATCATTGTAATTTTCAAACCCAGGAGTGTAGATCGGCAGCGGATCGATGACATCGCCTTCCGGCAGCTCCCAGGTCGCAGCGATTTTAGCGAGCTCCTGGGAATAGATTTCGATTTTGCCCGATGGCGTGGTCAGCGGGTTGGCCTGCGGATCGTCACGGAAGGCTTTATACGCCACATGATGACCTTGCGGGTCACGCTGCTTGAAGATGCCCTGCTGGCGGAAAGTATCGAAATCCGGCAGTTCGGGAATCGCTTTACGCGACTGCTCATACAAATAGCGCATCCAGCCTTCCTGAGTGCGGCCTTCGGTAAATTTCTCCGCCACCCCCATGCGTTTCGCCAACTCGGTGGTCATCTCATAGATGGTTTTGCATTCGAAACGCGGTTTGATTGCCTGGTCGGCAAAGATGACATAGGACATATTGCCGCAGGAGGCGTCCAGCGCGAAGTCCATCTGCTCAGAGGCGGTACAGTCCGGCAGCAGAATATCGGCGTATTTCGCAGACGACGTCATGTGGCAGTCGATGACCACGATCATTTCGCACTTCTTATCGTCCTGCAGGATTTCGTGGGTGCGGTTGATCTCGGAGTGCTGGTTGATAAGGCAGTTCCCCGCGTAGTTCCAGATCATCTTGATCGGCACGTCGAGCTTATCTTTGCCGCGTACGCCATCACGCAGCGCGGTCATTTCCGGACCACGTTCAATCGCGTCGGTCCACATAAACATAGAGATGCTGGTCTCTACCGGGTTTTCCAGCGTCGGCATGCGCTCGAACGGCAGGCTATATGAACCTTCACGCGCGCCGCTATTGCCGCCATTGATCCCAACGTTGCCGGTCAGAATGGCGAGCATGGAGATGGCGCGGGTGGCGATTTCGCCGTTGGCGTGACGCTGAGGTCCCCACCCCTGGCTGATATACGCCGGTTTCGCCGTCGCTATCTCGCGAGCCAGCTTCACAATGCGCTCACGCGGGATCCCGGTAATGGTGGATGCCCACTCCGGCGTTTTAGCGATACCGTCGGAACCCTGGCCAAGGATGTAAGCTTTATAATGTCCATTCGCCGGCGCATCGGCAGGCAGGGTTTTCTCGTCGTAGCCGACGCAGTATTTATCGAGGAAGGGCTGATCGACCAGATTTTCAGTAATCATCACCCAAGCCAGCGCTGAAATGAGCGCCGCGTCGGTTCCCGGTCGAATCGGGATCCATTCATCTTCACGCCCGGCGCCGGTGTCGGTATAACGCGGATCGATAATGATCATACGGGCATTGGATTTCTGCCGCGCCTGCTCAAGGTAGTAAGTCACCCCGCCGCCGCTCATGCGCGTTTCGCCAGGGTTATTGCCAAACAGCACCACCAACTGACTGTTTTCGATATCCGACGGGCTATTGCCATCGGCCCAACCGCCATAGGTGTAATTCAAACCAGCCGCAATCTGCGCCGATGAATAGTCGCCATAATGATTGAGATGGCCGCCGCAGCAGTTCATCAGACGAGCAATCAGCGTTTTTCCTGGCGGCCAGGAACGAGTCAGAGTCCCGCCGAGCGTACCGGTTCCGTAGTTCAGATAAATAGATTCGTTGCCATAATCTTTAATCAGGCGCTGCATATTGCTGGCGATAGTGTCGAACGCCTCTTCCCAGCTAATTTGTTCGAATTTTCCTTCACCGCGTTTGCCGACGCGCTTCATCGGATATTTCAGCCGGTCAGGGTTATAGACCCGACGGCGCATAGAGCGGCCTCGCAGACAGGCGCGAACCTGATGCAGACCGTCGTAGTTATCATCGCCGGTATTATCGGTTTCTACGTACTTAATAGCGCCATCAACCACGTGCATGCGCAGCGGACAGCGGCTGCCGCAGTTTACGGTGCAGGCGCTCCAGACCACTTTCTCACTCACTGGCGCCAGCGTATCAGCGGCGTGCGCAATACGCGTGAAGGGCAAGGTCAATGCGTTGCTGGCCATCGCCAGGCCGCCTATCGCCGTGGTTTTCATTAAACCACGTCTGCTAACTTCGGCAGCCAGTAAAGCATCGGGGGCTTTGATTTTCATAGATACTCGCTTTGGTTGCTCACAATAAGCTGACAATCGTTATATAATTTTATATATATCGGATTTTATTGGCTTTTTATGCTGTATTAATCCAAAGGGAGTATCACCGGATTTACTGAGGGGATTATTGCCCGGTATCAATAAGGATATAAAAAAAGCGCCCGCAGGCGCTTTTAAGGAAAGAGCAGAAAAGATTAACCGATATATTCGAGGCCACGCATATACGGGCGCAGAACTTCCGGGATCTCGATACGGCCATCGGCCTGCTGATAGTTTTCCATCACCGCAACCAGCGTACGGCCAACCGCCAGACCAGAACCATTCAGGGTATGAACGAGACGAGTCTTTTTGTCGGACTTGCTGCGGCAACGCGCCTGCATACGACGTGCCTGGAAATCCCAGACGTTGGAGCAGGAAGAAATTTCGCGATAGGTATCCTGCGCCGGAACCCACACTTCGAGGTCATAGGTTTTACAGGCGCTAAAGCCCATATCGCCGGTGCACAGCGCCACCTTACGGTACGGCAGACCCAGCAGTTGCAGAACCTTCTCAGCGTGGCCGGTCATCTCTTCCAGCGCCGCCATGGAGTCTTCCGGACGTACAATCTGCACCATTTCAACTTTGTCGAACTGGTGCATACGGATCAGACCGCGAGTATCACGACCATAGGAACCCGCTTCAGAACGGAAGCACGGCGTATGGGCGGTCATTTTGATCGGCAGATCGTCTTCGTCGATAATTTCGTCGCGAACCAGGTTGGTCAGCGGCACTTCGGCGGTCGGAATCAACGCGTAGTTGCTGCTATCGGCTTCTTCTTCCAGCGGACGAGTATGGAACAGGTCGCCGGCGAATTTCGGCAACTGGCCAGTACCATACAGCGTGTCCTGGTTCACCAGATAAGGAACATAGTTCTCGCTATAGCCGTGCTGTTCGGTGTGCAGATCCAGCATAAACTGCGCCAGCGCGCGGTGCAGGCGGGCCAGCTGGCCTTTCATCACCACGAAACGGGAACCGGTTAGCTTAACGGCGGCGGCGAAGTCCAGCCCCCCGTGCATTTCACCCAGCGTAACGTGGTCGCGCACCTCGAAATCGAACTGACGCGGCGTACCCCAGCGGCTGACTTCAACGTTGTCGTTTTCGTCACGGCCCACCGGCACGTCATCGTGAGGAATATTCGGGATCGCCAGCGCGATATCGCGAATTTCCGCCAGCAGCGTTTCCAGCTCGGACTTTGCGGCATCCAGCTGTTCGCCAAGCTTGTTCACTTCCAGGCGTAATGGCTCGATATCTTCCCCGCGCGCTTTCGCCTGGCCAATGGATTTCGATCGGGAGTTACGCTCCGCCTGCAGGTTTTCGGTTTGAACCTGCAGAACTTTACGACGCTCTTCAAGAGCGCGCAGTTTATCTACATCCAGCTTAAAGCCCCGGCGTGCCAGTTTTTCTGCGACTGCGTCTGGCTCGGTACGCAGCAGATTGGGATCGAGCATGCTTATCCTGTGCTTATCGAATTTAAATAGGAAAAGTGGCCGCAAACTACGACCACGGAAATAGAGGTAATAACCTTACCGCAACGCCACAATTAGCGGTAGCGTTTTATCTGGCTATTTTGATCCAGTTCGGCAAGCCAGGCGAGCTTTTCAGCGATTTTGCCCTCGAGCCCCCTGTTTGTTGGCTGATAATAGCGCGTTTGCGCCATTTCCTGCGGGAAATACTGCTCGCCAGCGGCGTAGGCGTTAGGTTCATCGTGCGCGTAGCGGTACTCCTGGCCATAGCCCATTTCTTTCATGAGTTTGGTCGGCGCATTGCGTAAATGTACCGGCACGTCGTAATCAGGGCGATCGCGGGCATCGGCCAGCGCGGCCTTAAAGGCGGTGTAGACCGCGTTGCTCTTCGGCGCACAGGCCAGATAAACAATCGCCTGAGCGATAGCCCGCTCACCTTCCGCCGGCCCAACGCGAGTAAAACAATCCCACGCGGAAATGGCTACCTGCATGGCGCGAGGATCGGCGTTGCCGACATCCTCAGACGCGATAGCCAGACAACGGCGAGCAACATACAACGGATCGCCGCCTGCGGTAATAATCCGTGCGTACCAGTACAGCGCCGCATCCGGCGCGCTACCGCGCACGGACTTATGTAACGCGGATATAAGATCGTAAAAACGGTCGCCTTTATTATCAAAACGCGCGCTACGCTCGCCGGCAATTTCGGTAAGCAGTTCCGCTCTCAGCACTCGCTTGCCCGAATCGTCGTTTTCAGCCATATCGGCCATCATTTCCAGCGTGTTCAACGCCCGGCGCGCATCGCCGTTGACCAGCTCGGCAATCGCCTTGCGGGTTTCATCCGGCAGGATAATATCTTGCCCACCGTAGCCTCGCGCTTTATCGCTCATCGCCTGGTTGAGCACCTGCTCGATATCGTCCGTGGTCAATGATTTGAGCAAGTAGACGCGAGCGCGGGAGAGCAAAGCGGAATTAAGTTCAAATGACGGGTTTTCGGTCGTCGCGCCAATAAAAGTAATAGTGCCGTCTTCGATGTGCGGTAGAAAGGCATCCTGCTGACTTTTATTAAAACGATGCACTTCATCAACAAACAGGATAGTGCGTCGACCAGCGTTGCGATTTTGCCGCGCACGTTCTATAGCTTCGCGGATCTCTTTGACGCCAGATGTAACAGCCGAGATACGCTCGACATCAGCATTGGCGTAGCGAGCGATCACTTCCGCAAGGGTAGTTTTACCCGTGCCCGGCGGCCCCCACAGGATCATCGAGTGCAGATGCCCTGCCTCAATCGCCCGCGGCAGCGGTTTACCCGGCGCCAGCAGGTGCTGCTGGCCAATGTACTGCGCTAAATTTTCTGGCCGCATACGGGCGGCCAGAGGTTGAAATGCATTATCGGAAAAATCGAGCGAAAAGTTGCTCACATTCGCCTCTACTTACGTTGATCGTCCACCGTCACCCCTTGCGGCGGCGTAAAAGTGAACTTAGATGCATCGACGGCGCCATTCTGCTGCGACTTCAGCTGATAGCTGCTGCGCTGGTCGTCTTGCTCGACGGCGCTGAACTGATGGATAGTACCGTCACGGCCCACATTGATTGTGAACTGCTTGAGGTTGCCGTTACCGCTTTTCGGCGTCAGCACAAAATCATCGCCGTTTTGTTTGATGTTGTATTGCTGCCAGTCCGCTGACTGGTTGCGGGCGATCAGCATGAACGGCGTGTTACTGGTCGCGTTTTTCAGCCAGGTCGCGGTTGCCTGCTCCACAAACGGATTATAGAACCACAGCGTTTTCCCATCCGATACCAGAATACTTTCATCCGGCTGGGTCATATGCCAGTTGAACAGATTCGGGCGTTTCACCCACAAATCGCCCTGCCCGTCCTGCACGGCATTACCGCTTGCGTCGGTCACTTTCTGAGTGAAGCTGGCATGGAAGCTGCTGACTTTATCCAGACGGCTTTTTAAGTCGCCGGCAGCGTCTGCCCAAACCTGGCTTACCACGAAGCCAGACAATAATGCACAGGTGATGGCAAGTTTCTTCATTGTTGATCCTTATTGTGCGTCACTCCCGACGCGGGAGCCTGTTCTGTCCCTACTGTAGAGCCGTTGAGAGCAACGGAATAGCAGAACAGGCTGATTTTGCGCTTATTTACCGAACTTTGCACTTACTCGAAGGGCGGCGGTGCCAGGACTTCACGGTTACCGTTATGGCCTTGCTCGCTGACGATCCCCTGAGCTTCCATCTGCTCAATGATACGCGCCGCGCGGTTATAACCGATACGGAACTGACGCTGCACCCCCGAGATCGAGGCTTTGCGCTTCTCGGTTACGAAGTTGACCGCCTGATCGAACAGCGGATCCAGCTCTTCCCCGCCATCAAAGCCGCCACCACCGCCTTCGCTTTCGCTATCAGAGGTAATACCGTCAACATACTGCGGACGACCGCGCGCTTTCCAGTCCTGCACCACGGCGTGTACTTCCTGGTCACGGACAAACGCGCCATGGACGCGAACCGGCATCGTGGAGTTCGGCCCGGAATAGAGCATATCCCCCATGCCCAGCAGCGATTCTGCGCCCCCCTGGTCAAGGATGGTACGCGAGTCAATCTTGCTCGATACGGTGAAGGCGATACGCGTCGGAATGTTGGCCTTGATAAGACCGGTAATCACGTCAACCGACGGACGCTGGGTCGCCAGCACCAGGTGAATGCCCGCCGCGCGCGCTTTCTGCGCCAGACGCGCAATCAGTTCTTCCACCTTCTTACCGACGGTCATCATCAGATCGGCGAATTCATCCACCAGCACCACGATGTACGGCAGTTTTTCCAGCACCGGATGCACGGCGTCCATACTGTCGCCCGGTTTCCAGTAAGGATCCGGGATCGGGCGTCCCATGCGTGCGGCCTCAGCGATCTTCTCGTTGTAGCCCGCCAGATTACGCACGCCCAGCGCCGACATCAGCTTATAACGGCGCTCCATTTCATTGACGCTCCAGCGCAGCGCATTGGCGGCGTCTTTCATGTCGGTGACCACTTCCGTCAGCAGATGCGGGATACCTTCGTACACCGACAGCTCAAGCATTTTCGGGTCGATCATGATGAAACGAACGTCTTCCGGCTGCGCCTTATAGAGCATGCTGAGGATCATGGCGTTCACGCCGACCGATTTACCAGAACCAGTGGTACCGGCAACCAGCAGATGCGGCATTTTCGCCAGATCGGCCACCACCGGATCGCCGGCGATATCTTTGCCCAGCACCACGGTAAGCGGCGATGGGTTCTCGCGGAATTTCGGACAATCGAGCACTTCGCGCAGGTATACGGTCTGGCGTTTTTTGTTCGGTAATTCCAGGCCAACGTAAGGTTTACCCGGAATAACTTCCACCACACGCACCGCCACGGTCGACAGCGAACGCGCAAGGTCGCGCGACAGGTTAGAGATACGCGCGGCCTTCACCCCCGGCGCGAGGTTCAGCTCGAAACGAGTGATCACCGGACCCGGCGAGTAGTTCACCACATCCGCTTTAATGCGGAAATCGGCGAGACGCGCTTCAACCAGACGCGCCATCTGCTCAAGCGCAAAGGTATCAACAGGTTCAACTTCACTCGGCGGCGGCGTCAAGAGATCCAGCGACGGCAGCGGCGTTGTTGGTCTTTGCAGTGGACGGCTGTCGCCATTACGCATCAGTAGCGGATGAATAAGGCTATCCTGAGGCGACGGCGCGGGCTGCTGATAAGACTGCTGAGCAACCGGCTGTTGTTGCTGCATTGGCTGCTGCGCAGGCTGGTAAGCCTGCGGCTGCGGCGCTACCGGCTGATGGTGTACGGGCGGCTGCGCAGGTTGATAACCCTGCTGTGGCGCGGCTGCCGGTTGTTGATAATGCTGAGCCGGTTGCTGGGGCTGCACTTCCGGCGTCGGCGTAAACAACGGCTCGCTTGGACCATCATTGACCAGCGTTTTCATCGGCGAGAACTCATAGTCCGCCGGTGAGAAGGGATTGGCTCCCGGCGGCTGCTCGCTGGCATAGCGCTGCTGCTGGGTCGCGGCAAACTGGCGCGCCAGTTCGGCTTCAGCGGCAGCGTCTTCGTCCTGCTCATCGCTTTCGGATTCCCAGGACTCGCCATAGCGCTGTTGCTGGGTAGCGGCAAACTGACGCGCCAGCTCGTCCTGTTCCAGCGCATCGGCTTCTTCGTCGCTCAGCGGCTCATTATCGTAATGATGTTCAAGCTCGGCCCGACGCGCGCGCTCTTCAGCAATACGCTGAGACGGCAGCTTAATGCCATAGGAAGCAAGCTCCCGACGCGTCGGCACACGGACGCGATTCGGACGCGGCAATTTCGGACCAATGCCTTCTTTTACCTGTACCCGCGGGCCGCTGGATGCCGGGCTGAAAACTGGCGCTGCGTCAGCGGCGGTTGACGCCACTGAGGCGGCTACGGCTGCGCTGCCAGAAGTGGTGGCCTGATGAACGCCTGCGGCGACGGCCGTCACGGCGGCGGCATCAACTGACGGTTTGGATGGGGCAGCCGGGGTGGTGATCGGTTTGGTCGCCACCGGGCTCGCCGGTTCAGGGATTGGCTGATACCAGGATTCCAGCAACTCACGCTCGCGCGCGCGCTTCTCTTCGACTTCCTCGAAGTAGTACATCGGCGGGCGTTTAGTTTCTTCCTGAGGAGTCTCAGACTCAGCGGCTGGCGCCGGTTCCTGATGATAAACAGGTTGTTGAACAGCCGGTTCAGGCTGGTATATCGGCTGCTGCGGATGCGCGGCTTCCGGCTGGTAAACCGGTGGCTGCTGCGGCGCATACTCAGGCTGATACACAGGCTGTTGTGGATGCGCGGCTTCCGGCTGGTAAACCGGCGGCTGCTGCGGCGCATACTCAGGCTGATACGCCGGCTGCTGTGGATGCGCGGCTTCCGGCTGATAAACCGGCGGCTGCTGCGGCGCATACTCAGGCTGATACGCTGGCTGCTGTGGATGCGCGGCTTCCGGCTGGTAAACCGGCTGCTGCTGCGGCGCGTATTCCGGCTGATACACTGGCTGCTGCGGATGCGCGGCTTCCGGTTGATAAACCGGCGGCTGCTGCGGCGCATACTCAGGCTGATACGCCGGCTGCTGAGGATGCGCGGCTTCCGGTTGATAAACCGGCGGCTGCTGCGGCGCATATTCAGGCTGATACACCGGTGGTTGCAGGTGAGCGGCCTCCGGTTGGTATGCCTGACCTGTCCCCTGCTCCGCCCATGCCTGCGGCGCAACGACAGCGGCGGAGGCGGCGCCGATCGGGTCGGCCACCGTATGGCCGTTCAGTAGCGGATCGTAAGGGTCTAAATCGCCAGGACGCGCGGCGCTGGCGCCTGAGAACAGGACATCATCCGCAGCGACAGGCGCGCCGCTGGCGCTGTATTGTACTGCTTCCGCATCATCCATTCGTTTACCGGAGAACAGCGCGGCATCGGTTTTACGCCCCATCGGGTTGGCGAACTTTTCCGCCAGACGCTTACGACGCGCTAGCGCGCTGCGTAAGATGCGGGCGCGACGCGATTCCCGCGGCTGTGCGGTATCGTCGTCTTCTTCATCTTCATATTCATCATCTTCATATTCTCCTTCATCAACCCAGGTATCGTCCCGACGGGTACGATTACTGGCAAAGGTAAGAATAGAAAGGATTGCGCCGCCGAGTTTCTCGGCAATGCTGACCCATGACCAGCCGGTAAACAGCGTTAAACCCGCGGCCCAGATACAAAGCAAGGCGATAGTGCCGCCGCTGCTGTGCAGCAAGGGTTGTAAGGTGGTGCTAAGCAGGCTGCCAATGACGCCGCCTGAGGCAAAGTACCAGATATCGTCGGCGTTAATTGCCGCCAGGCCGCAGGAGGTGAGGATCAGCGCCAGCGCGCCGATCAGGCGCAACGAAACAGCGAAGTAATCGACATACTCGTCATTTTCCTGATGACGCCATGCAAACCAGCAGCCGCCGATGATGATCACGGGGATGGTGTAGGCCATTACGCCAAAGATGAAAAATAACGTGTCCGCCAGCCACGCGCCGGGCATGCCGCCCAGATTATGGATAGGCTCATGCCAGGCGGTCTGTGACCAACTGGGATCGGATGGATTAAAGCTCAGTAATGCCGCCATCAGCCAGATGGCAAAAAGAGAGCAAAGGATGAGTAACGCCTCAAGAACGCGGCGCCCGCTGCTTAGCTTCGTTAGTTTGACTTCTTTGTCTTCGGTGTATTCCTGGCTCAAGAAAGGCTCTCCAGGTATCAGGCAATTTCCTGCCTGCTGCTAAAACGGACAACAGCGCCGGGTCTCCCCGGCACTGTTGCTGTATGGATTAACAGGAGTGTAATCAAACTACGTCGATTTTGCACCTGTTCCGTGTTAGCGCGTCTTGATTACCAGACGATTACTCTGCTTGACTTCTTCCATAACCACGTAGGTACGGGTGTCGTTTACGCCCGGCAGGCGCAGCAGGGTTTCGCCCAGCAATTTACGATACGCTGACATGTCCGGTACGCGGGTTTTCAACAGATAGTCAAAATCACCGGATACCAAGTGACACTCTTGAATTTCTTCAAGTTTTTGTACTGCGGCGTTAAATTGCTCAAACACATCCGGCGCACCACGATTCAGAGTAATCTCAACAAATACCAGAAGTGATGCATCCAGATAATGCGGGTTGAGCAGCGCCGTATAGCCCTGAATAAAACCCTGTCTTTCCAGTCGACGCACACGCTCAAGGCAAGGCGTCGGAGAAAGTCCCACCCGTTTGGAAAGCTCGACGTTGGAAATACGCCCGTCTTTTTGCAGTTCATTCAGAATGTTACGATCGATGCGGTCGAGATCTTTGCCAGGGCGTTTCTTGCTATCTACCATTATTATTGTCTCTCTGTATTCCTTCCCTACTCCTGTTCTGACTCTGCGCCTTCACTGCCAGAGCCCATCCCGTTATTACCCGTACGACGTTGAGTAACCCAGGGGTACGTGAGAAGCCCGTTGCCTGATGGCAGTCACCGACATCACGCATGGCGTCTGTCCACACCATGCGTAGATTTCGCTGACCCGGATAAAAATGGCATTTGCGTGCATGAACATTCGCCGCACGCGAAACACTGCTTTTCTTCTTCCATGAATGTTTTCGCAAAAGCACAGGGGATTGTCAAAGCAAAACATCGATTTTTAGTACAAGATGCCAGATATTCATCATCAACCCCCTCTGAATCTCATGTTTTCATCTTATAATCAGGGCGCTAACAGTAGAATTAATTATATTTTCCGCTCGTTAAATCGCCAATCCATCGGCGGGTTCTATTGCACATATCGTTAACAAAATCGCTACGCTCTTTTTTTACGCCCGCAAATTCCCTACAATCCAGCCCAATGTATGCCAATAAAATATGGGGATCTCATGGGCACAGCCAAACACAGTAAACTGCTTATTCTAGGTTCTGGACCTGCAGGATATACCGCGGCGGTCTATGCTGCGCGCGCAAACCTGCAGCCGGTGCTGATCACCGGCATGGAAAAAGGCGGTCAGCTGACCACCACCACTGAAGTGGAAAACTGGCCAGGCGACCCAAACGATCTGACCGGTCCGCTGCTCATGGAACGTATGCACGAGCATGCCACCAAGTTCGAAACTGAAATTATTTTCGATCACATCAGCAGCGTCGATCTGCAGAACCGTCCGTTCCGCCTGGTCGGCGACAGCGGCGAGTACACCTGTGACGCGCTGATCATCGCTACCGGCGCTTCCGCCCGTTACCTCGGCCTGCCTTCTGAAGAGGCTTTCAAAGGCCGCGGCGTCTCTGCCTGCGCCACCTGCGACGGTTTCTTCTATCGTAACCAGAAAGTCGCGGTCATCGGCGGCGGCAACACGGCGGTTGAAGAAGCGCTGTACCTGTCCAACATCGCTGCTGAAGTGCATCTGATCCACCGTCGCGACACCTTCCGCGCGGAAAAAATTCTGATCAAGCGCCTGATGGATAAAGTGGAAAGCGGCAATATCGTACTGCACACCGATCGCACCCTGGAAGAAGTCACCGGCGACCAGATGGGCGTCAGCGGACTGCGTCTGCGCGATACCAAAAATAGCGATAACGTTGAGACGCTGGACGTCGCCGGTCTGTTTGTCGCCATTGGACACAGCCCGAACACCGCTATCTTTGAAGGTCAGTTAGCGCTGGAAAACGGTTATATCAAAGTACAATCCGGTATCCACGGCAACGCCACGCAAACCAGTATTCCTGGCGTGTTCGCCGCGGGCGACGTGATGGACCATATCTACCGTCAGGCGATTACCTCCGCCGGCACCGGCTGTATGGCGGCGCTGGACGCGGAACGCTATCTGGATGGTTTAGCTGACGCTTGCAAATAATCTTTACAAGTCAGTAACAAAGGTAAAGAAGGCGACGAAAAGTCGCCTTTATTTTTGCCCCGTTGTAACATTGCCGTGCCCAAAAATCTCATAACGACACCTGCTAAGCGCGCAATGAATAAAACCCGTCAACAAGAGTTAACCCGCTGGTTAAAAGAAAAAAGCATTATCTCCCGTCGCTGGTTGATGATTTCTCGCCTGCTGGGCGTCGTGAGCGGTCTATTGATCGTCGCTCAGGCGTGGTTCCTGGCGCGAATACTTCACCGAATGATAATGGAAAATATCCCGGCGACGGCGCTGCTGCTGCCGTTTACCTTGCTGGCGCTGGTGCTGATCCTGCGCGCCTGGGTGGTGTGGCTACGCGAACGCGTCGGCTTCCACGCCGGCCAGCATATCCGTTATGAAATTCGCCGCCAGGTGCTTGACCGTCTTCAGCAGGCGGGCCCAGCCTGGATTCAAGGAAAACCCGCCGGCAGTTGGGCGACGCTCATCCTTGAGCAAATCGACGATATGCATGATTACTACGCGCGCTATCTGCCGCAGATGACGCTGGCCGCCTGCGTGCCGCTGCTGATTGTTATCACTATCTTCCCCAGCAACTGGGCAGCCGCGCTAATTTTACTCGGCACCGCCCCGCTGATCCCGCTCTTTATGGCGCTGGTCGGGATGGGCGCCGCCGATGCTAACCGGCGCAATTTCCTTGCGCTCGGTCGCCTTAGCGGCCACTTCCTCGACCGTCTGCGCGGCATGGAAACGCTACGCCTGTTCAACCGCGGCGAGGCGGAAATTAACAATATCCGCGATGCGTCGCAGGATTTCCGCCAGCGGACGATGGAAGTCCTGCGTCTGGCCTTTCTCTCCTCCGGCGTGCTGGAATTCTTTACCTCGCTCTCTATCGCGCTGGTGGCGGTCTATTTCGGTTTTTCCTACCTCGGCGAGCTCGACTTCGGCCACTACGGCGTCGGCGTCACGCTGATGTCCGGTTTTTTAACCCTGATTCTGGCCCCGGAGTTTTTCCAGCCGCTACGTGATTTAGGCACATTTTACCATGCCAAGGCGCAGGCCATTGGCGCGGCGGATAGCCTGAAGACTTTTATGGAAACGCCGCTGGCGCAGGCTGAACGGGGCGAGAAAACGCTAAGCGATCATGAACTGATTCGCCTCGAAGCCCGCGATCTGATGGTGAAATCGCCGGAAGGCAAAACGCTGGCAGGCCCGCTGAGTTTCACCCTGAACGCTGGCGAGCGCGTGGTCCTGGTCGGCCAGAGCGGTTCCGGTAAAAGCTCGCTGCTGAATACGCTGACAGGCTTTCTTCCCTATGAAGGTTCGCTACAGGTTAACGGCGTGGAGCTGCGCGATCTCGATGCTGAACGCTGGCGCCGGCTAATTAGCTGGGTCGGTCAAAACCCGCAACTGCCCGCCGCCACGCTGCGTGAAAACGTGCTGCTAGCGTGGCCAGAAGCCACGGAAGCGCAACTGCAGCTAGCCCTGGATAAGGCCTGGGTCAGCGAATTTATTTCCCAATTGCCACAAGGTATTAATACCCCGTTAGGCGATCAGGCTGGCGGCCTCTCGGTCGGCCAGGCTCAGCGTATTGCCGTTGCGCGCGCGCTGCTGGTGCCGTGCCGCCTGTTGCTGCTTGATGAACCAGCGGCCAGCCTTGACGCTCACAGCGAACAGCGTGTGATGCAGGCGCTATCTAACGCTTCTACCCAGCAGACCACGCTGATGGTTACTCACCAACTGGCAGGACTGGCCGAGTGGGATGCTATCTGGGTAATGCAGGATGGTCAGATTGTCGAGCAAGGCGGCTATGCGCAGCTTTCTGCCGCTGGAGGCGCGTTTGCCTCACTGTTAGCCCATCGCCAGGAGGAAATTTAAATGCGCGCACTGTTACCCTATCTGGCGCTATACAAACGCCACAAATGGCTGCTGACCCTCGGCGTGGTGCTGGCTATCGTCACTCTGCTGGCAAGTATCGGGCTATTAACGCTTTCCGGCTGGTTCCTGTCGGCCTCTGCGGTGGTCGGGGTCGCCGGGATTTACAGTTTTAACTACATGCTGCCTGCCGCAGGCGTTCGCGGCGCGGCAATTATTCGTACCGCCGGCCGCTACTTTGAGCGTCTGGTGAGCCACGATGCCACTTTCCGGGTATTGCAGCACCTGCGCGTCGCCACGTTTAGCAAACTACTGCCGCTCTCCCCTGCCGGGCTGGCGCGTTTTCGTCAGGGTGAGCTGCTCAACCGCATCGTGGCAGATGTCGATACGCTGGATCACCTCTATTTGCGCGTGATCTCGCCGCTGGTTGGTGCACTGGTGGTCATCCTGGTGGTGACCATCGGCTTAAGCGTACTCGATGTCACCCTGGCGCTCACGCTTGGCGGAATTATGCTGGCGACGCTACTCCTGCTGCCGCCGCTGTTTTACCGTGCTGGTAAGCCGACCGGGGAGCAGATCACCCAGCTCCGCGGGCAGTATCGCCAGCAACTCACCTCCTGGCTACAGGGGCAAGCCGAGTTAATGCTGTTTAATGCCAGCGATCGCTACCGTAAACAGATGGAAAAAACGGAACAGCGCTGGCAGGAGGCGCAGCGCCGCCAGGCTGAGCTCACCGCCCTGTCGCAGGCGCTGATGCTGCTGATTGGCGGCATCGCAGTGATCGCCATGCTGTGGATGGCCTCCGAAGGCGTTGGCGGTAATAGCCAGCCGGGGGCGCTGATCGCCCTCTTCGTGTTCTGCGCCTTAGCGGCATTTGAAGCGCTGGCGCCGGTCACCGGCGCCTTCCAACATCTCGGCCAGGTCATCGCGTCCGCTCGCCGCATTACACAGATTACCGAGCAGCAGCCCGAGGTGACGTTCAGCCAGCAGGCGCCGCAAAGCTTCTCCCAGGTAGCGCTTACCCTGAATGAGGTAACCTTCAGCTACCCGCAGCAGTCGGCCCCGGCGCTAAAAGATATTTCTCTGCAGGTCGCGGCAGGCGAGCATATCGCCATTCTTGGCCGTACCGGCTGCGGTAAATCGACTCTGCTGCAGCTATTGACCCGCGCCTGGGATCCGGCCAACGGTCAGATTCAGCTAAATGGCCAGCCACTTAGCGAGCTGTCTGAAACGACACTGCGCCAGGCGATGAGCGTCGTGCCGCAGCGGGTGCATCTCTTCAGCGCGACGCTGCGCGATAATCTGCTGCTCGCCGCGCCGCAGGTCAGCGACGCCAGGCTTGCCGATATCCTGGCGCGAGTCGGCCTGGAGAAATTGCTTGAAGATAGCGGCCTGAATAGCTGGCTTGGCGAAGGCGGACGTCAGCTTTCCGGCGGCGAATTACGTCGACTGGCTATCGCCCGCGCGCTATTGCACGATGCGCCGCTGATGCTGCTTGATGAACCCACCGAAGGCCTGGATGCAACAACGGAAAGCCAGATCCTTGATTTACTTAGTGAAGTGATGCGCGATAAAACCGTGTTGATGGTCACTCACCGTCTGCGCGGGCTGGCGCGTTTTAATCAGATAATAGTCATGGACAACGGCCAAATTATTGAGCAAGGTAGTCACGCAGAGCTGCTGGCGAAACAGGGCCGTTATTACCAGTTTAAGCAACGTCTGTAAGCTATTATTGTCAACAATTGCTGGTGCGTATTGAGGTCAAAAATGCGTCTGGTTCAGCTCTCTCGTGACTCTATCGCCTTCCCTTCCCCGGAAGGCGCTCTGCGTGAACCAAATGGCCTGCTGGCGCTGGGTGGCGATCTCAGCCCAGCCCGTTTGTTGATGGCCTATCAGCGCGGTATTTTTCCATGGTTTTCTCCCGGCGACCCTATTTTATGGTGGTCGCCCGATCCACGCGCCGTACTGTGGCCGGAGCAATTCCACTATAGCCGTAGCATGAAACGTTTCCATCAACGTTCGCCCTATCGGGTGACGCTCAATCACGCCTTCGGCCAGGTTATCGAGGGCTGCGCCAGCCATCGCGATGAAGGCACCTGGATCACCCATGGTATCGTTCAGGCCTATCACCAGTTACATGAACTCGGTCATGCTCACTCCATCGAAGTATGGGATGAGGATAGGCTGGTCGGCGGCATGTATGGCGTGGCGCAGGGAGCGCTGTTTTGCGGCGAGTCGATGTTCAGCCGGGCGGAAAATGCCTCCAAAACCGCGCTAATGATCTTCTGTCAGGCTTTTGCCCAGGGCGGTGGCAGATTAATTGACTGTCAGGTTCTTAATGCGCATACCGCCTCTTTAGGAGCGATTGAAATCCCGCGCCGCGATTATCTCGATTACCTTTCCGTATTACGCACCTATCGCTTACCGGAGCGATTTTGGGTACCAAGGGTGCTATTTACCGGTAATGGATAAATGTTTTCAGCACATTTCTTAGCGCGGTGGTATAATTGCGCGGTAGAGTAGCTTCTGCCTGTTGCCCCGCCGCCGTTTGGGAATATTAAGAGTCAGATAACGCCCATCGTTCTGTCACTGCCCTTTACGTTTGCGCCTGTCATGTGGTTTTACCGCGTGTATTCCGGGCAATGCGCCAAAACTACTTCGGCGATTTATACCCGTCATGTTTTAAGCTGCAGGCGCTGGCTGCGCGCAATTATTTACCGCCAGCCTGCGACGCGAACTGTTTTGGGTATACGTAAAACTTTACATACTTGCTGAACTTCGGCATTATCTTGCCGGTTCAAAACTACGGTAGTGATACCCCAGAGGACTAGATGGCCAAAGAAGACAATATTGAAATGCAGGGCACCGTACTTGAAACGTTGCCTAACACTATGTTCCGCGTAGAACTGGAAAACGGTCACGTGGTAACTGCGCATATTTCCGGTAAAATGCGTAAAAACTACATCCGCATTCTGACGGGCGACAAAGTGACTGTTGAGCTGACCCCGTACGACCTGAGCAAAGGCCGCATTGTCTTCCGTAGTCGCTAATTGTTTCCGCCGCTAAGGCGTCAGATGCTGAAGGCCGGGCTCCTGCCCGGTCTTTTCATTTCAACTTCCCTCACAGCGACTTATTATTGCGCCTCTGTAATCAACGGCAAGGTGTCGTTTTGCGCTTCTTTCGGTACCTGAGCGCTGATTTTATCGATGCCAATAAAATCGGAAGCGAACCCAGCATATATCATTAAGCCATATTCGGTGGTAATGGTTTTCTCGGTAGTGTAGTTCTGTGACTGCGTCATCACATCCACCTTTTCCCCTTTGTTGGTTTTCATCATCATACCAACACGCTGGATAATTAATGCGCACTCCGGTATCTGCTGCGTCTTCATCTCTTCCGCGGAGATATCGACCGTTTGCACCCGGGTAAACTGGCCCGCTTCGTTGGGGAAAAAAGCGTTATAGCGTGATTGTCCTGGGATTTTCACCAGATAGAAGGGATGTTCAGCACCGGTAAAACGATAACTTCCCGTCATATCCGGACATTGCGCCTGAGCGGTAATAGAAAACAGCGCCAGTGAGGCGCAGAGCAATAGCTTGCCGGGTTTCATGGTTCATCCTTGTGATGTGATCCGTCCTGCTCCACGCTAATAAAAAAAGACCGGGCTGTCACCAACCCGGTCTTTATCACTGAACAATTCAGAATTTATTAATGCGCCGCTTCCGGTTTGTGCTTCTGCGCGCTGTGGAAGCCGTAGGTCAGCACATTGTTGGCTTTATCCAACTCAACGGTAACCTGGCCGCCATCCACCAGCGAACCAAACAGCAGCTCGTTTGCCAGCGGTTTCTTCAGGTTGTCCTGAATCACCCGCGCCATTGGACGCGCGCCCATTGCCCGGTCATAGCCCTTCTCAGCCAGCCAGTCACGCGCTTCCTGACTCACTTCCAGCGATACGCCTTTCTGATCCAGCTGTACCTGAAGTTCGACGATAAACTTATCGACTACTTGATGGATCACGGTGGTAGAGAGGTGATCGAACCAGATGATGTTGTCGAGACGGTTACGGAACTCCGGCGTAAAGATCTTTTTGATCTCTTCCATCGCATCGGTGCTGTTATCCTGCTGAATAAGACCAATCGATTTACGCTCGGTTTCACGCACCCCGGCGTTGGTGGTCATCACCAGCACCACGTTGCGGAAGTCCGCTTTACGACCGTTGTTATCGGTCAGCGTACCGTTATCCATCACCTGCAGCAGGATATTGAAGACATCCGGATGCGCTTTTTCGATCTCATCAAGCAGCAGCACCGCGTGCGGATGTTTGATAACCGCATCGGTCAACAGCCCGCCCTGATCGAAACCGACGTATCCCGGAGGGGCGCCAATCAAACGGCTGACGGTATGACGTTCCATATACTCGGACATATCAAACCGCAGCAGTTCAATACCCAGCGCTTTCGCCAGCTGCACGGTGACTTCGGTTTTCCCAACCCCGGTCGGCCCGGCGAACAGGAAAGAGCCAACCGGTTTATGCTCATGTCCAAGCCCGGCACGCGCCATTTTGATGGCTTCGGTCAGCGCTTCAATCGCTTTATCCTGACCAAAGACCAGCATTTTCAGGCGGTCGCCAAGGTTTTTCAGCGTATCGCGATCGCTGCGGGAGACGCTCTTCTCCGGAATACGCGCGATGCGCGCAACCACGGATTCGATATCCGCCACATTGACCGTTTTCTTACGCTTGCTGACCGGCATCAGCCGCGCCCGCGCGCCCGCTTCGTCGATCACGTCAATCGCCTTATCCGGCAGATGACGATCGTTGATGTATTTCACCGCCAGCTCGACCGCCGCACGCACCGCTTTGGCGGTATAACGCACATCGTGGTGCGCTTCATACTTCGGTTTCAGGCCGTTGATGATCTGCACCGTCTCTTCGACAGAAGGCTCGGTCACGTCGATTTTCTGGAAACGACGCGCTAAGGCACGATCTTTTTCGAAGATGTTGCTGAACTCCTGGTAGGTCGTGGAGCCAATCACCCTGATCTTGCCGCCGGAAAGCAGCGGTTTAATCAGGTTAGCCGCATCAACCTGGCCGCCGGAGGCCGCCCCTGCGCCGATGATGGTATGGATCTCATCGATAAACAGGATGCTATTGGTATCCTGCTCAAGCTGTTTCAGCAGCGCTTTAAAGCGTTTTTCAAAATCGCCGCGATATTTGGTTCCTGCCAGCAGCGAACCGATATCCAGTGAGTAAATAGTGCAATCCGCCATCACTTCCGGCACGTCGCCCTGGACGATACGCCAGGCGAGCCCTTCCGCAATCGCGGTCTTGCCGACGCCGGATTCTCCCACCAGCAGCGGGTTGTTCTTACGGCGGCGGCACAATACCTGAATAGCACGCTCCAGCTCTTTATCACGGCCGATCAGCGGATCGATACCGCCTACGCGTGCAAGCTGGTTGAGATTGGTGGTGAAGTTTTCCATACGATCCTCCCCGCCTGCTTGCTCTTCGTTACCCGGCTGGCTCGCATTGTTTTCCGAAGGCTGGCTGGGCTCGTCTTTGCGCGTACCGTGAGAGATGAAATTCACCACATCAAGGCGGCTGACTTCATGTTTACGCAGCAGATAGGCGGCCTGCGACTCCTGCTCGCTGAAAATCGCGACCAGTACGTTAGCGCCGGTCACTTCGCTGCGACCGGAGGATTGGACGTGGAAAACCGCACGCTGCAGCACGCGCTGAAAGCTTAGCGTCGGCTGGGTGTCTCGCTCTTCTTCCGTAGCCGGAAGGACGGGAGTGGTCTGTTCGATGAAGGCTTCAAGTTCCTGACGCAAAGCGACCAGGTCCACGGAACAGGCTTCCAGCGCTTCGCGTGCCGAGGGGTTGCTGAGCAAAGCCAGCAACAAGTGCTCGACGGTCATAAATTCATGACGGTGCTCGCGCGCTCTGGCGAAAGCCATGTTTAAACTGAGTTCCAGTTCTTGATTGAGCATAGGCACCTCCCCCAATTTTCATGCCTGTAATCAGGCTTTCTCTAGCGTACACAGCAATGGATGCTCGTTCTCCTTGGCATACTGGTTCACCATAGCGACCTTGGTTTCCGCAACTTCGGCGGTAAAAACGCCGCAAATCGCCTTACCTTCATAGTGAACCGTGAGCATCAGTTGCGTTGCACGTTCTACATCATAAGAAAAGAATTTTTGTAACACGTCAATAACAAACTCCATTGGAGTGTAGTCATCATTGACTAATATCACTTTATACATAGATGGTGGTTTAAGCGCATCACGAACTTCATCTTCTACCAGTTGATCGAAGTCCAGCCAATCTCTCTTACTCATCGTCAATGTTCGTCATCGGTTGCTGTTGCCAACAGGCCGCGGCCTGTCGATGATCTGAGGTTATGCACGTTACAAATCTACAATAGATCATAGATAACTATCATCTATTGCTTCCATCCGCGACGCCTGTCACATTCCCCAGCAATAGCGTTAACTGCTTCAAATTTTGACGCATTTTTCACCGTCCACCCTCGTCAATTGCTTGACGCATTTCCGTATTTCTCTAAATTGTACTGGCGAGAGTTGGCGAGCAATTGTACAACTCGTGACTCCCTACCGGTTCATTCCATCTTACTTATAAAGATTTACGAAGGATGTCGAAGTATGGAAATGGGTACTGTTAAGTGGTTCAACAATGCCAAAGGGTTCGGTTTCATTTGCCCTGAGGGCGGCGGCGAAGACATTTTCGCCCATTACTCCACCATCCAGATGGATGGTTACAGAACGCTAAAAGCCGGGCAATCCGTTCGGTTTGATGTTCACCAGGGGCCGAAAGGCAATCACGCCAGCGTGATTGTTCCTGTGGAAGCAGAAACGGCTGCATAACTCTTTTGCTTCATTGTGTACATCCTGCTAATAAAATGCCAGTCCTTCTGACTGGCATTTTTATCACCTTACTCTCGTGCCAACGCATCCACAGGGTCTAATCGCGCGGCATTACGCGCCGGCAACCAGCCAAACAGCACCCCGGTCAACGTCGAACATAAAAATGCGGTCAATAGCGCCAGCGGCGAAAAACCGATTTCCCAACCGGGTAAGAACAGTTGCAAAATGAACGCAATCATCAACGATAAACTCACGCCGATGGCGCCGCCCACCAGACAAACCAGCACCGCTTCAATAAGAAACTGCTGCAGAACATCCCTGGCCCGGGCGCCAACCGCCATTCTGATGCCGATTTCACGGGTACGTTCCGTCACTGACACCAGCATGATATTCATCACCCCGATTCCGCCGACGACCAGCGCGATCACCGCCACCAGGGTCAGGAACAGCTGTAAAGTATGTGTGGTCCTTTCCGCCGTTTTCAAGACACTGTCCATATTCCAGGTGAAAACATCTTTTTTGCCATGGCGGAGCTCCAGCAACCGCACCAGCTGCTGTTCAGCGGTGGCGCTATCGTAGCCCTCCTGCACGCGGACGGTTATCGAGTTTAACCACGATTGCCCCATCACCCGTCCGGCCATCGTGGAGTAAGGCAGCCAGACGCGAAGAATTTTGCTGCTGCCGAACATCGATTGCTTCTCATCGGCCACGCCGACAATCGTCGCCGGCATATTACCGACCAAAATCACCTCGCCAACCACTTTCGCCTTGTGAGGAAATAGCTGGCGGCGGGCATTGCTATCCAGCACCACCACCTGCGCCCGGCTATTCAGCTGCAGCTCATTGAACGTATTTCCCTCGCTGAACGTCATACCGTAAACATTGAAATATTGCGCGCCAACGCCTTCAGCGCTGGCGGCCACATCGATATTATTGGCGCGCAGACGCAGGCTTTTCGATACCGCCGGCGTCGCAGAGCTCACCCACGGCTGTTTTTGAATTGCCAGCAGATCATCATATTTTAACGCCTGCTGATAACGCGGATCGTCATCGCCAAAATCTTTGCCGGGGTAAACATCGATGGTATTGGTGCCGATAGCGCGAATATCGGCTAAGACCAGTTGTTTCGCCGCATCGCCAACCACCACAATAGAGACCACCGAAGCGATACCAATAATGATGCCGAGCATAGTAAGCAGCGTACGCATTTTATTCGCCGCCATCGCCCGCCAGGCCATCACCAGCGCCTCGCGAAAACCGCTACTGAACTGACGCCAGACGGAAGGCTCCGCACGGGATTCGGCGCGAAGCACGCCGCCTTTCTCCGGCGATGACGGCGGCGGGTTACGCACAATTTCACCGTCGCGCAGCTCGATGATTCTCTCCGCCTGAGCCGCGACCTGCGGGTCGTGGGTGACGATAATCACCGTATGCCCTTGCGCCTTTAGCTGATGCAGGATGGCCATAACCTCTTCGCCTGAGCGGCTATCCAGCGCCCCGGTCGGTTCATCGGCGAGGATCACCTCACCGCCGTTCATCAGGGCGCGCGCGATACTCACGCGCTGCTGCTGGCCGCCGGATAGCTGCGACGGGAAGTATTCCGCTCGCTCGCCCAGACCTAATCGGGTGAGTAAATCTCGCGCCCGTTCAAGACGAATCCGGCGCTCTTTACCGGCATAGATAGCAGGGACCTCGACGTTTTGCGCCGCCGTGAGGTGCGATAACAGATGGTAACGCTGGAAAATAAAGCCGAAGTGCTCGCGGCGCAGCCTGGCCAATTCATCACCGCTCAGATGCGCCACATCGACCCCGGCAACCTGATAGGTGCCGCTGGTGGGCTTATCAAGGCAGCCAAGGATGTTCATCAGCGTCGATTTCCCGGACCCTGAAGCCCCGACGATCGCCACCATTTCCCCGGCGGCAATACTGAGGGTTATCCCCTTCAGCACGTCAACTTCACTGTCGCCAGAGGGGTAACTGCGGCGAATATCACGCAGGTCAAGCAGCGCCGTCATTTTGTCGCTCCGGGCGTGCTTTCGCTGATAATCACCTCATCGCCCTCTTCCAGCCCTTTCGCTACCGCCACATCGGTATCGTTACGCGCGCCAATAACGATTTCACGCTCTTTCACTTCCCCGTTGCGCAGCAGGCGCACGTTGTAGCGGTTATCGCCGATGGCGTCGCCCAGCGCGCTGAGGGGAATAGTAATCACGTTTTTCACTTCCGCTAGCTGGATATGCACCTGCGCAGTCATTTCAAGACGCAGGATCCCCTGCGGGTTAGGGACTTCAAAACGCGCATAATAAAATATGGCATCATTGACCTTTTCCGGCGTCGGCAGAATATCCTTCAGCGTACCTTCGTAACGAGTCAGAGGATCGCCGAGTACCGTAAACCAGGCTTTTTGCCCCGGCTTAAGATGGATCACGTCAGCTTCCGAAACCTGAGCTTTGACCAGCATGGTACTGAGGTCCGCCAGGGTCAGGATGTTTGGCGCCTGCTGGGCGGCAATCACCGTCTGTCCCTGCAGAGTAGTGATTTGCGTCACTTCGCCGGACATCGGCGCGAGGATACGCGTATAGTCGAGGTTGGTTTTCGCGGTGTCGAGGGTCGCCTGGTTGCGTTTGATCTGCGCTTCGATGGTGCCGATTTGCGCCTCTTTCACCGCCACATCGGTGGCGGCGGTATCCAGATCCTGGCGAGAAACCAGCTGGCGCTGCGCTAACTGCTGCTGGCGCGCTAATGTTACCTGCGCGAGCTTGCGTTCGGCCTGCGCCTGTTTCAACTGCGCGCGCAGTTCCATGAGCGTCGCGTCGACTTCTTTAATCTGGTTTTCCGCCTGCTCCGGGTCGATAACCCCCAGTAGCTGGTCTTTCTGCACTTTATCGCCAATATTGACGCGCAGCGTTTTCAACTGGCCGCTGACCTGGGCGCCGACGTCGACTTTACGCAGCGCATCTAATTTGCCCGTCGCCAGTACGCTCTGCTGCAGGTCGCCTTTACGCGCCACCAGCGTTTGATACTGCGGCAACGGCGCATTCAGAATACGCCATCCCCAGATGGCCGCAATCACTACCACCAGCGCCAACAGCCACCAGACTTTCCTGCGTTTTCCATTCAATGTCATAAAAAATTCCTGATCTATTCCCCGCAGCTCGGACGATGATTCTAACGGAAGCAGCGGCGAACAGAAGCCAGAATTTTAGCAATGCTTAATGTTTATTGATGTTAGGCTGCGGCGAGTCTTGCGTAACATGGCACGGTTTTCGCCGCTGGCCTAATCAGCGCGACCACGCGCCAGCCACAGCACGCGGGAAAACATCTTTTTCAGTAATGTCGGGACGGCGTCTACTCCCCGCCGCCCGGCCTCCATCGCGACCTCTATCGCCAGATCGGGTTTCGATGAACGATGTATGGCTTTTGTTATCACCCGGCGCATGTTCATCGGCATATTCTCCGGGATCTGCGCCACACGGTGGTATACATCGTCGAACCCCTGACGATACATAAAGTGTTCCATGTCCATTGCCGGAAGCATGGTTAAGTGCACTCGTTCCAGTTCGTTATCATTGTTGAGCAGCCCACGTACCGTAGCGGCATACTTCTTTCCTGCCTCATCGCCATCAACCAACACATGCCATTCAATCCCCATCCGGCGGGCGAATTTTATCAGCGGCTTGAGCCCGGATTGGGCGAATTCAATCACCTTCACCCCTTCAGCATCGAAATGATGCCCGCACTGGCGCGCCAGTTCGTTGATAACCCAGGTTTCCGTTTCGCCTTCCACCAGTAACCAGCAACGGGCAAACAGCGATGACGCGCGGTTGAAGCGAATGTGAAACGCAATGCGGCGACTATCTTCCGCATTCATCCCGCCGGGACCGAGCCGCCACGCCGAGACGCGGGACGATTCACGCACCAGCCGACACACCTGCTCAACCGGCGTCAACGACAACAGCTCGCCGGAATTGGTCGTGGTCACTCGCTGCAGTGGCAGCAGATTCAGCAAATGCCAGGCGACCGAGAGCATGATCGGATGCAGACGCGTTTCCGGGTCCTCAATCAGCAGCAGCGGCCGCGCATCGCGATCGAGTCGGACGGTTCCCTTCGCCTGCAATAAAGTGGAGAACAACCCAAGCAAGATCACCCGATGACTGCGACCGCCGGGTTTATCAATCATTCGGTTAATAATATCGAGATAGCGCCAGCTGCGTTGTTCGTCATGAGAACGTCGGCGCATCAGGCGATTGCGGCTTTGCGCGCTGCTCTGCTCGGCGAAGTAATGTTCCAGCAGTTGCACCATCGCCGACAGCCCTTCGCGGATTTGTCCATCGGTAAGATTTTGCGGATGATTGACCAGTTCGCGGGAGAGAAAATCCAGTTGCCTGGCGGTAATCTCAATTTGCGGCGAATGCGGCACGGTTCCGTTGTGAATTCGGCGCATAAAGCGGGCGTCGCGCAGGCGCAATACCGGCATTAAGCGCACCAGGTGGCGCGCCAGATCGTCGATATCATGCATCTCCAGCGCCTCTCCCTGGCAGTTAATAAAACTACGCAGAGTCATCACGCTGCCGTCATCAGCCAGCTCACCCTCAAGGCGATAGAAAATGCGCTGATAGCCGTCATCACAGGGCACCCAGCAATCGCTAAGGGGGCGAAAACGGCGTACGCGATGGCGCCCGGGTTCATTTTCGCGGAAGGTTAAAATGATATGCAGATGATGCTCCCGCCCCTGAATATCGCCGGGGGGAAACCAGAAGTCATCGCGCACGAAATGGTACAGGTCAAACTCAGGCGATAAAAGCAGCGTCAGAGCGTCCAGCAGACTGGATTTCCCCCAGGCGTTCTCGCCGATTAGCACATTGTTTTGCTCAAGCATCAACGATAAACGGTTGATACCGCGAAATCCGACGATCTCTACACGCTCAAGATGCATATCCCCTCCACCTGGCGCCACATTCTCCTTCAGTAATCAGCAGTATAGCGAGGCCGGGGCGACATGGCATCCTTTGCGCAAAGAGTGAACCATAGCCCGTTGGGGCATAAGAGTTTGTAAGGTTACAACACTTAATTTCATTTAATTAATTAAATAATTCATCATTGTGAGTAGTTTATTTTTCAAATTTATGTTCTACACTTGCATAATTCATGCATGGTGAAAGGAAGACCATCTCATTGCTCTAAATCAAATTACATCAATTTATTTAACTAGTCCGAGGGTGGCGTTCGTTCCTAAAATAGCGGCGCTTTATTTTTATCGTCATTCTTTGCGTCGATAAATAAAGACCGGCACGTCATAACGTGTTCGTTTACATTATTATTTGAGGTGGTTATGTTCAGAAAATTAGCAGCAGAGTGCTTTGGCACATTCTGGCTCGTATTCGGCGGCTGCGGTAGCGCAGTGCTGGCAGCGGCTTTCCCGGAACTGGGAATTGGTTTTGCCGGCGTGGCCTTAGCCTTTGGTTTAACCGTATTAACTATGGCGTTCGCCGTGGGCCATATTTCCGGCGGTCACTTTAACCCGGCGGTGACTTTAGGTCTGTGGGCTGGCGGTCGTTTCCCGGCTAAAGACGTAATTGGTTATATTGTCGCACAGGTTGTCGGCGGTATTATTGCCGCCGCCGTGCTGTACGTTATCGCCAGCGGTAAAGCCGGTTTCGACGCTGCCGCGAGCGGCTTCGCTTCAAACGGTTTCGGCGAACACTCCCCAGGCGGCTACTCCATGCTGTCCGCTATCGTTATCGAAATCGTGCTGACCTGTGGTTTCCTGCTGGTTATTCACGGTGCGACCGATAAAAACGCCCCGGCGGGCTTTGCGCCGATCGCTATCGGCCTGGCGCTGACCCTTATCCACCTGATTAGCATTCCGGTGACCAATACGTCCGTTAACCCGGCGCGTAGCACCGCGGTCGCTATCTTCCAGGGCGGCTGGGCGCTGCAACAGCTGTGGTTGTTCTGGGTGATGCCAATCATCGGCGGTATCCTCGGCGGCGTGCTGTATCGCACCCTGCTCGAAAAACGCGATTAATCCTCGCGAGAAGCCCGGCGATGCCGGGCTTTTTCTTTTTGTCGACAGCTTTACTCGGCCTGGCGAATTGGGTAGTGTCATTGGCGCTATTCTTAATTTGCAAGGACCTTGCCGTTCATGTTTTCGGGACTATTAATCATTCTGCTGCCGTTGATTGTCGGCTATCTGATTCCTCTGCGTCACCCTTCCGCACTTAAACTGATTACCCGGCTGCTGAGCTGGATTGTTTACGTGATCCTCTTTTTCATGGGGATTAGCCTTGCCTTCCTCGATAATCTCAGCAGCAATCTGTTGTCGATACTGTATTACTCTGCGGTAAGCATTGTGGTTATTATTCTGTGCAATATTGCAGCACTATTATGGCTGGATAAAAAAATGCCGTGGCGGGTCAAGCATCGTCCGGAAAAATTACCCTCGCGCCTGGCGATGGCTCTCGAGTCGCTGCAGCTGCTTGGCGTCGTACTAATTGGTTTCCTGCTGGGGTTAAGCGGCCTCTCATTTTTACAACACGCGACCGAAGCCAGCGAATATACGTTAATTTTCTTGTTATTCCTTATCGGTATTCAGCTGCGTAATAATGGAATGACATTACGGCAAATTGTGCTTAATCGCCGCGGAATGATTGTCGCGGTCGTGGTCGCGGCGAGCTCATTATTTGGCGGAGTGATTAATGCCCTTATTCTTGGTCTGCCCATTAAAACCGGTCTGGCGATGGCGTCCGGCTTCGGCTGGTACTCCCTTTCCGGGATCCTGATGACCGAATCCTATGGCCCGGTCATTGGCAGCGCGACATTCTTTAACGATCTGGCCCGCGAACTGCTGGCGATAATGTTAATCCCCGGCATGGTATTGCGTAGCCGCTCTACCGCGCTTGGGCTGTGCGGCGCAACCTCAATGGACTTTACTCTACCGGTGCTACAGCGCTCAGGCGGCGTAGAAATCGTTCCTGCAGCTATCGTACACGGTTTTATCCTTAGTCTGCTGGTGCCGGTACTGATGGCGTTCTTCTCAGCCTGATCCCCCGTGGCGGTAGATTCCCTACCGCCAAAATTGCGCTAAATCAATCTCCCTTTAAGTTGTGTCAGAAATACCTTTTCTCCGTACAGCCACAGGCATAATCTTAAACATGTATCTAAAATATAACTTTAAAAGGTGTGATCATGTTTTGTGTGCAATGTGAACAAACTATCCGTACGCCGGCAGGAAATGGCTGTTCTTACGCGCAGGGTATGTGCGGTAAAACCGCTGAGACCTCTGATTTGCAGGATCTGTTGATTGCTTCTTTGCAGGGTCTGTCCGCATGGGCCGTTAAAGCGCGTGAATATGGCATCATCGATCATGAGGTGGATAATTTCGCCCCGCGCGCGTTCTTCTCTACTCTGACCAACGTGAACTTCGACTCACCGCGTATCGTTGGTTACGCCCGTCAGGCGATCGCCATGCGCGAGGCGCTGAAAGCGCAATGCCTGAATATTGATGCCAACGCTTCGGTCGACAGCCCGGTAGCCGATCTGCAACTGGTCAGCGATGATCTGGGCGATCTGCAGCGTCAGGCGGCGGACTATACGCCAAATAAAGACAAGGCCGCGATCGGCGAGAATATCCTCGGCCTGCGCCTGCTGTGCCTGTACGGCCTGAAAGGCGCCGCGGCCTATATGGAACACGCGCACGTGCTCGGTCAGTACGACAACGACATTTACGCCCAGTATCATAAAATCATGGCGTGGCTGGGTACCTGGCCTGCCGATATGAACGCTCTGCTGGAGTGTTCGATGGAAATCGGCCAGATGAACTTCAAAGTGATGAGTATCCTCGACGCCGGTGAAACCACGAAATATGGTCACCCAACGCCGACTCAGGTCAACGTTAAAGCCACCGAAGGTAAGTGCATCCTGATCTCCGGACACGACCTGAAAGATCTCTATAACCTGCTGGAGCAGACTGAAGGCACCGGCGTAAACGTCTATACCCACGGTGAAATGTTGCCGGCCCACGGTTATCCGGAGCTGCGTAAGTTCAAACACCTGATTGGCAACTACGGCAGCGGTTGGCAAAACCAGCAGGTTGAATTCGCCCGCTTCCCGGGCCCCATCGTGATGACCTCGAACTGCATCATCGACCCAACCGTCGGCGCCTACGACGACCGCATCTGGACCCGCAGCATCGTCGGCTGGCCGGGCGTCAATCATCTGGAAGGCGAAGATTTCTCCCCGGTTATCACCCAGGCGCAGCAAATGGCCGGCTTCCCGTACAGCGAAATCCCGCATCTGATCACCGTCGGCTTCGGTCGCCAGACGCTGCTCGGCGCGGCGGATACGCTGATTGATCTGGTTAGCCGTGAAAAACTGCGTCACATCTTCCTCGTCGGCGGCTGCGACGGCGCGCGCGGCGAACGTAACTACTTCACCGATTTCGCTACCAGCGTACCAGACGACTGCCTGATTTTGACCCTCGCGTGCGGTAAATACCGCTTCAACAAACTGGATTTCGGCGATATCGAAGGCCTGCCGCGTCTGGTCGATGCCGGTCAGTGTAACGATGCCTACTCGGCGATTATTCTCGCGGTAACGCTGGCGGAAAAACTGGGCTGCGGCGTAAACGATCTGCCGCTGTCGTTGGTGCTCTCCTGGTTCGAACAAAAAGCCATCGTCATCCTGCTGACGCTGCTGTCGCTGGGGGTGAAAAACATAGTCACCGGTCCGACCGCGCCAGGCTTCTTCACCCCGGACCTGCTGGCTATCCTCAACGAGAAATTTGGTCTGCGTTCCGTCACCACCGTAGAACAAGATATGCAGCAGTTGCTGAGCGCATAAGGAGTCACCGCATGACAATGCCAACCGATCAGTGCCCGTGGCGGATGCAGGTTCATCATATTCAGCAGGAAACGCCTGATGTGTGGACCATTTCGTTGCTGTGCCACGACTACTATCCCTATCGCGCCGGGCAGTACGCGCTGGTCAGCGTGCGCCATTCGGCGGATACGCTGCGTGCCTACACCCTCTCCTCAACGCCGGGGGTCAGTGAATACATTACGCTGACCGTTCGTCGTATTGATGATGGCGCAGGCTCACAGTGGTTAACCCGCGATGTGAAACGCGGCGACTATATCTGGCTGTCGGATGCGATGGGCGAGTTTACCTGTGAAGATAAAACAACCGATCGTTTTCTGATGCTGGCCGCCGGCTGCGGCGTGACGCCGATTATGTCGATGCGCCGCTGGTTAGCGAAGTATCGTCCGCAGGCGGATGTGCAGGTTATCTTTAACGTACGTTCGCCGCAGGATGTCATTTTCGCCGAAGAGTGGCGTCAATACCCGGTCACGCTGGTGGCGGAACACGACGCGACCCCGGGCTTCGTCGCCGGTCGTCTCACCCGCGAACTATTGCAAAGCGTGCCGGATTTAGCCAACCGTACCGTAATGACCTGCGGCCCGGCGCCTTATATGGAGATGGTCGAACAGGAAGTGACGGCGCTTGGCGTGACGCGTTTCTTTAAAGAGAAGTTCTTTACCCCGGTGGCGGAAGCCGCTACCGACGGATTGAAATTCACCAAGCTGCAGCCGGCGAAAACGTTCTACGCGCCGGTCGGCACCACGTTGCTGGAAGCGCTGGAGAGCAATAAGGTACCGGTGACCGTCGCCTGCCGCGCTGGCGTCTGCGGCTGCTGCAAAACCAAAGTGGTTGCCGGGGAATATAGCGTTACCAGCACCATGACGCTGACCGATGCCGAAATCGCCGACGGCTACGTGCTAGCCTGCTCCTGCCACCCACAGAGCGATCTGGTTCTCGCCTGAGGTCAAAACCCCAGGGGGCGCTACCGCTTACCGGGGCTACAGGGCCGTAGATACTGTTATCGGTTTGCAACTTTTTTAAGGGTTTTCCCGGACGCGGCGCGTTGCGCCTTCTCCGGGCTACCAAATCGCAAAGCGCTGTAGCCCCGGTAAGCGGTAGCGCCACCGGGGGATTTTGAGATCACCAGCACCAGTAGTGTCAGCCAGCGTGGTGAATAAATTAAAGGCAGGCCGCACGGACCGTAGGCCGGATAAGGCATTAATGCCTTATCCGGCACTTTTTTACCGCCAGGCCGACTGACCGGCCAACGAATAACGCCCAGCCCCTAATAGCGCAATCGCCAGTGCGCCGATAAAGAAATAGACCAGGCTTTCAATCGCCCATGCGCCGACCGCATCCAGCGCGAACGTTTTACCTGTCCCAACCATCAGCCAGGCCACCGCCATGGTAAATGCCAGCACCAGCGCCGCCGGGCGCGTCAAGACGCCAAGAATAAGTAAACAAGGCGCGACGACTTCCCCCACCAGCACGCCGTAGGCAATGAACCCCGGTAGCCCTTTCGCGACCTGCATCCCGCTAATGCCATCCACGCCGTCGATGAGCTTATGCAGACCGTGAAACAACATTAAGCCGCCAACGGCAAGTCGTAACAAGAGTTTACCGGCATCTTCATGCGACAGCGTTTTATTTACTACGTTTAACAATCCCTTAACCATTTGATGTGCTTCCTGTTTTACACCCTGTGTGATCCCAGAGTATGCACAATATTCCACCAACAAAACCAGTGAAAAATAAGGGGCAATTGGCAACGTAACCTGTAGTTTCATCTAAGCTTGATAGCGTTATCACAAAAAGGAGATGGAAAACCATGAAACAGACCGTAGCGTCATATATTGCCAAAACGCTTGAACAGGCCGGCGTGAAACGTATTTGGGGAGTGACCGGGGATTCCCTCAACGGCTTGAGCGACAGTTTAAACCGCATGGGGACCATCGAATGGATGCCGACCCGCCATGAAGAGGTTGCCGCCTTTGCCGCCGGTGCCGAAGCCCAACTCACCGGCGAGCTGGCGGTGTGCGCCGGTTCCTGCGGACCGGGCAACCTTCATCTGATTAACGGTTTGTTTGATTGCCATCGTAACCACGTACCGGTGCTGGCTATCGCCGCCCATATTCCGTCGAGCGAAATCGGCAGCGGTTATTTCCAGGAAACGCATCCGCAGGAGCTGTTCCGCGAATGTAGCCACTACTGCGAGCTGGTCTCCACACCGGAGCAAATTCCGCAAGTTCTGGCTATCGCCATGCGTAAGGCGGTGATTAACCGCGGCGTGTCTGTGGTGGTCCTGCCCGGCGACGTGGCGCTGAAACCGGCCCCGGAAAGCGCCAGCAGCCACTGGTATCACGCTCCGCAGCCCACGGTCACTCCGGCGGATGAAGAGCTGCACAAGCTGGCGCAACTGATCCGCTACTCGAGTAATATTGCCCTGATGTGCGGCAGCGGCTGCGCCGGCGCGCACCAGGAGCTGGTGGAGTTTGCGGCAAAAATTAAGGCCCCTGTCGTCCATGCCCTGCGCGGGAAAGAGCACGTCGAATACGACAATCCTTACGATGTTGGCATGACCGGGCTTATCGGCTTCTCTTCCGGTTTCCATACCATGATGAACGCCGACACGCTGAT
Organism: Klebsiella sp. CN_Kp088; assembly: GCF_040064335.1. NCBI lineage: Bacteria > Pseudomonadati > Pseudomonadota > Gammaproteobacteria > Enterobacterales > Enterobacteriaceae > Klebsiella > Klebsiella sp. CN_Kp088. Next base: position 152,173 of record NZ_JBEAIQ010000016.1, on the reverse strand, counting down.
CCTGCTCGGCACCCAGTTCCCTTATCGCGCGTTCTACCCTACCGACGCCAAAATTATTCAGATCGACATCAACTCCGGTAGCATCGGCGCGCATAGTAAGGTCGACATGGCGCTGGTGGGCGATATCAAATCGACACTGAAAGCCCTGCTGCCGCTGCTGGAAGAGAAAACCGATCGTCGCTTCCTCGATAAAGCGCTGGAGGATTATCGCGAAGCGCGTAAAGGGCTTGACGATCTCGCCAAACCCAGCGAAAAAGCGCTCCATCCCCAGTATCTGGCGCAGCAGATTAGCCGCTTTGCCGACGACGACGCGATCTTTACCTGCGACGTCGGTACCCCCACCGTCTGGGCGGCGCGCTATCTGCAGATGAACGGCAAGCGCCGCCTGTTGGGTTCGTTTAACCACGGCTCGATGGCCAACGCCATGCCGCAGGCTATTGGCGCCAAAGCGACCGCGCCGAATCGCCAGGTCATCGCCATGTGCGGCGATGGCGGTTTCAGCATGCTGATGGGGGATTTTTTATCGCTGGCACAGATGAAGCTGCCGGTGAAAATCGTTATTTTTAATAACAGCATTCTCGGCTTTGTAGCGATGGAGATGAAAGCCGGCGGCTATCTGACCGACGGTACCGAGCTGCACGACACTAATTTCGCCCGCATTGCCGAAGCCTGCGGGATCAAAGGGATACGCGTCGAGAAAGCCTCTGAGGTTGATGAGGCGCTGCAGACCGCCTTTAGCACCGACGGTCCGGTATTAGTCGATGTGGTGGTAGCGAAGGAAGAGCTGGCGATCCCGCCGCAAATTAAGCTGGAGCAGGCCAAAGGATTTAGCTTGTATATGCTGCGGGCGATTATCAGCGGACGCGGCGATGAAGTGATCGAACTGGCGAAAACCAACTGGCTCAGGTAAAACAATGCTATCACCCTGAATCAGAACAAGGATATGCCGTGATAGATCTTCGCAGTGATACCGTAACTCGCCCCGGGCGCGCCATGATGGAGGCCATGATGGCCGCCCCGGTCGGGGACGATGTGTATGGCGACGACCCGACCGTCAATGAACTCCAGCGCTATGCCGCTGAGCTTGCAGGCAAAGAGGCGGCGCTGTTTCTGCCTACCGGCACCCAGGCCAACCTCGTTGGCCTGCTTAGCCACTGCCAGCGCGGCGAAGAGTACATCGTCGGCCAGGGCGCGCATAACTATCTGTATGAAGCCGGCGGCGCAGCGGTGTTGGGCAGTATTCAGCCGCAGCCGATCGATGCCGCGGCGGACGGTTCGCTGCCGCTGGATAAAGTCGCGGCCAAAATTAAGCCCGACGATATCCATTTCGCCCCCACCCGCCTGTTAAGCCTGGAGAATACGCACAACGGTAAGGTGTTGCCGCGCGGCTATCTGCAAGAGGCCTGGACGTTCACCCGCCAGCGCAATCTGGCGCTACATGTCGATGGCGCGCGTATCTTCAACGCCGTTGTAGCGTACGGCTGCGAGCTGCGCGATATCGCGCAGTACTGTGATTCGTTCACCATTTGCCTGTCAAAAGGGCTCGGTACGCCGGTCGGTTCTCTGCTGCTGGGTAGCGAAGCGTACATCCGCCGCGCCATTCGCTGGCGTAAAATGGTCGGCGGCGGGATGCGTCAGGCAGGCATTCTGGCCGCTGCCGGTCTGTACGCGCTGCAGAATAACGTAGCCCGTCTGCAGGAGGATCACGACAACGCCGCGTGGATGGCGGAACAGCTACGCGCCGTCGGCGCTGATGTGATGCGTCACGATACCAACATGCTGTTCGTACGCGTCGGCGAGGAGCAGGCTCGGGCGCTCGGCGAATTCATGCAGGCTCGCGGCGTGTTGATCAACGCCTCGCCAGTCGTGCGTCTGGTCATGCATCTCGATGTTAATCGCCAGCAGTTGACGGAAGTGGTCGGTCACTGGCAAGCCTTTTTACAACGCTAAGGAGTCAGGCGTGTCGCAATCTATTCTGGTGCTTGGCGCCAGCGGCTATATTGGCCAGCATCTGGTGCGCGAATTAAGCGCACGAGGTTATCCGGTGTTGGCCGCGGCACGCCATATCGACAGGCTGCAGAAGCTCGATCTTCCCGGCGTCACCTGCCACGCTATCGACCTCAATCAGCCGCAGGATCTCCAGGCACTGCTTCGCGGGGTCGATACCCTTTACTATCTGGTGCATGGCATGGGCGAAGGCGGCGATTTCATCGCCCATGAACGTCGGGTCGCCATTAACGTGCGCGATGCCTTGCGTCAGACGCCGGTGCGCCAGGTGATATTTCTCAGCTCGCTGCAGGCTCCGGCGCAGGAGCAGTCCGACCATCTGCGCGCCCGCCAGGTGACGGCCGATGTCCTACGCGAGTCAGGGATCCCCGTTACCGAGTTACGGGCCGGTATCATCGTCGGCGCCGGATCCGCCGCTTTTGAAGTGATGCGCGACATGGTTTACAACCTGCCGGTGCTGACGCCGCCGCGCTGGGTACGCTCACGCACAACCCCCATCGCGCTGGAAAATCTGCTCTACTATCTGGTGGAGTTACTTAACCATCCGGCTCGCGAGCACCGCGTCTTCGAGGCCGCCGGCCCGGATATTCTCAGCTATCAGCAGCAGTTCACCCATTTTATGGCGGTCAGCGGCAAGCATCGCCTGTTGATCCCTATCCCCTTTCCGACCCGCTGGATTTCGGTGTGGTTCCTGAACGTTATCACCTCGGTGCCCCCCACCATCGCTAAAGCGCTGATTCAGGGTCTCAAGCACGATCTGATCGCCGACGATCGTTCGCTTCGCGCGCTGATCCCGCAAACCTTGATTCCCTTCGATCAGGCGGTGCGTCGTACTTTGAAAGAAGAAGAACAGCTGGTGAACTCCAGCGATTGGGGCTACGACGCTCAGGCTTTCGCCCGCTGGCGGCCGGAGTATGGCTACTACCCAAAGCAGGCTGGCTGCACCGTTAGCACCCAGGCAAGCCGTAAGGCGCTATGGCGAGTGGTGAACCAAATCGGCGGTAAAGAGGGTTATTTCTTCGGCAACATTCTGTGGAAAATCCGCGGCGCCATGGATCTGCTGGTCGGCCATCGTTTAGCAAAAGGGCGGCCGCAGCATGATTATCTGCAAACTGGCGATACTGTCGACAGTTGGAAAGTGATTATTGTGGAAGAAGAACAACAGCTAACCCTATTGTTTGGCATGAAAGCCCCCGGTCTTGGTCGTTTAAGCTTTACCATTAGCGATAAAGGCGACCATCGTGAACTGGACGTTCGCGCCTGGTGGCATCCGCACGGCATGCCCGGCCTGTTCTACTGGCTACTGATGATCCCGGCGCATCTGTTTATTTTTCGCGGCATGGCGCGACGCATCGCCCGCCAGGCCGAGCAAATCACAGGCAAAAACGAAGATTAAGCGTTATTCTTTCATGATTCTCATTGCATACTCGGGAGAATCACGGAAAAATGCGCACGAAATTCTTTTCTGGGACAGTAGATTGATATGAAGGTACTGGTTACCGGTGCGACCAGCGGATTAGGCCGTAATGCGGTGGAATATCTGCGCAACAAGGGCATCAGCGTGCGAGCGACCGGGCGCAACGAAGCAATGGGTAAGCTTCTGAGCAAAATGGGCGCGGAGTTTATTCCTGCCGATCTCACCGAACTGGTCTCTTCGCAGGCTAAAGTGATGCTCGCCGGTATTGATACGCTATGGCACTGTTCCAGCTTTACCTCGCCGTGGGGTACCCAGCAAGCCTTCGATTTAGCTAACGTTCGCGCAACGCGCCGCCTTGGCGAATGGTCCGTTGCCTGGGGCGTACGCAATTTCGTCCATATTTCATCGCCTTCGCTCTATTTCGATTATCACCACCATCGCGATATTCAGGAAGATTTCCGCCCACACCGCTTCGCCAATGAATTCGCCCGCAGCAAGGCGGCCAGCGAAGAGGTTATCAACCTGCTGGCGCAGGCGAACCCGCATACCCGCTTTACGATTTTGCGCCCGCAAAGCCTGTTTGGGCCGCATGATAAGGTCTTTATTCCGCGAATGGTGCAGATGATGCGCCACTACGGCAGCGTGCTCTTGCCGCGCGGCGGTAACGCGCTAGTGGACATGACTTACTACGAAAACGCGGTGCATGCGATGTGGTTGGCCAGTCAGCCGCAGTGCGACCACTTACCTTCCGCGCGGGCGTGGAATATCAGCAACGGCGAGCCGCGGACGCTGCGCAGTATCGTGCAGAAGCTCATCGACGAGCTGGGCATCAAGTGCCGAATCCGCTCGGTGCCCTATCCGATGTTGGATATTATTGCCCGCAGCATGGAGCATTTCGGCAATAAATCGGCAAAAGAACCGGCTTTCACCCATTATGGCGTTTCGAAGCTCAATTTCGACTTTACCCTCGATATCAGCCGCGCTCAGCAGGAACTTGGCTATCAGCCGATCGTTACCCTCGATGAAGGGGTTACCCGCACCGCCGCGTGGTTAAAAGACCACGGTAAACTACACGATTAAAACCGACGCTTACGGCAGCAAGTCACCCGGTTTGCTGCCAAATACTCATCCTTGTCCATATTTTTCCAGCAACGCCTCGGCGATCGCCTGCGTTTGCGCATCGGCCACGCCGTCCCAGCGTGCCGGCCTGAAGTGCATCTGGAAGGCCATAATCACCCGTTTTTGCTGCGTCGGGGTCATCTCCGGGGTGACCTGATAGCCGTAGCGCGACAGCAGGTCTAACAATTCTCCGCTATCAACCGGCTGCCAGCCTGGACGCCCTTGCAAATAAAAGGTGACGCGTGAATCATCAGGCCAGGCGCCAATTCCCTGCTGCGCCAGCGCCCGCCACGGGAACAGCGGGCCAGGGTCGTCCTTGCGCTGCGGCGCGATATCGGCATGAGCCACGACGTTTTGCGGCTGAATGTGATAGCGGGCGATGATATCTTTCGCCAGCGGGATAAGCGCGTCAATTTGCGCCGGATTAAATGGGGTAAAACTTTTTATATCGCCGTTTTTTTGCCAGCCGCGATTTTCCAGCTCAATACCGATAGAGGTATCGTTGATACGCGTGCTGCCGCGCCAGAAGCTGATACCGGCGTGCCAGGCTAAATCTTCCTCCGGCACCAATTGCCAGATACGCGGTTTACCGTGGTGCTGAGGCGGCTGCTCGGGAATTAAATAGTGCGAACTAACCTCTTTATCGGTCAGGGTCGCCAGCGAGACATCAAAGTTATCGGCGGTATAGTGAATGACCAGGACTTTAATACGCGGATAGGAGGCCTGCGCCGGATGACGGGTATCCAACTGATAACCCTGTTTGTCGACAATACCCTGCTCCTGCACACAGCCTGTCAGCAGCAAAGCGGCAAGCGCAAGCTGGATAATGCGCTTTGCTAATAAGACCATCGATTACGTCCTTCTTGCTTGGCTTTATACAGCGCAGCATCCGCCTGCGCGATTAACTCTGACGCCGGGACGCGCCCGTCCGAGGCGACAATACCCATACTGACCGTCACTAGCGGCCCGGCATCGGATTTGGCATGCGGCAGCGCCGCTTCGCGAATCTTCTGTTGGATCCGCTGCGCCACCGCCGTGGCGCTATCTAATGATTGCAGCGGCAGGACAATCACAAACTCCTCGCCGCCATAGCGCGCCACCATATCCTCCTGCGCGCGTACCGACATTTTCAGCACGGAGGCGATGCAGGAGAGGCAGTAATCTCCCGCCTGGTGACCGTAGTGATCGTTATAACGTTTAAAAAAGTCGACATCGAGGATGATCAGCGCCAGCGGCTCTTTACGTTCCCAGGCTTGCGCTAAAAAATTGTCCAGCGCCCGGCGGTTGGCGGTCGCCGTCAAGGCATCCTGATTAGCCATGTTTTCCAGCCGGTTAATCAACTGTATATTCTCCTGATGGGTGTTCCAGGCCTCGTCATACCAGCGCTGCAGTATCTGACGACCGTACACCATAATGGCGGTACATATTCCCCAAAGGATCAGAAAACGTAAATCGACGCCATGATGTATTTGCACGCCAGCGAGTAATGAAGTACCCCATAAAGGAATAAGGTAAGCCACAAGGCCCACCGGGAAATAATAGAGCGCGGCAAGACCGGTGGTCATTAAAATAACCAGCAGCGGCCACGCGAACGGCAGCGACCAGAAAATGATGAAGCAGTAACTACTCACCGACCAGCATAAACTGAGGATCAACAAGATTGCGGAGATCACTTTTGTGGCATAAATACCGCTTAATATCCGCCCGGAGATAACCATCATGCAAAGCGCCAGCGAGAAAACGATAATGGCCCCAAGCGCCATCTCCAGATAAGGAATAATATCATGGTGAGTCAAGCTCTGATGATCAAACTCGGTAAACAGAACGTTGCGGAAGATGACCATCAAGGCAAAGGCGATATTGACGAACGCTAACCACGGCATGCTGCGCGACAGCGCGTGTTTTTGCACATTTTCGCGATTGGCCCACAGCATTGCTCGATCCTGGCGCGGATCCAGCCGTTGTTCGGTCGGCATAGCTACTCCTTTTTTAGCGACTGGACAAGCAGTTGAGCTGCCCGCTGTGTCTTTCTCTTTATGATAAACCATCAACCCCGGAATGTCTGTTGCTGGCCGCTTCAGCCTCTCGCCGCTTAACGTCATTTTCAGCTAACGTCAGATGAAAATGGTCTTAGACTCAGACAAAGTCTATTACGCAAAAAAAAGCAAGCGTTATCAATGAGAACCCTGTCATCTTTTCTTTAAAAAATCGTTAATTTTAGGTCATAAAAATGCAGCATTTCGCTTGAAAAAAAGACGGGCTTGATTCAATCTGATGGCGCTCATTGGTTAGTTAAAACAAGAGCATGATGATAGCAAGATAAACAATGGAGATTAATAATATGAAATATGCAGCTTTAGTGGCAGGTGCAGCATTGTTTTTAACCGCGAACGCGTTTTCTGCAGAAATTCTGAGCAAAGAAGATTTCGCTAAGGTAGAGGGTCAATACCAAAAAATTGGCACCATCTCCTCTACCGGACAAACTGCGCCAAGCGATGCGCGCGAAGAACTGATCAAAAAAGCCGATGAAAAAGGCGCTGACGTTGTGGTGCTCTCTTCCGGTAACACCGATAAGAAACTGCACGTATCCGCGAATATCTATAAGAAGAAATAATTAGTCATTGCCGATATAGAAACATTATCATCGCATGGTGATAATGTTTCTGACTTATTACTCTGCGAACGTTTATTTTTATACTCTTTTCCCATTTACCCCTCGTTAATAGTCATATCAAATATGCGCCATCATCAGGATGGTAATTCGCATAGCGTTTAAAAATAGCTAAACCACTCCGTTATCGGACTCGCAATATATCCCCTGGACTATCAGTAAAAATTTGACGCTAAAAAAGATATGTCCTCTATACTTTTGGGCATAAGAACATGCTCGCGTCTTAAATTACCGCAGGTGGCAAATGAAAAAAATCGCATTCCTTATTTCTGGGTTGCTCTGCTCAGGCTTCACCCATGCCAGCGCACTCTATTTTTATGAAATCGGCACCGAAGACGTCGGCCTGGCAGGCGCAGGTCAGGCCGCCCGCGCGCAGGACGCCTCCACCATCGTCACCAACCCAGCCGGCATGACCCGGCTTCCTGACCATATGTTTACCGGCGGCGCGCAGGTCATGGGCGGCGATATCCCGTATCAGATGAATAACGAACACGGCGGTAAGAGCCCTGGTAACGTGATGAATCTGTTTCCTAACGCCAGCGGCTTTTACGCACAGAAAATTAACGATGATTTATATGCCGGGATTGGCTTGTACGGCAACTACGGTTTAGGCATCGATTTTGGCAACTGGGCCGGCGATCGTCTTATCAAGAAAAGCACCATGGTGGCGATGACGCTGAGCCCGTCGCTGGCGTGGAAACTTAACGATCGTCTCTCTGTCGGCGCATCCGCTAACCTGAACTATGGTTATTTATCGCTGACGCGTAACGTCGACGGTAATGACGAGAAAGATAAAGACCATGACTGGGCGATGAGCTACCGTCTGGGTCTGCTGATGCAGTTAACCGACCAGACCCGCGCCGGCATTACCTGGAACAGTAAAACGGATTATGACTTTAACGTTAAAGGCAAAGCGCGTTTCCCCAATTTACCGAACGTTTCGTATGATTTGCCTATCTCCGCCCAGGTCCGCGCGCCGCAGCAGATCATGCTCAGCATGGTCCACGATATTAATAAACAGTGGTCGGTGATGGGCGATCTCGGCTGGCAGGACTGGAGCCAGTTCGGCAGCCCGCAAATCACCGTTGCCGGTCACGAAAGTAGTAAAAATAACCGCCTGAAAGACTCCTGGCATACCGCCGTCGGCGTGCAGTACCGGCCGACCGAGCAGTGGCGTTTGAACGCCGGCGTCGGTTTCGACAGTACGGTCTATGATTCGCAAAGCGACACCGCGCTCTCGCTGCCAACCGGCGATGAGTGGCGCTTCGCCACCGGCGCGCAATACCAGATAACCCCCGCCAGCAATATCGGCGTCGCGGTCTCTTATCTGCACATGCAATCTTCCCACGTAAAATCACCGGAAATCGTCTCCGGCAGCTACGATCACCCTTACCTGTGGTTCGCCAGTGTCAACTATAGTTATCAATTCTGATACGCCGGCTGCCCGCGCAAGAGGCGCGGACAGCCGATGGTCGTTGTCACATCAAGGTCTTAGCTCTTTGCGTCAAGTACAATTGTCGCGCTTACGCTATGCTTTAGCAGAATCTAACAACGTAGTGAGTTCATAAGGAAATCATCATGCGCTACAACATTCTTGCACTTGTTTTGCCTTGCGCACTGGCGCTGAGCGCCTGTACCACCGTGACCCCGGCTTATAAAGACAACGGCACCCGCAGCGGTTCCTGCATCGAGGGCGGCCCGGACGAGGTAGCGCAGCAGTTCTATGATTATCAAATCCAGCATCGTAATAACGATCTCACCGCGCTGCGCCCGTATCTGAGCGACGATTTGGCTAAACTGCTGAACGACGCTCGTCAGGACCCATCGCGTAACGGGCTACTGCAATCAAATCCATTCTCCAGCAGTTCCACCCCGGCGGATAGCGCCGACGTCGCCAGCGCCTCAACCATCCCGAACCGCGATGCGCGCAATATTCCGCTGCGCGTTGAATTAAAACAGGGAACCCAGAGCTGGAAAGATGAAGTGCTGATGATTCAGGAAGGCCAGTGCTGGGCGGTTGACGATGTCCGCTACCTCGGCATAAACAGCCACGCTCCGGCCGGCTCGCTGCGTCAGAGTCTTGAGAAACGCTAATTTCGGCGTTAAAGCCACCTCGCTGAAACGATAACCCCGGTAAAATGTCGGTATTCCGTGTGGTAATGCCGACATTTGTTCCCCCCTACCACACGAACCCATATTTTGTGCTAACTTTAGTGATAAATGTGGTTTACATTTAACTTTTAACGCATAAATATTGCATAACTATTCTGTCAAAGGTACTATTTGCGGCCTCAATAGCTATTTGTATCAGACTGCCCAGATGAGTATTAAACTAAACGGCATTAATTGCTTCTACGGCGCGCACCAGGCGCTGTTCGACATCACGCTGGATTGCCCGCAGGGGGAAACGCTGGTGCTCCTCGGCCCAAGCGGCGCCGGTAAAAGCTCGCTGCTTCGCGTACTCAACCTGCTGGAGATGCCGCGTTCCGGTACCTTAAACATCGCCGGTAATCAATTCGACTTCACCAAAGCGCCGTCTGACAAAGCTATTCGCGAGCTGCGCCAGAATGTCGGGATGGTCTTCCAGCAGTACAACCTGTGGCCACACCTGACCGTGGTGCAAAACCTGATCGAAGCCCCGTGCCGCGTGCTGGGCTTAACCAAAGATCAGGCGCTGGCGCGCGCCGAAAAACTACTTGAGCGTTTACGCCTTAAACCTTACAGCGACCGCTATCCGCTGCATCTGTCAGGCGGTCAACAGCAGCGCGTAGCGATTGCCCGCGCGCTGATGATGGAGCCACAGGTGCTGCTGTTTGATGAACCCACCGCCGCGTTGGATCCGGAAATCACCGCCCAGATCGTCAGCATCATTCGCGAACTGGCGGAAACCGGAATCACTCAGGTTATCGTTACCCACGAAGTGGAAGTGGCGCGTAAAACCGCCAGCCGCGTGGTGTATATGGAAAACGGGCATATCGTTGAGCAAGGGGATGCTAACTGCTTCGCGCATCCGCAAACCGACGCCTTTAAAAACTATCTTTCACATTGATGTTTTCGGGGAAATAACGATGAAAAAAGTACTGATTGCCGCTCTGCTCGCGGGCATGAGCCTTTCCGCTACCGCAGCCCAGACTATCCGTTTCGCCACCGAGGCCTCCTACCCTCCGTTTGAGCTGGTAGACGCCAACAACAAAATCGTCGGCTTTGACGTCGATCTGGCTAACGCGCTGTGTAAAGAGATGGACGCGACCTGCACCTTTACTAACCAGGCTTTCGATAGCCTGATCCCAGGGCTGAAATTCCGCCGCTTCGACGCCGTCATGGCCGGTATGGATATCACCCCTGAGCGTGAAAAACAGGTGCTGTTCAGCACCCCGTATTATGAAAACTCGGCGCTGTTTGTCGGCCAGCAGGGTAAGTTCACCGGCATTGACCAACTGAAAGGCAAAAAAGTTGGCGTGCAGAACGGTACTACTCACCAGAAATTCATCACTGATAAGCATCCGGAAATCACCACCGTTCCTTATGACAGCTACCAGAATGCCAAACTGGATCTGCAAAACGGCCGCATTGACGGCGTCTTCGGTGACACGGCGGTAGTGACCGAATGGCTGAAGAGCAATCCGAAGCTGGCCCCGGTGGGTGATAAAGTGACGGATAAAGACTACTTCGGTACCGGCCTCGGCATTGCGGTTCGTCAGGGCAATACCGAGCTGCAGCAGAAATTTAACGCTGCGCTGGAAAAAGTGAAGAAAGATGGGACGTACCAGACCATCTATAGCAAATGGTTCCAGAAGTAACGCTGAATGAACGAATTTTTTCCATTAGCAAGCGCCGCCGGGATGACCGTCGGCCTTGCCGTTTGCGCGCTGGTCATTGGCCTGGTGCTGGCGATGCTTTTCGCCGTGCTGGAGTCGGTGAAATGGCGCCCTGTGGCATGGCTGGCGACCGGCATCGTGACGATTTTACGCGGCCTACCGGAAATCCTGGTGGTGCTGTTTATCTACTTTGGTTCCTCACAGCTGCTGCTGACGCTGTCTGACGGTTTTACTCTTAATCTTGGGTTTGTGCAGATTCCGGTACAGATGCAAATTGAGAATTTCGACGTCAGCCCGTTCCTCTGCGGCGCCATTGCGCTTTCCCTGCTGTATGCCGCCTATGCCTCGCAGACCCTGCGCGGCGCCTTGAAAGCGGTGCCGCAGGGGCAGTGGGAGTCCGGCCAAGCGCTTGGTTTGTCGAAGGCGGCGATATTCTTCCGCCTGGTGATGCCGCAGATGTGGCGCCATGCCCTGCCGGGCCTGGGCAACCAGTGGCTGGTGCTGCTGAAAGATACCGCGCTGGTCAGCCTTATCAGCGTCAACGATCTGATGCTGCAAACCAAAAGTATTGCTACCCGTACTCAGGAGCCGTTTAACTGGTACATCATTGCGGCAGCTATTTATCTCGTCATCACCCTGTTGAGTCAATACATTCTCAAACGTATTGATCAGCGTGCGACGCGCTTCGAACGGAGACCAGGTTGATGCTCGATTACTTACCCGAACTGCTGAAAGGGCTGCATACCAGCCTGACGCTGACGGCGGCATCGATCGTCGTGGCGCTGATCCTGGCGCTGATCTTTACCATTGTGCTGACGTTAAAAACGCCGGTGGTGGTGTGGATCGTCCGCGGCTATATCACCCTGTTTACCGGGACACCGCTGCTGGTGCAGATCTTCCTGATCTACTATGGACCAGGACAGTTCCCGTCATTACAGAATTACCCGGTGCTGTGGCATCTGATCTCTGAGCCCTGGCTGTGCGCGCTGATCGCTTTGTCGTTAAACAGCGCGGCTTATACCACCCAGCTGTTCTATGGCGCCATCCGCGCCATTCCGGACGGCCAGTGGCAGTCCTGCAGCGCGCTGGGGATGAGCAAGAAGGATACGCTGGCGATTCTGCTACCGTATGCTTTTAAACGCGCCCTCTCCTCGTACTCTAACGAAGTGGTGTTGGTCTTTAAAAGCACCTCGCTGGCTTACACCATCACGCTGATGGAAGTGATGGGTCATGGCCAGCTGCTATACGGGCGCACCTATGACGTGATGGTCTTCGGCGCAGCCGGTATCATTTATCTGGTGGTGAACGGCCTGCTGACGCTGCTGATGCGTCTGGTGGAAAGAAAAGCGCTGGCCTTCGAGCGCCGTAACTAACATCACGAAATGCATAAACAGTAATATATGAAACGGGTAAGTGCTAATGCTTACCCGTTTTTTTTATAACCAATAAAATAAACATACAACTTTATTGCATATAAATTCATTTAGTGGCATTGTGAACTTCAGCCGTAAACCGGCACAACATCATAAGATTGACCGACGGGAGTCCCACTATGAAAAAGTTAGTTCTGGCCGCACTGCTTAGCTCTTTCGCCTTTGGCGCCGCTGCCGCGGAAAAAATCAGCTTTGGCGTTTCCGCGACCTATCCGCCATTTGAATCCATGGATGCGAATAACCAGATTGTCGGTTTCGATCTCGATCTGGCCAAAGCGCTGTGTAAGCAAATGCAGGCTGACTGTACTTTTACCAACCACGCTTTCGACAGCCTGATCCCGGCGTTAAAATTTAAAAAGTATGATGCGGTGATCTCCGGTATGGACATCACGCCTGAGCGTAGTAAACAGGTCGCGTTTACCGACCCGTACTACGCCAACTCGGCGCTGGTGATCGCCAAAAAAGACGCGTACCACTCTTTTGATGACCTGAAAGGTAAGCGTATCGGCATGGAAAACGGCACCACGCACCAGAAATACCTGCAGGATAAGCACCCGGAAGTCAAAACCGTCGCTTACGATAGCTACCAGAATGCCATTATCGACCTGAAAAACGGCCGTATCGACGGCGTCTTCGGCGATACCGCGGTGGTCAACGAATGGCTGAAGACCAACCCGCAGTTAGGCGCGGCGACGCCGAAAGTGACCGATCCGCAGTATTTCGGTACCGGCCTCGGCATTGCGGTGCGCCCGGATAATAAAGCGCTGCTGGAAAAACTGAACGCAGCGCTGAAAGCGATTAAAGCTGACGGAACCTACCAGAAAATTAGCAACCAGTGGTTCCCGGAGTAAGATCTACGCTTCCCGGCTTACGGTGCAACCGTCTGAGCCGGGCCTATCGGCAGCGCTCTCCCTCACAGCGGCAGGGTAAACTGGAAACAGGCCCCTGCCGGTACTTCCAGCAGGCGAATTTCCCCCCCGTGCAGTTGCAGCATCCGGCGAACAATCATCAACCCCAGCCCGCCCCGTGAGGCGCTCTGCTGCCCTGGTTCCAGTACCGATGGCCGCTCAAACAGATTGGCCCGTAACTCACCGGCGACGCCCGGGCCGCTATCGGCCACCTCGACCACCACCTGCGCCCCCTGCGGGCGCGAGGAGAGACGAATTTCGCCCCCGTGCGGAGTATGGCGAATGGCGTTATCCAGCAGATTGGTTAATACCCGCTCCATCATCGAAAGGTCTGCCTCAACCAAAGGCAAGCCTGACGCCAATTCCAGGCGCAGACGGATTTCGCGGGTGGCAATCGCCAGATCGAATTTTTGCGCCACGTCCTGAATCAGCTCGGCAAGGATAAACTTTTCCGGCTGCGGCTTAATACCGCCATGTTCAAGGCGTGCCAGCTCAAATAGCTGCTGCGACAGATGACGAACTTTATTTCCCTGGCGTAGCGCGATATTCAGATACTGCTTACGCTCCTGCGCCGTCAGGCGATCATCCTTTAGCGATAACGTCTCCAGATATCCCAGCAGCGAAGTGAGCGGCGTGCGCAGGTCATGCGAAATATTGGCAATAAATTCCCGGCGCTGACGATCGCTATCAGCCAGCCGATCCCATTGCCCGGCGATCTGCTGCGCCAGTTCGATAAAGCGGTTATGCAGCAGCGCCACTTCATTTCCGGGATGCGGGTCCGGCGCCTGCGCCGCCAGCGCTTTGATTGCTCGAATGCTGTCGCTGTCTCCGGCTGCCACCTGCGCCGTCAGCTGGCGTACCGGGCGTGTTACCCAATACCACGCCAGGCCGCCGGCCAACAGGCCAAACAGCGCCACCAGCAGCAGGGTCCATAGCAGCAGGCTCCACAGCGTCTTCTGCCAGGCGTTTTGTGCCAGTTCATTAAAAGTTTCGCCCTGCAGGATAATGTAGAGATAGCCGCGTAGCTGGCCGTCAAGGCGCAGCGGCGCGGCGCTAAACACTTTTTGCTGGTCCATGCTGCGCGGATCGTCACCATAAATTGGCCACGCGCCGCCGGAGAGAAACGCCTGCACCGGCGCCATGGCAATGCGCTGGCGTTTAATGTGCCCCGGCGGCGCGGCATCCGCCAGCAGCTCGCCATCCGGCGAAACGAGGTACAGCTCGACGCTTGGGTTAAACACCATCAGACGGTCGAATAGTGGTTTCAACGCCGCGCGATCGACCTCGCCGCGCGCGTTGAGCAGCGGCTCGCGGGCGGCGATCTGCTGCGCCAGACCGGCTGAAAGCCGTTGCACCATGACGTTACCATACTGCGCGCTGCTATAGAGCTGGAGTAGACAAACGGACAGCGCACACAGCAGCAGCAAGGCGATAAACACCAACGATAACCGCTGGCTGAGGCTGAGTCGGCGGATCATGACTGCGCCCCGGCGCTATAGGGCGCAAATTTATACCCCTTCCCCCAGACGGTAAGAATAATGTCCGGCTCTGCCGGGTCGCGCTCTATTTTCGTACGCAGACGATTAATATGCGTGTTGACCGTATGTTCGTAGCCTTCATGCTGATAGCCCCAGACGCTATCCAGCAGCGCCAGACGCGAAAAAACTTCACCGGGATGGCGGGCAAAGTAATAGAGCAGATCGAATTCGCGCGGCGTGAGGTCTACCAGTTCACCGCGCAGCCTGACCTCCCGGGACAGCGGGTCGATATTCAGGCCGTGGCAGGCGATACGTCCGGCATCCATCAAGAGATTTTGTCCCATCGCTTCCTGACGGCGGAAAACCGCCTTCACCCGGGCAATCAGCTCCAGCAGAGAAAAAGGTTTCGCCAGATAATCATCGGCCCCCATTTCCAGCCCCTGCACGCGCTGGGTTTCGCTCGAACGGGCGCTAATAATAATCACCGGTAGATAGCGCGTTTGCTGACGGATGCGACGGCAAATCTCCAGCCCGTCGACGTTGGGCAACATCAGGTCAAGAATCACCGCATCCCAGACGCCGTTATCCAGCTGGCGCAGCGCCTGCGCGCCGTCCGCCTCGTGCACGATTTGGTACCCTTCATCCTGCAGATTCAGGCGCAACAAAGCCGCAATATCATCATCATCTTCCACCAGCAGGATTTTTTTACTCATCAGATTCGCTCCACGAATTTCACGCTCGTTTCATAAAGCTTACCCGATTTCAGCCGCTTAAAGAGTTCACATTTTGTTTAAACTTCACGAACCAGCAGCGTCAGCACTTCATAATGCGCGGTATGTGGAAACATATCGAACAACTGCACTCGCTCAAGGCGATAGCCCTGCAGACGATCAATATCTGCGGCCATCGTCCGGGCGTTACAGCTCGAATAAATGATATACGGCGGCGCCATGCGGCTTAGATAATCGCACAGTTCGGCGCCGATGCCGCGCCGCGGCGGGTTGACCAGCACAAGCTGTGGAATATCGTCTTCATGCGTCGCGAATTGCGTGGAATCCAGCGCCTGAAAATGAAGATTGGTTAATCCCAATTGGGCCGCGGATTGCTTCGCGCAGGCGATGGCTTCCGGGGCGATTTCGATACCGGTAAGGCGCATCTGCGGGGTTGCGCAGTGCAGGCCGAAACCGCCGACGCCGCAAAACAGATCCCACATGTGGTTGACCGGCAGCGCGCGTACCCAGTCGCGGGCGGTAGCATAGAGCTGGCTCGCCACCGTCGGGTTGGTCTGGAAAAAGCTTTGCGGGCGGATCCACAGCGGTACGCCGTTAAAGTTCTCCGCCAGCGCCTGTTGATCGCTGAGGAAAATCTCCTGCTCCCCTTCCATGATAGCCATATGCACGGGCTGAATATTGGCGGTAATCACCTTAAGCTGCGGCAACTGCTGCTGTAACCACGGCAGCGCGGCGCGCAACTGTTCAAGCTTTGCCGCAGAGCGCAGAACGAAACGCAACATCATGCCGCCGTGCTGGCTTTCTGTCAGCAGCAAATACTTCAGTTCGCCGCGCTTGCGGGCAACGTTATAGGGGGTGAGTCCGGCGCGGGCGATAAACGGCTTCAGCGCGGCGAAAACCGGTTCAAAACTCGGCGGATAAAGCGGACAATCGGTGAGATCTTCCGGCGTGCCATCACGATGCAGCATGCCTAGCAGCGGGCGCTCTACGCTACCGCTTACGACCATTTTCGCTTTGTTGCGAAACGCCGTCTCCGGACCTGAAACCGGAGCAAGCCATGTCGCCGCTGGATGACCCGCCAGCAGTTCGCGCAGGTTAGCCATTTTATCGGCGAGCTGTTGCGTCAATGGCAATTCCAGCCACTGACAAGAACGGCAGCGGCCCGCGTCGTAAAGTGCGCAATGCATAAGAAGACCTTCAAGAAAACCGGGGCGGGGATTGTATCACCGTTATTGCAAGCGGAAAAACCGTCGGCACGACGCAGGGATAAACAATAGCGCCAGCACCAGCAGATCCGGCAGCTTCTGCAGAAACAGCGCATGGAGAATTTCCCGCTTTGACTCCCCGGCCACGCTGAACAGTTCTGGATAGCCGTAGCCAATCGAGGCCGCCCACAGATAAGAGATGACGATAATTTGCGTCAACAGGTAGAGCCAGCGCGCCCAGTTGCGGCCTTTCACCAGCGAAAAGGCGCACCAGATCTCGATAAACACCAGCGCCAGGCTCGCCAGAAACACCAGCGTCAGGGCCCAGGTTTGCACGCTACGATGGACAAAATCGGCAATCCCCTGCACGCCAAGCTGATTGAGGATCATTAACAGGTCAAGACCGCGAATTAAGATAATAGCAAATGCCGCCACCTGTACCAGCGCAGGGACGTTAAGACGAGCATGAGACGATCGAGTTTTTGTAAACAATCCCAACGTAAAGTCATCCATGAAAACGGCGCCACGAGTGCGGCGCCAATGTTAACTCTATTGCAGAGATTATACCCTAAATAATTCGAGTTGCAGGAAGGCGGCAAGTGAGTGAATCCCCAGGAGCTTACTCTAGTAAGTGACTGGGGTGAACAAACGCGGCCAACGCACATGCAGCTTGAAGTATGACGGGTATAGGGGGTTCAGCCCCTTCTTGCACGCTGGATATCACGCACTCGCTGCTTTTCTGCGCGAGCCATTAAATACCAGGCGATAAAACCGACAATTCCCACCACACCGAGGATTAAGGTCGCCAGGGCGTTAATTTCCGGGTTAACGCCCATCCGCACGCTGGAGAAGACCAGCATCGGCAGCGTCGTCGCCCCCGGCCCGGAGACGAAGCTGGCAATCACCAGGTCATCAAGAGACAAGGTAAACGCCAGCAGCCAGCCGGAAATGACCGCGGGCATAATCATCGGCAAGGTTATCACGAAAAACACCTTCAGCGGCGCGGCGCCAAGATCCATCGCCGCCTCTTCGATTGACCTGTCCAGCTCGCGCAGACGTGAAGAGATCACCACCGCCACGTAGGCAGTACAGAAGGTGACATGCGCCAGCCATATCGTCAACATGCCACGATCCGATGGCCAGCCGATGGAATGCCCCAGCGCGACGAACAGCAGCAGCAGCGACAGCCCGGTAATCACATCGGGCATCACCAGCGGCGCGGTGATCATAAAAGCAAAACCGTTGGAACCGCGAAAACGGCCAAAACGCACCAGCACCACCGCGGCAATTGTACCGAGGATCGCCGCCGCCGTCGCCGCGCAGGCGGCAATGGTCAGGCTTAACCCCACCGCGCTCATCATCGCGTCATCATGAAACAGCTCGCTATACCAGCGCGTCGACCACCCCGCCCATACCGTCACCAGCTTCGAACTGTTAAATGAATAGATAACCAGCATCAGCATCGGCGCATACAGGAAGGTAAAACCGAGCACGAGGATCAGAATCCGCCATGGCGAACGTACTACCGGTAAGTCATTCATCCATGATCTCCCATCTGTTTTTGCTGATGCTTGTGGAACCACATGATCGGCACGATCAGCAACAGCAACATCACAATCGCCACCGCCGATGCTACCGGCCAGTCGCGGTTATTAAAGAACTCCTGCCACAGCACGCGGCCAATCATAATGCTGTCGGGGCCGCCGAGCAGTTCCGGGATGACGAACTCGCCCACCGCCGGAATAAACACCAGCATCGAGCCGGCGATAATGCCGCCTTTCGTTAACGGAACAATCACCTGGAAGAAGGTCTTTAACGGCCTGGCGCCGAGATCCAGCGACGCTTCCACCAGCGAATAGTCGATACGCGTCAGCGCGGTATAAATCGGCAGCACCATGAACGGCAGGTAGGCGTAAACGATACCGATGTACACCGCCAGATTGGTATGCAAAATCTCCAGCGGTTGATCGATAACTCCGAGCCACAACAGGAAGTTATTGAGCACCCCGTTGCTTTTCAGCAGCCCCATCCATGCGTAAACGCGAATGAGGAACGAAGTCCACGAAGGTAATATCACCAACAGCAGCAGTATATTGCGCGTCGACGGCTTGCTATGCGCCACCGCCCACGCCAGCGGATAGCCCAATAGTAGACAGCAAAAGGTGGAAATTGCCGCCACCTGCAACGACTGCAGATAAGCCTCAAAGTACAGCGGATCGTCGGTCAGTTGCAGGAAATTGCCGAGGTTGAGCGTCAACGTCAGTTGACCGTCGGCCCACGACAGTAACTCGGTATAGGGCGGGATCGCCCGCGCCATTTCGGCCAGACTGATTTTAAAAACGATCAGGAATGGCAGTAAAAACAGCAGGATTAACCACAGATACGGCAGCGCAATCACCAGCTTACGCCCGTGAGCCATCTGCTGGCGCGCCAGCCACAGGGCAAAACCGCCGGTTTTTTTGCCGCCGGCTAGAGGTTCTAATGTGCTCATCGCCCTCTCCTTACACCGTCAGAACAACGCAGCTATCGGCATCCCAGCACAAGCGAACTTCATCACCCCAGGTCGGCATGCCTTTGCGATGGCGATGTTCGTTTTGCAGCTGGGCGCTGATCATCTGCCCGCTTTTCAGACGGACATGATAGATAGACAGATCGCCGAGATAAGCGATATGGATAACCTCGCCTACCGCAAAGTTAAAGCCGTCTGCCGGTGGTTCGTCGCAGAGCATGATTTTCTCCGGACGCAGCGCCACCCAGACCGGCACGTTATCCACCACCGAGGCATCCGGATCGACTTTCAGCGGATGCACCAGCCCCGGCGCATTCAGTACCAGACCATCTTCCAGCCGCTCTTTGACCAGCCCTTCGAAGACGTTTACCGAGCCGATAAACTCGGCGCTATAGCGGGTCGTCGGATGTTCATAGATCTCCTCCGGCTCGCCGATCTGCACGAACTTACCGCGGTTCATGATGGCGATACGGCCCGCCATGGTCATCGCCTCTTCCTGGTCATGGGTGACCATCACGCAGGTGACGCCGACGCGCTCAAGAATATCCACTACCTCAAGCTGCATCCGGTCGCGCAGTTTTTTATCCAATGCGCCCATCGGTTCATCAAGCAGCAGTAATTTCGGCCGCTTCGCCAGGCTTCGCGCCAGCGCCACGCGCTGACGTTGGCCGCCGGAAAGCTGGTGCGGCTTGCGTTTGGCGAACTCCTGCATATGCACCAACGCCAGCATCTCCTGGACGCGGGCGTTAATCTCCGCCTTTGGCAGCTTGTCCTGCTTAAGACCAAAGGCGATATTTTGCTCCACCGTCATGTGGGGAAATAGCGCGTAAGACTGGAACATCATATTGATCGGCCGCTGATACGGCGGCACGCGCGCCAGGTCGACGCCATCCAGCACAATCTGCCCGGCGGTGGGCAACTCAAAACCTGCCAGCATACGTAGCAGCGTCGATTTCCCGCAGCCGGACGCGCCCAGTAAGGCAAAGATTTCGCCTTTATAAATAGTGAGGTTGACATCATCGACGGCGTGTTGCCCATCGAAGGATTTGGTTAAATTACGGATTTCCAGCAGCGGGGTCAGCGCTTTGGGGGCTTTCGCCTGTGGGCGGGGCATTGCGTCATTCACTCGGGTGCTCTCCGGCAAATACAATCACCGTATGGCCCGGTTGCCATACATTCTTCAGTTCTATGTCCGCCAGCGAACAGCAGGTCAGACCTTTACAGGCCCGGCGTACCGGGCCTGACGGCGTTATTTTCCGCTTTTCACTTTGGTCCACGCGCGGGTGCGCACGCGGTCAATCTTCGGATCCTGCACCTTGAGGGTGAACAGCTTGGCGAAGACATCCTCTGGCGGGTAAATCGCCGGATTGTTGCGGATGTCGGCGCTGACCAGCGGCGTCGCCTCTTTGTTAGCGTTAGCGTAGTAGACGTGATCGCTGATATGCGCAATAACCTCCGGACGCAGCAGATAGTTCAGGAACTGATAGGCTTCGTCTTTATTTTTGGCATCCGCCGGCATGGCGAAGACATCAAAGAAGGCCAGCGCCCCCTCTTTCGGAATAAAGTAGGAGATATTGACGCCATTCTTCGCCTCTTTCGCGCGATTCGCCGCCTGCCAGACATCGCCCGCCCAGCCGATAGCGACGCAAATATCACCGTTTGCCAGGTCATTGATATATTGCGAAGAGTGGAAGTAACGGATATTGGGCCGCAGCTTCAGCAGCAGATCGGTTGCCGGTCCGGTGTAATCATCGGCTTTGGTGCTGTTTGGATCTTTGCCGAGATAGTTCAGCACCGTCGAGAAAATCTCTTCGGGGGCATCAAGGAAGGAGACGCCGCAGCTTTTCAGCTTCTCAAGGTTTTCCGGCTTAAGCACCAGATCCCAGCTGTTCAACGGTACGTCTTTACCCAGCGCCGCTTTCACTTTATCGACGTTATAGCCGATGCCGGTGGTCGCCCACATGTATGGCATCGCATATTTATTATCGGGATCGTGACGCGCCACCAGTTGTAAAACTTTCGGGTCGAGGTTTTTCCAGTTCGGCAGTTTGCTTTTATCCAGCGGTTGGAATACCCCGGCCGCCAGCTGGCGTTCAAGGAAGCTTGCCGACGGCACCACCAGATCGAACCCGGTGCTGCCGGCCATTAATTTACCTTCCAGCACCTCGTTGGAATCAAATACGTCATACACCACTTTAATACCGGTCTCTTTTTCAAAATTGGCAACCGTGTCCGGCGCAATATAATCAGACCAGTTATAAACGTGCAGCGTTTTTTGTTCCGCTGCGAGCGAGCCGGCAGAAACGGCCATCAGCGCACCCGTAATCACACCTGTTAACCATTTTTTACCCAAGGCGGTCATATCTCTGTTTCCTTCTCAAGGCCCGTTAATTCACGGACGCAATAGACGAACCTGAACGCATGCAAGAATCATGCATATTTTTCATTGCCTGAGATAAGGAGAGGAAACCTCTCCCTGATTGGCTGCCCGCAAATGGACGCCTCGCCAGAATAACTGTAGCCAGAATAAGAGGATATAGCCCAGGCAAAAAAACGCCCTGGATCATATTTCCAGCCAATAAAGGTCTACGAGATAAAAGCGAAGCGCTAAAACAGCAGTGAATAATTCTTTAAAGACGGGTTTGAGACAGAATAAATAAGCAACCGCCATCGCAGCGGCTGCTTTTATTAATTAGTGCAGAAAATGGTATTGTACTTCTTCGGCTGCGGCCTCTTCTTCCTGCTCTTCCGCTTTATACAGCAGTTGATTGGCGCCGGCTTCCAGAATGACCATCGAGACCTGCTCTTCGCTCTGGCGGAAGAACCAGGCAAACTGTTCGAGAGTGACGCCCGCGCCAACGGGCAGCGCCTGGCAGACCACCAGCTTCGGCAGGTTATCATCCTGAATATCAAGGAACGCTTTTACGGTCAGCGAACTGGCGTTAATCGCCGACAGATCCGCCGACAGCGGCAGCAGCGCAGAGGGCTTCACTTCCGCCAGCGCCGAAAACAGCACCACGTTGTCCAGCAGGTCGATTTTGGCATCGAAAATACCGTCGAAATTCTGCATATGCGGCAGGTGCAACGCCTGGCAGGAGTCGCACTCAAAAAAACTGATGCCTAACTCGTCGAGCCAATGACGTAATGTATCAAGACCCGGAACGACCAGTGAATCCATAGTGCCTGTGACCTCTTGCTGGATAAAAAACGACGCATAGCTTACGCAAAAAATGCGTCGCATTCCATGAAAGGATAACGAAGTGACGCTACCCTCCCATTTTTAGACAATATCCAGGCGTGGCCTGGCGCTCGATCCACGCGATCATTCGCCCGGCAATATCGACGTGAGTGGTGGTTTCAATCCCTTCCAGCCCCGGCGAGGCGTTAACTTCCATCACCAGCGGACCGCGGTGGGCGCGCAGAAGATCCACGCCAGCCACGTCCAGACCCAGCGTTTGCGCCGCTTTAATCGCCATCTCCCGCTCCTGATCGCTGATCGTGGCCGTAGTGGCGACGCCGCCGCGGTGCAGGTTAGAGCGAAAATCGCCCTCCTTCGCCCGCCGTTCAATCGCCGCCACCACCTCATCGCCAACCACCAGGCAGCGGATATCGCACCCTTTTGCCTCAGCGATATATTCTTGCACCAGAATGTGCGCATTGAGGCCCCGGAAGGCGTCAATCACGCTTTCCGCCGCCTGTCGCGTTTCCGCCAGCACCACGCCAATCCCCTGCGTCCCCTCCACTAACTTCACCACCAGCGGCGCGCCGCCGACCATGGCGATCAGATCGCTGGTGTCGTCCGGCGAGTGAGCAATACCGGTGACCGGTAGATCGATTCCCTGACGCGCCAGCAACTGCAGCGAGCGCAGCTTATCGCGGGCGCGGGTAATCGCCACCGACTCGTTTAGCGGATAGCTGCCCAGCAGTTCGAACTGCCGCAGCGCGGCGGTGCCGTAATAGGTGATCGCCGTGCCAATACGCGGAATGACTGCATCAAAATGGGGCAACTGTCGCCCTTTGTAGTGAATCGAGGAGGCAACCGGGCTGACGCTCATATAGCAGGAGAGCGGATCGAGGATCTCGACCTGATGCCCGCGTTTTTGCGCGGCTTCACGCAAGCGGCGGCAAGAATAAAGCGTTCCATCCCGGGATAATATAGCGATTTTCACCCAACACCTCTTAGAAAATAACTGGCGGCCAGCACTCTGCGTTTGCAGGTTGAAGTGTATAGGGAATCAGCGCGTTGCCCAGCCCTGTTTATGCAAATAATCGAGAATAAACGGCCGGCTCTCTTTGATGATGGTGCGGCGGATATGATCGCTCCAGGTATCGCGGCGGGTATTGCTGCCGCGCGTCAGATAATAGTCCGCCAGCTGTTCGTCATACTGCGCCAGCACCTGTTGATCAAGCGGCTGGTAGTGATTCTCATGCACCAGCATCGCAGGCGGGATACGCGGCTTAACCTGCGGGTCGTCAGCAGGCCAGCCAAGGCACAGGCCAAACAGCGGCAACACGTGTTTCGGCAGCTGCAGCAGCTCGGTTACCGCGTCAATGTTATTACGCAGGCCGCCAATATAGACGCCGCCTAATCCCAGGGATTCCGCGGCGATTAAGGCATTCTGCGCCATTAGCGCGGTGTCGACGACGCCCAGCAGCAGCTGTTCAGCCAGTCCCAACTGCGCTTGCGGGCAAATTTGCAGGTGGCGGTTGAAATCGGCGCAGAATACCCAAAACTCCGCTGCCTGCGCCACGTGCTGCTGGCCGCCGGTCAACTCAACCAGCTGCTCACGCATCTGCGGGTCGGTAATGCGAATAATCGAGGTACATTGTAAAAAGCTGGAGCTGGAAGCCCCTTGCGCCCCGGCAATGATCGCCTCACGCTGTTGGTCGCTAATCGGCGCGTCGGTAAAATGGCGGATGGAACGGTGGTTACGCAGCAGATCAATGGTCGGCGTCATGGTGTTTTTCTCGTTCGGACGGGGTAGAAGATGAGGTCTTATTATCGGTCAACTGCGGCGCGACAATTTTCGCTATTCGCCACATTAAGGCTATCGCCGCCGGGATCATCAGCAGGATCCCGGCAAAGATCATGATGAGCGCCGCCGTCGGGCTGGCAAATGGCGCAGGCAGTTGAACATACTGGTTTAATGACAGCCAGGCCAACGTCAGCAGCGCCATGCCGACGAGCTCAACAATCAGAATACTTTTGGGTAATGCGGCAGGCGATCGCATAACGCTCCTCAATATACTCATGCCGCGCACAGCGCATCGCTGGCGCATCTGTATAGGGTCTTGCAGCAGATGATATTGATCAAGCATAACCCGCAACCATCGCTATAAAAGGTAAAACCTTCTTCCCCTTGCTAACGGAACGCGGCATCATAGCCACATTCGCCATCCGGCTGAGATTTAAGGAGAGAAGCATGTTTACCGTTATTTTTGGTCGCCCAGGTTGCCCGTACTGCGTTCGCGCTAAAGAACTGGCTGAGAAACTGAGCACCGAGCGCGATGACTTCAGCTATCGCTACATTGATATCCACGCGGAAGGCATCAGCAAAGCCGATCTGGAAAAAACCGTCGGTAAGCCGGTAGAAACCGTACCGCAGATTTTCGTCGATCAGAAACACATCGGCGGCTGCACGGATTTCGAAGCCTGGGCGAAGGAAAATCTCGGCCTGTTTGCCTGAGAGACTTCACTCTTCCGTTGAGTGCCTGCGTCTGGCGTCCAGCCAGACGCAAATAAATAAAAAGCATAGCGCCCCGAGCGCGCACCAGAAGACCGCGCTAAAAAGCCACGCCAGTTCCTGCCAAAACGATCGATGAGTAATAAAGAACATCCGCATCACCACCAGACAAACCGGTGCCGCCAGCATGGCGCCAATCAGCGGACGTATGACGCGCCTTCCGGGGGATAAACAGCTCGCCACGGCGCCAGGTAGCACAAAGAACAGCAGTCCAAGCTCGGGGTTGCCCGTTTGCCGAAAAGCCCCTTTCATATGCAGCAACAGCGATAAACAGACCACAATAAACAGAAAGAACCCACAAATTATACCGGCCCACGCGCGCTCAGATTTCACGACATCCTCCTGATTTCGCCTCTAACTATCTTTCACTTCATCCAGTCAGAAATAGCATTCTGGCAGTCCATGCTTATAACGCTCCCGTCAGAGTAAAACGATTGTGACTAGCCGCAGCAACCAGGAAAGATTAAACTAGCGGCACTGTTTTATCGGTATTAACGGGATGCCAGAATAACGTTCGGCATAGTGCGAACGCTTGAGCAACCTTAGACCAAAAAACCATTTCCTTCAACAACTTACTAGTAAACGAGAAGTTGGCTTTCGTGAATATAAACGTCGCAGATTTGTTAAACGGGAATTACATCCTGTTATTGTTTGTTGTACTCGCACTGGGTCTTTGCCTGGGGAAACTTCGCCTCGGGTCAGTACAACTTGGTAATTCCATTGGCGTTTTAGTCGTTTCTTTATTATTAGGTCAGCAGCACTTCGCCATTAACACAGATGCGCTAAATCTTGGCTTTATGCTGTTTATTTTCTGCGTCGGCGTCGAAGCGGGCCCCAACTTTTTTTCGATTTTTTTCCGCGACGGCAAAAACTATCTGATGCTGGCGCTGGTGATGGTGGCCAGCGCGATGTTAATCGCTATGGGGCTGGGCAAATTGTTTGGCTGGGACATCGGCCTGACCGCCGGGATGCTGGCGGGCGCTATGACCTCCACCCCGGTGCTGGTGGGCGCTGGCGATACCCTACGCCACTTTGGCCTGCCCAGCGATCAGCTGGCGCAGTCGCTTGACCACCTGAGCCTGGGTTACGCCCTGACTTACCTGGTTGGCCTGGTGAGCCTGATCGTCGGCGCGCGCTATATGCCGAAGCTGCAGCATCAGGATCTGCAGACCAGCGCCCAGCAGATCGCCCGCGAGCGCGGTCTGGATACCGACTCCAAGCGTAAAGTCTATCTGCCGGTTATCCGCGCCTACCGCGTCGGCCCGGAATTGGTCGCGTGGGCGGACGGCAAAAATCTTCGTGAGCTGGGAATTTACCGCCAGACCGGCTGCTATATCGAGCGTATTCGTCGTAACGGTATCCTGGCGAACCCGGATGGCGACGCGGTACTGCAGATGGGCGACGATATCGCGCTGGTTGGCTACCCGGACGCCCATGCCCGCCTCGACCCAAGCTTCCGTAACGGTAAAGAGGTGTTTGACCGCGACCTGCTCGATATGCGTATCGTCACCGAAGAGATTGTGGTTAAGAATCATAACGCCGTCGGCCGCCGCCTGGCGCAGCTGAAGCTGACCGATCACGGCTGTTTCTTAAACCGGGTGATCCGCAGCCAGATTGAGATGCCAATCGACGATAACGTGGTGCTCAATAAAGGCGACGTGCTGCAGGTGAGCGGCGACGCCCGCCGCGTAAAAACCGTCGCTGACCGCATCGGCTTTATTTCGATTCACAGCCAGGTGACCGATCTGCTGGCTTTCTGCGCCTTCTTTATCGTCGGCCTGATGATCGGCATGATCACTTTCCAGTTCAGCTCGTTCAGCTTCGGCATCGGTAACGCCGCCGGCCTGCTGTTCGCCGGCATTATGCTTGGCTTCCTGCGCGCCAACCATCCGACCTTCGGCTATATCCCGCAGGGCGCATTGAACATGGTTAAGGAGTTCGGTCTGATGGTGTTTATGGCCGGGGTCGGCCTGAGCGCCGGCGCGGGTATTAATAACGGTCTGGGCGCCATTGGCGGGCAAATGCTGGCTGCCGGTCTTATCGTCAGCCTGGTGCCGGTGGTGATCTGCTTCCTGTTCGGCGCCTATGTGCTACGCATGAACCGCGCGATGCTGTTCGGCGCGATGATGGGCGCGCGCACCTGCGCCCCGGCGATGGAAATTATCAGCGATACCGCGCGCAGCAACATTCCCGCACTCGGCTATGCTGGCACTTACGCTATCGCCAACGTGCTGCTCACCCTTGCCGGTACGCTGATCGTCATCATCTGGCCGGGCCTTGGCTAGCCCCGGCCGAAAATTTTTAACTTTTTCGCAAAAAAATCGGTGATGAACAGAACTTTTTCCCAGGATGTCAGTCATAACTAGTGCCACTGCTTTTCTTTGATGTCCCCATTTTGTGGAGCCCATCAACCCCGCCGCTTAGGTTCAAGGTTGATGGGTTTTTTGTTGCCTGTTATTTTATCCCTTCCAAATCACCTACTTACTCAATACCTGATATGCCAATGGCGGCAAAGTGGCGACAGAGAATATCTATCTAATGTGGAGGACAACAACAGTGGCATCAGAGAGAAAATCCAAGTACGATTCTTTAAACCTTCACGTTCCTGAAGACCTAAAGCAGTCTTTCATTGATGGTTTTGACGAAGTTGGTTTACATGCCGGCACTGGGCATTGTTTCTCCTCCAAACCAACAACCATCAAGGAATATCTAAGTGTTATTTTTGAGTGTGGGAAGACTTATGCCCCATTAGTTCTTAAGGTACTGGATATGCTACAAAGAAAACACAGTATAAAAATTGAAATTGCTGCTGATCGTAAGTTATTTGATTTGAGGGGCGTTTCTACAGAAGATGCTCTTAAGCTTATTGAAGCAGCAAGTTCCGTTCGTGTATCACATTCTGAGAATGTTGAAATTGTGAATGCTGAGTCAACCACCGAAATTTCCAAATAAAAATAGCCATGCTGAATAGTGGTTATTCGATACAGATTATACGTTCTTTAATGGTAACCTGTAATTACTATTGGTATCATCATGAAAATTAACTTACTATCTGGTGCCGCTGCGACAGGTTATCTAATGATCTGTAGCTCCCTATATCTTTGGGTTTTTTGGTTACATTTTGATATCAATATACTTCAATTTATAGATGCAGCAGACATTATAAAAGCAGCCGCTATACCATCCATCCCATTAATTTCAATAATGATTTTTAATATAGCTTTACAACAATATAATGTTGTAGACGCTGAAACGCGCGAAAAATATAAGGCTGCAGGGGGTGGGTTCAAAGCTTACTCATATGCAGCAACTGCTTATATTATTTTTATAGTTTTATTTGGATTGGGTGTATTAAGTTTTTCTGTCTATAATTTGTTTACAGGTACTGTCCCTACTAAGTATGCCAGTGCAGCACTTTTGATAGGCTGTTTTTTTACCTATTACCTAATAAGTAAAGAAAAACTATTTGAAGATTTCGGAAAATTGCGTCTTTTAGTAATCGTCTTTCTATGCTACTTCCCTTCGCATTTAATGCATCAGGCGATTGGAGATGCTAAAGATATCATTGCCGGCAAGGATACTTTTTTAGTTTCTAGCAACCTAAGCTGCTCAAAAAACAAACATGACAAGTTCCGATACATTGCAACTTTATCTGATAAAGTATTCTCACTAAATCTTACTGATCAATCGCTATGTATTCAACATTATGAGTTCTTATCATTGATACGAGAAAATGCACAATCTTTATCAGATACTGATGCTAAGTAGCAGATAGCTGTATGAAGCTAACCTTAACTTTGCTAGCTATCCTTCACTACTTCATTAACATAATTATTCAAGGAGAAAAATCAAATGAACAAAATTGTGACCCTCATTTATGCCTCTGGGGCTACCAAAAAAGTCTCCGTGCCAGATAACGTAACTTCTGTGACTATCCCGTCAGATAAATCGACATATCCACCTGAAGATACTCAGGCTCAAATTGAACAATTAGCACATGAAGAAAAAATCTACTGGTTTGCGCGGGAATCACAGGACGCAATCAGCTTTGACCGAGTGAAATGCATTCTTCTCAACATTGTATAATTTTCATTTTTTCAGTTTCTTAAAATCCAGTATCCTTTCTACAGCCCGCGCGAGTCCTTGAGTCGCGGGCTTTACTTTATCCGGTTTACCACCTCATCTTGATCTTCTTAAACTAACGCA
The DNA here is from genome assembly GCF_040064335.1 of Klebsiella sp. CN_Kp088. NCBI lineage: Bacteria > Pseudomonadati > Pseudomonadota > Gammaproteobacteria > Enterobacterales > Enterobacteriaceae > Klebsiella > Klebsiella sp. CN_Kp088. The sequence goes on along the minus strand of NZ_JBEAIQ010000016.1, from coordinate 122,927 downwards.
AAATTAAATTTAATTATATTTATCAAATAGTTAATGTTCACCTTAAATCCTCCGCAGATCCTCTAAACTGAAAAACACTGAAATTCTTTTCAATCCTTTCAGTTTTGGATTTCTGGTAAGCCGCTAGCGCTGGCGCGGTGTGGCGGTCTGGTTTGTAGAAAAATAAAACTGAAAAATTTTTATGATCCAGAAACCGCAGGCGGGTGCGGTGTAGCGCCGTTTTCGTCACGGAAAGATTTATTTTGTCAGGCTCACGCGCTGCCAGCGCTCTGCTGTGCGCACGATCTGTTTTGCGTGTTGCGGTGGATTGTTTGGCCGCGAAAAGGCCGCTGCGACCATTACGCGGCGTTTTATGAGGGCATAAAAAAACCGCATTCCGCGGGCTTTAATTCTGGCTGGGGCAGGACGTATACTGGCCAATCACCGGCGAGTATTTACCGTTAAGCTGATCGGCTTTCTGGCCAGCGCCACGGATAGCGCCAGCATTCTTGGGGGCACCCGTGTTACTGTGGGTATGGCTGGCCGTCTGTTCCGCCAGCTCCTTCAATACGTCAAGGGTATCCAGCATCAGCTGTGCCACGTTGATACTGCCGGAACCAATCCACACTACCGGCGCAATTATCTGCTGCTGAATCGCCGCAACACTCTTGCGGATTTTCCCTATCTGCTCGGTCAGATCCCCGCCAGCTTGCACTGTATGATTACCGGCAATTCTGCTTTCAGCATTACCGCTGACACTGGCCAGCCAGTTCCCTTTCACCGCCTGGCTGTAATCTCCGGCAGCATCCCATCCAGTAAACGCGCATCTTCGGTGTAATCTGTAATAGCTAAAAGCTCGTCACAGGTTAAACGGTGCGGCTGTGCTGGGTTTAATTTGTTGCGCAGGATCTGTGGCCTCATGCCAACAGCAGCGGCCACATCTTCCAGATTGTGCTCAATTGCAAATGCTCGGCAAGCCGCATCAAAGTGAGCATGTTTAGAGGTCTGATAATCAAACATAGTCATTGCCCTCAGGCGGTCTCAAAATTGAACTAATTGATGGACACATTGCAATCTGAGAGTGCATCGATAGTCATAGCGGCGATGTTGATCATAACTTTTTCGCGCTTTTTATCTTTGCGTAAGCGGTGCCGTATCAAACGCCCATCCGCTAACATGTCATTGATTGTGTCTATAGATAACCCTGTGAGTTCACTGTACTTTTCAATTGAAATTGAAGGTACGGCCAACGATATTGAAATATTAGGTTTCATGGTGCATGATTCCTTGTTTCTTGATTAACTGCCTTGAACTGTGACAAGTACCCAATTGGGAACATGGCGAATACCAGGATCGTAAAAGAGATATGTCAGCAATAAAGTACCCAAATGAGATCCCGCTAAATTTTGAGAGCGGAGGGCGAGAAGCTATCGAAAGGCTAGTTTCAGCATATGGCTTTACAACGCGCCAGGCTCTAGCTGATCACCTGAAAGTATCTAAAAGTACTTTGGCTAATCGATATCTTAGAGATCCCTTCCCTTTGGACTGGATCATCCAATGTGCCATCGAAACCGGAGCAACACTCACTTGGTTAGGAACTGGACACGGGCAAGAATTTGAAAGCGAAGAAAGTGAAGTTTTAAAAATTTCCAAAGTAACACTTATTGATAATAAAATTTTCGATGCAGGTCATTTATTTGTAGATAAAACCCTGCTTCCTCACTTTAATGATTTACTTGCAATAGAGGACGAAGATTGCACAAATATTGCACATGTAAATAAAGAAAATATTGAAGATGGCAGATGGTTGGTTCAATACCAAAATAACTTTAAGATAAAACAAAATTTTCTATTGCCTGGAGGTAATCTTCGGGTAACAGACGATGATTTAACATTTGATTGTAAAAGAGAAGATATAAAATTAGTTGCAAAAATCTTCTCACAATATCGTACTATTTAACCTTGAGGCACAGCAATGGATTTTGTTAAAAAACTAGAGTTTGGAAATTACACTCTCCGTTTTGGTGATGATGTTTTATTAGACTACTATGATGAAATCGTTTTCCCATCTTTTTTAGAAATGGCAAACATTCGCAGAATATCTGATAAATCAGAGTTCTTTTTCATTGATACTGAATGTGTCATACTTGATGAAGAAGCAACGCCCCCAGTACTAGGAATTAAAGGGCGGATTATTAAAAACACATTACTAACCAGAGAACAGGTATTTGATGGTGCTGATTTAGTCGAAGATCATGATGAACTTGAAACAGCACCTAGCTCTTTCTTTCTTCTAATATTAAATACGCACAGATTGATTCTTTGTAAGGAAGTTAGTGGTGCCCCTACAATTCAAAACTTCCAGTCAACTAGTCAGTGCTTCTTAAATATAGAATATGAGAAATACATATCTCATTTATACGAAACTGCACAAAGAGAACGCGAAGAAAATCCTGACTTACCTCGAGTTACTAAAAAAGCCTTACGGAGTGAAATCGAACGACCTAAGCTAAGAATCACACCTTTAACTGATGAACAAAGCTTAGAACAATTCATTGAAAACTTTAGAAAAATCCAAAATGTCTCAGTAAAGCTACTCCCTACGAATCAAGAGGAAATTGATAACGACGAATTTTGGGAGTCACTTGAAAGCGCTGGAGACGAAATGGGCAGTATTTCTACGTCAATTCGTTTTTCAAACACCGATTCGGGTTTGAACCATGATGCTGTTTTAGAACAACTAACATCAGCAACTAGATTAGCAAATTCAGGAATAAATATTAAAGGATATGATAACGAAGGTGATATAATCAAAGGCAGTAATGATGATTTTGTTTTATTAAGTGAGATGAATGAATTATCAAAAAACACGGAAGTGGCTGCAAATGAAAGTTATGAGCGATATGAAGTTCTTGTAAATGAAGGTAAGATATCGCTACCCAGATCTCTTTCACAAAAGACGATTAGAATTATTAGCAATATATATGAAAGGTTTGGCAGATGATAAATAAAATAGATGCTAAAGAAATAACCCAAGAAAAAAGTCTTTGGGATGTTTACTTGCTTTGCAAACGGATTACCATTAGTACTTTCCATGTTTGCATTTTGCTCGCAGCGTCTATTTTTTTATTGACAAACTCTTTTTTCATTGAGAAGGATATGTCTCACTTAGTATCTGACATTAGAAACTGGTCTTTGATTGGTTTCAACTTTGCAGTGACAACCCTAGGTTTTCTTATTGCAGGCTTCACTATATTTGCAACACTATCCAAACCCGATATGTTTCTTCAAATGATGTCAGTACAACATAAAAAAACACAAATGCCCACGTTAAAATATAACTTCATGGCATTTATGAAAGTTTTTATTTCTTTTATTACGTTTACTTTCATATATCTAGTTATAATTCTTTTCTGTCAAGCAAATGGAATGATTGGCAATATTATTGATTTATTTCCATACTCAACAGTGATAAAAGAATTAATTATCAAACTCGGATATTGTGTTATAGGGACTAGCCTTATTTACTTAGTATTAGTAGTAAAGACTTTTATTTTTAATATTTATGCCATCATAATGAATAATATCCGCTGGGAATTATATATTAAAAGAAAAGAGCAAAGGTCTTCCAGTAACAAAGGAAAAATCGATACGAATACAGATATTACTAAAGTGCACTAATCCCAATCACATATCATATGTATGATTACCCGATCATCACACACTGATACTGTACAAAAACAAAGTATAAATGCTCTCCATTGGAGGGCTTTTTTATGGCAGTACGAAAACTCACAACAGGAAGAAGGCTTTGCGAGTGTTACCCCATGGGACGCACTGGCAGGCGCGTTCGCAAGCAGTTTACCACTAAAGGTGAAGCTCTAGCTTTTGAACGCTACACCATGGAGGAAACTGAAGCAAAACCATGGCTGGGTGAATCAGCAGACCGCCGAACACTGAAAGATGTGGTTGAGTTGTGGTTCAAACTCCATGGCAAATCGCTGACCGCTGGACAACACGTCTATGATAAGTTGCTACTGATGGTTAACGCTTTGGGTAATCCCTTGGCAACTGAACTCACATCAAAAATGTTTGCTCACTATAGAGATAAACGCCTCACGGGTGAAATCTACTTTAGTGAAAAATGGAAGAAAGGTGCAAGCCCGGTCACCATTAACCTAGAACAAAGCTACCAAAGCGTTTTTAGCGAACTTTCCCGACTGGGTGAATGGCCGTGCCCAAATCCACTTGAGAACATGCGTAAATTTACCATCGCCGAAAAAGAGATGGCATGGCTTACCCATGAACAGATCGTTGAGTTGCTGGCTGATTGCAAACGTCAGAACCCGGTTCTAGCACTTGTAGTCAAAATCTGCCTAAGCACAGGTGCACGCTGGCGTGAAGCGGTAAATCTCACAAGGTCACAAGTAACTAAGTACCGTATTACTTTTGTTAGAACGAAAGGAAAGAAAAACAGAAGTATCCCTATAAGCAAGGAACTTTATGACGAGATCATGGCACTTGATGGATTTAATTTCTTCACTAACTGCTATTTTCAATTTTTATCGGTCATGGAAAGAACTTCGTTCGTACTTCCACAAGGTCAGTTAACCCACGTTCTGCACCATACATTTGCAGCACATTTTATGATGTCTGGCGGGAATATCCTTACACAACAGAAAATCCTCGGTCACCACGACATAAAAATGACCATGCGTTATGCTCACCTGGCTCATGATCATTTTGAAACAGCCCTGCGCTTCACCCGTTAGCTACTCTGCCTAATGGCGACAAAACGGCGACAGCGGTTGGCATTGCCCAGTAATTTCCACTCCTTACAACCAACCTAACTTATTGATTGTATTACAAATTATTATTTTCACTAACCCATTTTCATAAATGGGTTTTTTGTTGTCTGAAGTTGGCACTTTTCGAGCTAGACTGAAACCAAAACCGCTCTGAAGATATCAGTTGCGTACTGACCTTAATCATTTACTGAATTTTTGCCTTTAACCAGTCGGCCAGAAAAATAATTAGGCAAATCAGAACAAAACAAATCGCAAAGCCACCCAGCTTGAATAGCCAGCCATCCAGCGCAATAAGACTAACAAAAGCCATAATTGAGCAAATCCCCCTCCCCATTGCATCAATCATATTGATGCAATGCACGCCAATTCTTTTATAAGAATGGCTGGCCGAGAATTTTACAGATTTCATTTTCTATTCCTTTACATTGCATTGGATGGCTCTCTATGTACTTGAGATACGGTTCTAGTGGTTCTTCGACCAGAAAGTAGACCATATCAAGATTCGTTGGTGAAACTATCATATAGGTTGATGAATACCTGTCCTTCATCCTACGAGAAGCTCTCGCTGCCTCTTCGATTATCCCCTGCATAATAACGGCACTTAAAGCAAACGATGCCGAGCCCCGCAGAACGTAGTTTCCAATTCTGGTTGTTTTCAATTGCGCAATTATTTTTTCGGATAAAGTCAGGGACAGGCAAAACTGAGCCCCCGTACGTGTTCCCAGTTTTGCGTCAGAATATCCAATCCTGTCATTAATCGCTTTCTTCCCTTTGTCATCGAGTTTTGCATAAAAATCCGTGCTCACAATGGTGATTAGCTGCCTGATTGGTTGATCGTTCGATATCAATGCTCTGAACGCCCTAATAAAACGCTCCGTTTCATATTCATTACGCCTTTTAAGATCACGCCCCAAGACTCCTGAACCTTCTACCGTTCTTATTGCTGATAAATAAAATCCTTCGGAAAGGGAAGTTAAACCATCAACAATTCCCCTGGCAATTAGCTTTGCATCCATGAAACCCATCTCAATAACCATAAGATGATAAAAGGCTAATCACTTTTACGCTCAAGAACCAGAAAAAAATATTTATTTTTTCAATTAAAACAACATGTTAAATGATTAAGTAACAGGTTTATTTTACGGCCAGAACTCAAAAATTACTGCACTGATTTTAATACTACCCCCTCCTTGCACAGTCTATTTTTTCACCCATACTTTGCTGATCCACTCCCACATAAGGCGCTCTTCATGTTGCTTAAAGATAAGACCGTGGTGATTTTCGGCGGCAGCGGCGCGATTGGCCGCGCGGCGGCGCTCGCCATGGCGAAAGAAAGCGCGCGGATCTTTCTGGCCGCCCGGCAGGCGGATAAGCTGGAAAAGGCGGCGGCTGAGATTCGCGCTGCAGGCGGGAGCGTCGAGACCCTGCAACTGGATGTGCTGGATGGCGGGCAAACCACCGCGCAGGTGGCCAACCTGGCCGGGCGAACCGGCGGGATTGACATCGTAGTTAATGCCACCGGCTTTTTCCACAATCAGGGGAAAACGCTGGCACAATTATCCCTTGCCGAGTATCACCAGGGTTTTGTCCCCTTTCTTGATGCCCAATTTACTATTGCCCAGGCAGTGGCGCCGTGGATGGGTGGCGAACGCGAGGGCGTCATTATTACCACTATCCCTCCTTCCGCGACGATGGCCATCCCTGGACACCTCGGCCATATCGTCGGCTGCGCCGCAATGGAAGCCTTTATCAAAGCATTGGCCAGCGAACTCGGCGCCAAAAAAATCCGCGTGCTCGGCGTACGGTCACACGCGATAGCGGATGCGGCGCTGGCGGGTTCTTATACTGCCGAGGTGTTTGCGCCTAAAGCACAGGCGCTGGGCTTGAGCGTCGAACAGTGGCTGGGTGGTGCGGCGCACGGCACGATGCTGCAGCGGTTGCCGACACTTGAGCAGATAGCCGGAGTCATCACCTTTCTTGCCTCACCGTTGGCGGCGGCGATGACCGCCACGGTGGTTAACGTCACCGCCGGAGCGACGCTTAGCTAGCGCTATTCTCCCCCGCCAGCCGCCCGACCATTAAGCGAATCGCCGCTTTCGACAGCGGCGCGCTATCGGTCACGAAGTGCAGCGTCATCCCCTCGATAAACGCATCCAGCCCGCGCGCCGTCGCCGGTTCAAACCACTGCTCCAGCGTCTGCTGGCTGCGCAGCATCCAGCTCTGCATGACCGTTTTCAGTGCTGGTCGGCTGCTGCAAAACGCGTACAGCTGGTACATTAACTCCATATTGCGCGCGGTGGTCACTTGGGCGCTGAAGATCAGCTCGGCGATAGCGTCGCAGGCCTGTTGGCGGCTGCCGACGCCGTCGAAAAATTGCTGATACTGCGCCGACATTTCGACGGTGAAGTTACGAAACGCCTCCTCAATCAGCGCCTCAATACCGCTAAAATAATAGGTCAGCGAGCCCAGCGGTACCCCGGCGCAGCTGGCAATTTTACGGTGCGTTACCGCATGAATTCCGTGCGCGGCGATGGTATCCAGCGTCGCCTGCAGGATGCGCTCGCGCCGCTGCGGATCGTTCGGTCTGCGGGTCATCGGTGTGTTTTTCCCCTCTGTGCGCTACGCAGGTCAAGCGATAGCGGAATGTGTACAAATGTACACAACCTTGCTACTGTTGTCTGCAACTCTTCTTTCTCGGGCGTTTATGGATGACGGCGCAAACTTCTCGCAAAGCCCTCCAGCTTCGGCTGTGGGCGCTATTTATGTTCTTTTTTATCCCCGGCTTATTGATGGCCTCCTGGGCCACCCGTACGCCCGCGATTCGCGATTTACTAACCCTTTCCACTGCTGAAATGGGAATGGTGCTATTTGGCCTGTCGATTGGTTCAATGAGCGGTATTCTCTGTTCAGCATGGCTGGTGAAGCGCTTCGGTACCCGTAAAGTCATCCGCACAACTATGTTGTGCGCCGTGGCGGGCATGCTGGTGTTAAGCCTGGCGCTGTGGCTCGCCTCTGCGCCGCTGTTCGCCTTTGGGCTGGCTATCTTTGGCGCCAGCTTCGGCTCGGCGGAAGTGGCGATTAACGTCGAAGGCGCCGCCGTTGAACGGGAAATGAATAAAACCGTGCTGCCGATGATGCACGGTTTTTACAGCTTCGGCACCCTCGTGGGTGCCGGCATCGGTATGGCGGTGACCGGTTTTGGCCTGCCCGCCGCGCCGCATATTCTGATCGCCGCTCTGGTGGCGATTGCCCCCATCGTTATCGCCATTCGCGCCATCCCCGACGGCACGGGCAAAAACGCTGCCGAATCCGCCCATAGCGAGGCCAAAGGCCTACCGGTCTGGCGCGACGTGCAGCTGTTGCTGATCGGCGTGATCGTGCTGGCAATGGCCTTCGCCGAAGGTTCCGCCAACGACTGGCTGCCGCTGCTGATGGTCGACGGCCACGGCTTTAGCCCCACTTCCGGTTCGCTGATTTACGCCGGTTTCACCCTCGGCATGACCCTCGGCCGCTTCACCGGCGGCTGGTTTATCGACCGCTACAGTCGCGTCACCGTCGTACGCGCCAGCGCGGTAATGGGCGCACTGGGTATCGGGCTGATTATTTTTGTCGACAGCACCTGGGTTGCCGGGGTATCTGTACTGCTGTGGGGACTCGGCGCTTCGCTCGGTTTCCCGCTTACCATTTCCGCCGCCAGCGATACCGGCCCGGATGCGCCGAAACGCGTGAGCGTCGTGGCGATTACCGGCTATCTGGCTTTCCTCGTCGGGCCGCCGCTGCTGGGCTTCCTTGGCGAACATTTTGGCCTGCGTAGCGCCATGATGGTAGTACTGGGTCTGGTCATGGTGGCGGCGCTGGTAGCCCGCGCGGTAGCCAAACCGCAGCCTGAACCTGTGATGGAGAATAGCTAATGAGCATCAAACTGATTGCGGTAGACATGGACGGCACCTTTTTAAGCGATGCCAAGACCTATAATCGCCCACGTTTTCTGGCGCAGTATCAGCGCATGCGCGAACAGGGCATTCGCTTCGTGGTCGCCAGCGGCAACCAGTATTACCAGCTGATATCGTTCTTCCCCGAGCTGGTCGATGAAATCGCCTTCGTCGCCGAAAACGGCGGTTGGGTGGTGAGCGGTAAAGAGGATATCTTTAACTGCCAGCTGCCGACGACGCATTTCAACGCCGTCGTCGACCACCTGCAAACGCTGCCGCATATCGAAATTATCGCCTGCGGCAAACGCAGCGCCTATACGCTCAATAGCTATAACGACGAGCTAAAAGCGGTGGCGGCGAAGTACTATCACCGTCTCGAACTGGTGGATGATTTTAACCATCTCGATGACGCGATCCTCAAATTCGGTCTGAACGTGCCGGATCATCTGATCCCGGAAATTCAGCCGAAGCTACACGCGGCGCTGGGCGATATGGTTACCGCCGTCGCCACCGGCTACGGCAGTATCGATTTAATCATCCCTGGCGTGCATAAAGCCAACGGCCTGCGCATTTTGCAGGAGCGCTGGGGCATTGATAACCATGAGGTGGTGGCCTTCGGCGATAGCGGCAATGATATTGAAATGTTGCAGCATGCCGGTTTTGGTTTCGCCATGGCGAATGCCAAAGCGGAGGTCAAAGCCGTCGCCAGTCATCATGCCCCGCATAATAACGAAGAAGGCGTATTGCATATTATTGATAAGGTATTGAATCGCGAAGCGCCGTTCGCCTGATGAGAACCCGGGTGCCTTTGGGCATCCGGGTTTACTACGTATCACGCCTGCTGCGAACTGCCGACGCTTTTATCTTTCAGGAAGTAAATAATCAGCCCCAGCCATAACACCCCACCCAACAGGTTAAACAGGCTGAACAGGCCGTTACCGCCAAGCTCATACGCATGCTTGCTAAGCTCTATGCCCACGGTAAAGATCAGCATCTGCAGCATACCCATCGCCGCCGAAACCGTCCCTTTACTCATTTCGCTGGCGAACAACGTTAAGCGCACCAGCCCGGCGTTAGCCAGGCCAATCCCGAAAGCGTAGAAGCTTAAACCAGCGGTCATCCACAGATAAGCATGGGACGAGACCACCGTGGCCGCCGCCGACAGGAGCAGGCCAAACATAATCGGCCAGCCGCCCATAATAATCAGCGAACGTACCGAGCGGCGCGAGGTCAGACGCGCCAGCACCAGGTTGCCGGCGATCAGCGCGCCGAAAATCGGCACCTGCAGCATGCCGTACTCATAGCTGGTGGCCTGCTCGCCGCTGATGATAATCACCGGCGATTGCGCAATCCACGCCAGCAGCGGCAGGCTAACAAAACCGGTCGCCAGCGCGCCGGCGACAAAGCGCAGGTTTTTCAACACCAGACGATAGTCGCGGCCCAGCTCTTTTACCGACAGTTTTTCCCCCAACCGCGTCGCCGTTTCCGGCATCGCCCGCTGCAGCCCCACAAAGGAGATGGCCGCCAGCACGGCGAACAGCACAAACATCATCTCCCACGGCAGCATATGCACCCAGGCAGCGCCGACCAGCGGCCCGAGCAGTGGCGCAATCAGCGCGACGTTAGCCATCAGGGCGGTGATTTTGATACACACCGCCTCCTCAAACGACTCCTGGATAGCCGCATAGCCCACCGCGCCGATAAAGCACAGGCTGATGCCCTGCAGGAAACGCAGCAGGGTAAATTGCTCAATGGTTTGCGCCAGCAGCGTCGCCAGACAGGTGACGATAAACCACACCACCCCGGTCAGCATCACCGGACGGCGGCCAATACGATCCGACAGCGGCCCCAGCAGCCACTGCAAAAACATCCCCCCCGCCAGATAGGCGGTCATAGAGGTGGGGACCCACTCATTGCCGACCTGAAACTCCTGCACCACCGCGAGCATACCCGGTTGGATCATATCGTTGCCGATATAGGTGGAGAATTCATATAACACAAGGCACAGCGGGAACAGTAACGCCTGACGACCGAGGCGCTTACCTGATAACGAATAATTCTGCATGCAATCTCTTAATTAAAAAAAATCGCGCAAAGTTTAATGAAAGTCGACCCGGGGAGATAGTGAATTGTGAGTGACAATGAAAAATATCGCCAGCCCGCGGTACTGCATGAAACGAATATTTATATTTCGTTTATGTTTCAATGAGATTACAGGCGATATACTCGCTTTGGCGAAATACCGGCAAGGGCATCTCACGGATATATTTCGTAACAAACTGATAATTAAGACAATGCTGCTTTACCCTATCGTTGCCTTTCAATAAGGTGAGCAGCTTATTGCCATCGTAACCAGAGACTGGAAGCATGCTGGAAAATATCAACTACGCGCTGTTTGCCCTGATTAACGCCACCCCGTCCTCCTCGTGGTGGGCGATTGAGGTCGCCACGTTTATTGCCAAAGACTTAATTATCATTGTGCCGCTGCTGGTGGTGGCGCTGTGGCTGTGGGGGCCAAACCAACGTCAGTTGGTATTTAAGGTCATGCTGGCCCTGGCCCTGAGCCTGTCTATTTCGTGGGTTATCGGTCATCTGTTTCCACACGACCGGCCGTTTGTTGACGGCGTCGGCTATAACTTCCTGCATCATGCGGCGGATGACTCGTTCCCAAGCGATCACGGCACCGTCATCTTTACCTTCGCGCTGGCGTTTTTATTCTGGCACCGGGTGTGGTCCGGCACGCTGCTGCTGGTCATCGCCTCGGCGATTGCATGGTCGCGCGTCTATCTGGGAGTACACTGGCCGCTGGATATGTTGGGCGGGCTGCTGGCCGGCATGTGCGGCTGCCTTGGGGCGCAACTGCTGTGGCAGAGCGGCGGTCATGGCCTCTACCAATGGCTGCAGCGCCTGTATCGTCTCTGCTTCTCGCTGCCGATTCGTAAAGGCTGGGTACGCGGCTAACGTCTGACAGGTGACGAACCCCTCGCCGCCGGGTAAAATCAAGCTGACGCCCTGCCCTTGCAGGGCGATTTTAGCTCAGAGGGTATATGGAAACTCGTCGTGACGAACGCATTAACCAGCTAATTCAGGCACTCAAGCGCAGCGATAAACTTCACCTGAAAGAAGCAGCTTCGCTGCTTGGCGTATCAGAAATGACCATTCGTCGCGATTTAAACGGCCACAGCGGCCCGGTGGTGCTGTTGGGCGGTTACATCGTGCTGGAACCGCGTAGCGCCACGCACTATCTGCTGAGCGATCAGAAAACCCGTCTGGTGGATGAAAAACGCCGTGCCGCGCGCCATGCCGCCGGGCTGCTTGAAGCGCATCAGATGGCCTTTTTTGACTGCGGCACCACGACGCCATGGATAATCGACGCCATCGATAACGAGCTGCCGTTTACCGGCGTGTGCTACTCGTTAAATACCTTTCTCGCTCTGCAGGAAAAACCGCTGTGTCGCGCTATTCTGTGCGGCGGCGAATTCCACGCCAGCAACGCCATCTTTCTACCGCTCAGCCTGCAGGATACCTTGAGTCATCTCAGCCCGGATATCGCCTACTACTCCGCCGCCGGTATCGACTGCGAACAAGGCGCGACCTGTTATAACCTGGAAGAGCTGCCGGTGAAACACTGGGCCATGAACAACGCTCGCTACCATGTGCTGGTGGTCGATCACAGTAAGTTTGGCAAAGTGCGGCCGGCGCGGATGGGGGAATTATCGCGTTTTGACGTCATCGCCAGCGACGTTCGCCCGGATGACGATCTGTTGGCGCTGGCGAAAGAAAAGCAAATATCACTGCTGTACTAACCGCGCCCCGTAGGGCGCGGCCTGTCGCTTAAGAGAACCAGCTGCCGAACCAGCCGTGCAGTTTCATCAGCACGAAGTCTACCATGCGGCTGAAGAAGCCGCCCTCTTTCACGTCTTCCATGACGATCAGCGGTCGCTGTTCGATAGTTTTGTCATTGAGTTTAAAGTCGATGGTGCCCACCACCTGCCCTTTCGCCAACGGCGCGGTGAGCTGCGGCTCAGTCAGGTTGTAGCTGGCTTTCAGGTTTTTCAACTGCCCGCGTGGAATGGTCACCGATCCGGCTTCGCCGGCACCCAGTTTGACTTCATTACTGTCGCCGAACCACACGCGCTGGGAAATAAAGGTGGTATCCGGTTTGATTGGCGTGACGGTTTCATAGAAACGGAAGCCCCAGGTCAGCAGTTTTTCGGACTCGTTAAAACGAATACGGTCGGTTTTAGTGCCCAGCACTACCGCGATAAGGCGCATATCGCCCTGGGTGGCGGAAGAGACCAGGTTGTAGCCCGCGCCGGCGGTAGTGCCGGTTTTTACGCCATCGGCATTGAGGTTGGTGCTCCACAGCAGACGGTTACGGTTTGGCTGACGGATTTTATTGAAGGTGAACTCTTTCTCTTTGTGTACCGCGTACTCTTCCGGCACATCATGGATCATCGCTTTAGTCAGCAGCGCCATATCGCGCGCGGTACTGAACTGCCCCGGCGCGTCCAGGCCGTGGACGGTTTTAAAGGTGGTGTTGGTCAGGCCGATTTTCTGCGCGTAGCCGTTCATCAGATTGACAAACGAATCCTGGCTGCCGGCGACATAGTCGGCGATGGCGATGCTGGCATCGTTACCGGACTGAATTATCACGCCCTTATTGAGGTCTTCAACCGATACCTGCATGCCTGGCTTCAGGAACATCACCGAGGAGCCACGCAGCGCCGGGTTGCCCGTGGCCCACGCATCGCGGCCAACGGTAACCGTATCGGTCAGTTTGATTTTGCCTGCTTTCAGCGCCTGGCCTACCACGTAGCTGGTCATGATTTTGGTCAGGCTGGCCGGGTCGAGTTTCTCGTCGGCATTGCCTTCACTCAATACTTTGCCGCTGGCATAGTCCATCAGGATCCAGGCTCGCGCATCAATCGATGGCGCATCCGGAAGTTGATCCGCCGCCTGCACTGCAGGGGCCACGAGAAGTAAAAGCGCGCAGCCTGCCGCGAGGCCGCGAAGGGAAAAAGCATCATGCGTCATAAGAGCCACCCAAGTATCCTTTCCAAACAAAATATGCCGCAACACTCTTGCCGCACAGCACAAGGCGGTGAGTAAAGCGTACAAATGACCTTAAAGAAACAGCGAGTTGGTAAAGTTTTTAAAGTTTACGCAATAACGACGCTGCCTGCTGAAAACAAGGCAATTTTTTTGATCGTGATTGCCTTAATATTAACTTTATTCCAACATGATTGCTCACCATGTTGCAACGGCGATTAAATAACATGCAGGAGCGGATATGATTACGTTATGGGGCAGAAATAACTCGACCAACGTGAAGAAAGTGCGCTGGGTGCTGGCGGAACTGGATCTTCCTTATCAGCAGATTCTGGCGGGGCTGGAGTATGGTCTCAATCACGACCCGGAGTATCTGGCGATGAACCCGAACGGCCTGGTGCCGCTACTCAAAGACGATGCCAATGGGCTGGTGCTGTGGGAATCCAACGCCATTATTCGTTATCTTGCCGCGCAGTACGGGCAAAACCGTCTGTGGGTGGAGTCGCCTGTGCAGCGCGCGCAGGGTGAAAAATGGATGGACTGGGCCAATGCTACGCTGTCCCCGGCGCACCGTCCGGTATTAATGGGGCTGGTCAGAACGCCGCCGGACCAGCGCGATCCGGCGGCCATTGAGGCAGGTATTAACGCCTGTGAAGGGCTGTTCGCCATGCTCGACGATGAACTGGCGAAGCATGCCTGGCTTTCTGGCGATGAGTTCGGCCTTGGCGATGTGGCGGTGGCGCCGTTCGTTTATAACCTGCTTTCCATCCTCGACAGCTGGCAGCCGCGGCCCCATCTGCAGCGCTGGTATCAGCAAATCCAGCAGCGCCAGGCCTTCCGCGACGTCGTCATGATCCCGGTCACCTGAGGTCATTACTCCGGGCTGACCTTGAGCAGTTCACCGTCGGGCTCGTCGGTTAACAGATAAAGATAACCGTCGGGCCCAACGCGCACATCACGAATGCGTTTGCCGCGATCTTTTAATAGCCGCGTCTCCTCGCTGAGGGTATTGCCGTCCACCGAGAGCACAATCAAGGACTCATCCTTCAGCGCGCCGATAAACAACTTATGTCGCCACTGCGGGAAAGTTGACGCGTTGTAAAATGCCATCCCGCTCAACGCCGGGGAGACCGGCCAGACATGCAGCGGCGCCTCGGTATTCGGCGCGCTCTTTCCTTTAGCTTCCGGGATAGGTTGACCGCTATAGTTAATGCCGTGCGTCGCCAGCGGCCAGCCGTAGTTTTTCCCGGCGAGGGGAATATTGATCTCATCGCCGCCGCGCGGGCCATGTTCGTTCAGCCACAGCGTATCGCTCCACGGATTCATCGCCATCCCCTGCGGGTTGCGAATACCATAAGCCCAAATTTCCGGTCTGATGCCAGTACGGCCGACGAAAGGATTATCTTTGGGGATTTCCCCCTGTTCGGTCAGGCGTACCACTTTTCCCTGCAGCTTATCGAGATCCTGGGCCGTCGGGCGCTGATTATTTTCGCCTAAACCGATAAACAGATGACCTTTGCCATCGAAGACCATCCGCCCGCCGAAATGATTGCCAGTGGAGAGCTTCGGCTGCTGGCGGAAAACGGTTTTAAAATCTTCCAGGTTTTGCAGGTCGGCGCTGAGGCGGCCATACCCCACCGCCGTCCCCGCTTTGCCGTCATCGCCAGCTTCGGCATAGCTCAGCCATACCCGGCGCGACTGAGCAAAATCCGGCGCCAGAACCACATCCAGCAGGCCGCCCTGGCCGTTGGCCCACACCTTCGGCACGCCGCGAATGGGCGCCGATAATCCTTGATCGAGCTGCCAGCGTTTAAGTTCGCCGCCGCGCAGGGTAATCAGCACGCCTTCATTGTCCGGCAGGAATGCCAGTGACCAGGGGTGGTCGAGGTTATCCTGCAGCACTTCAACGCGCGGCGCGGCCATCGCCGCCATGGGCAGCAGCACAGTCATAAGTGTTATTTTGAGATATCGGCGCATGGCGCACTCCTTTCGTCAGCATTGCTGATAAGGGTAGCCAGCGTGGGCGGTCAGGCAGGGATTTTTACATAAACTTTAACAGGGGGGAAAAATCCCCCCTGGATTCAGGCGTGGGTCATTGGCGCTGAGTTATTCAGAATGTGAATATTCATCGTCAATCCCGACAGACAGCGTTCTAGCTTCTCTACGTTAACGGCAATATAAGCCGGGCAATCATGGTGCCCGCTCATCAGGCAAACCGCCGCCGAAGCGACGGACTCGCCGGCAAGGCGGAAGGCTTCCATCTCTTCCGGCGCGATGGCGTGCTGCAAACGCGGCGCGTGTACGCGCAGTTCATGGCATAGCTCAAACAAGTTATCACGCAGATGGTCATTTTCGCTGACTGACATATAGCCTTTCGCTTTACGAAGCTGGAGATAAGCCGCCAAATCGATATTGGCATTAATCAGCTTATTCAAAAGGTTAGTGTAACGTCTGTCAACGCTCATCACGGTCCTCCTCTGTCGTCCATTACCATAATCATAGTATGGTCATTTTTTGCGCGGAATCATGAGCGAGGTCAATAATCACACAGCAATTAACATTATTTACAATGTTACAACCTGGGCGGCCAACAACGCGGCTTAAACGCCTCCGCTGCGCTAACGCTTTTTCATCATTCATCGCCGCCTGGCTATACTCTTTTTCGCAAAGATCTGTAGAATTCCTGCCCTGACCATTCCAATAAATGAACATTTTTTAAGCTATGAGCAATGTCACGCACCAGCCGAAAATCGGCTTCGTCTCCCTGGGCTGCCCGAAAAACCTGGTAGACTCAGAACGTATCCTCACCGAACTGCGTACCGAAGGGTATGATGTGGTTCCCAGCTACGACAACGCCGATATGGTTATCGTCAACACCTGCGGCTTTATCGATAGCGCCGTGCAGGAGTCGCTTGAAGCGATCGGCGAAGCCTTAAAAGAAAACGGCAAAGTGATCGTTACCGGCTGCCTCGGCGCGAAAGAAGATCAAATCCGCGAAGTGCATCCGAAGGTGCTGGAAATTACCGGGCCGCATAGCTACGAGCAGGTGCTGGAACACGTTCATCACTATGCGCCAAAGCCGAAGCACAACCCGTTCCTCAGCCTGGTGCCGGAACAGGGCGTCAAGCTGACGCCGCGTCACTACGCGTACTTAAAAATTTCTGAAGGCTGCAACCATCGCTGCACCTTCTGCATCATCCCGTCAATGCGCGGCGATCTGGTGAGCCGCCCGATTGGCGAAGTGCTGGCGGAAGCCAAACGTCTGGCCGACGCCGGGGTGAAAGAGCTGCTGGTGATTTCGCAGGACACCTCCGCCTATGGCGTTGACGTCAAGCACCGCACCGGTTTCCACAACGGCATGCCGGTGAAAACCAGTATGGTCAGCCTGTGCGAAGAGCTGGCGAAGCTCGGCATTTGGGTGCGTCTGCACTACGTCTACCCGTATCCGCACGTTGACGATGTGATTCCGCTGATGGCGGAAGGCAAGATTCTGCCGTATCTCGATATTCCGCTGCAGCACGCCAGCCCGCGCATTCTGAAACTGATGAAGCGCCCGGGTTCCGCAGACCGTCAGCTGGCGCGTATTAAACAGTGGCGCGAGATCTGCCCGGATCTGACCCTGCGTTCCACCTTTATCGTCGGTTTCCCGGGCGAAACGGAAGAAGATTTCCAGATGCTGCTCGATTTCCTGAAAGAAGCGCGTCTGGACCGCGTTGGCTGCTTCAAGTACAGCCCGGTTGAAGGCGCCACCGCCAACGAACTAGCGGATCAGGTCCCGGAAGAGGTGAAAGAAGAGCGCTGGAACCGCTTTATGCAGCTGCAACAGCAGATTTCCGCCGAGCGTCTGCAGGAGAAAGTGGGCCGCGAAATTATGGTACTGGTCGATGAAGTCGATGAAGAAGGCGCGATTGGCCGCAGCATGGCCGATGCCCCGGAAATCGACGGCGCGGTCTATCTGAACGGTGAAACCAACGTTAAACCGGGCGACGTGCTGCGGGTGAAAGTCGAACACGCCGACGAATATGACCTGTGGGGTTCCCGGGTCTAATCCCGCTTCCCGGATAGCGGCTTACGCCTTATCCGGGCTACCAAACCGCTCAAACCCGTAGCCCTGCCAGGCGTAGTGCAGGCTGGGATAACCCGGATAGCGGCTTACGCCTTATCCGGGCTACCAACCGCTCAAACCTGTAGCCCTGTCAGGCGTAGCGCAGGCTGGGCTAACCTACCAACTTTGCTCCCGCCGCGTTTGTCTCCTACCCCTTTATCTTCGGATCCAGCGCATCGCGCAGGCCGTCGCCCAACAGATTAAACGCCAGCACCGTCAGGAAAATGGCGATCGCCGGGAATAACGCCACATGCGGCGCCATCACCATATCCGCGCGCGCTTCGTTCAGCATCGCCCCCCACTCCGGCGTCGGCGGCTGGGCGCCAAGGCCGAGGAACGACAGGCTGGCGGCGGAGATAATCGACACGCCGATGCGCATGGTAAAATAAACCACTATCGACGATACCGTACCGGGCAAAATATGGTTGAACAGAATGGTCGTATCGCTGGCGCCGATACTGCGCGCCGACTCAATAAACGTCTGCTGCTTCAGCACTAACGTATTACCGCGCACCAGGCGGGCGAACGCCGGAATTGAGAATATCGCCACCGCGATAATCACGTTGGCCATCCCGCTGCCCATCACCGCCACTACCGCAATCGCCAGCAGAATGCCGGGGAAGGCAAACAGCACGTCGCAGATACGCATGGTGATGCGGTCCCACCAGCCTTCGTAGTAACCGGCCAGCAGGCCGAGCACGGTGCCAATTAGCGCGCCAATTAGTACCGCCAGAACCCCTGCGGCCAGCGAAATTTGCGCGCCGACCAGCACACGGCTGAAGATATCGCGCCCCAGCGAATCAACGCCGAACCAGTGAACCATTGACGGCCCTTCATTGAGCCGGTCGTAATCAAAATAGTTTTCCGCGTCATACGGCGCTATCCACGGCGCGATAATCGCGACGATAATCAGCAGCAGCACAAATAGGCCCGCCGCCATCGCCACCGGCTGGCGACGAAAACGCCGCCAGAACTCGTGCCACGGCGTGCGGATCTGCCCGGGCTTAACGCCCGGCATGGCGTTGATAACCGCTTCCCTTCTCCAGTTGAGCAATCGCACCTTACTTGTACCTGATAGCCGGGTTAATGGCGGCATACATTACGTCCACCACTAAGTTGATAAGAATGAACTCCAGCGAAAACAGCAGCACTTCCGCCTGGATCACCGGGTAGTCGCGCATCTCCACGGAATCGACCAGCAACCGGCCAAGCCCCGGCCAGTTGAAGACCTTCTCCACCACAATGGAGCCGCCGAGCAGAAAACCGAACTGCAGACCCATCATGGTCACTACCGGGATCATCGCGTTGCGCAGGCCATGCTTCAACACCACCAGCGTTTCGCTCACCCCTTTAGCCCGCGCGGTACGCATGTAATCCTCATGCAGCACGTCGACGAACGACGCGCGGGTGAAGCGCGCCATCACCGATGCCACCGCGGCGCCAAGGGTCAACGACGGCAGAATATAGTGCCGCCAGCTGTCGGCGCCGACCGTCGGCAGCCAGCCCAGCTCGACGGAAAAAACCTGCATCAGCAGCATGCCGAGGGCGAACGCCGGGAAGGAGATACCGGTTACCGCCAGCGCCATCCCCAACCGATCCGGCCAGCGATTGCGCCACACCGCCGCGGCGATGCCCGCCGCCATGCCGAACAGCACCGCCCAGCTCATACTGGCAAGCGTTAACCATAGCGTCGGCATAAAGCGGCTGGCGATTTCGCTGGTCACCGGGCGGCGCGAAGCCATCGAGATACCGAAATCACCCTGCAATACATTGGTGATGTAGTGCCAGAACTGCACGTGCAGCGGCTGATCGAGCCCCAACTGTTGGCGAACCATCGCCACCACCTGCGCATCGGCTTCCGGCCCGGCGATCAGCCGCGCCGGATCGCCCGGCAGCATATGTACAAACAGGAACACCAGAACGGCGACGATAAACAGCGTCGGAATGAGCCCCAGCAGGCGCTTCAGAACGTAATTCAGCATCGCCCCCTCCCATTTCGGCAGAAGGAACGCGTGAGCATAAGCACTATCACTGCGTCAGATCCGCCTGCTCGAAGCTAAAACCGGTATCCGGTTGAATATAAAACCCGGTCAGGTTTTTGCTATGCGCCGATACCAGCTTTTCCACCACCAGCGGCACCCACGGCGACTCTTTCCAGATAATGTCCTGCGCATCTTTATAGAGTGTGGTCTTCTGTTGCGCATCGGTCGTTTTCAGCGCCTCGCTCAGGTCTTTATCGACCTGCGGGTTGCTGTAAAACGCGGTGTTAAACAGGGTCGGCGGCCAGTTTTGTGAGGCGAATAGCGGCGACAGCGCCCAGTCGGCTTCGCCAGTCGACGCTGACCAGCCGGTGTAGAACATCCGCACCCCGCTCTCTTTCTGCCCCTTGCCTTCAACCTGCGCCGCACGCTGTCCGGCATCCATCGCCGTCACTTGCGCTTTTATACCCACCTGCGCCAGCTGCTGCTGGGTAAACTGCAGCACCTTCTGCGCGGTGCTGTGATTATGCGATGACCACAGCGTGGTGCTAAAGCCGTTAGGGAAACCGGCTTCTTTCAGCAACTGACGGGCTTTCGCCGGGTCGTAAGGCCATGCGCTGTAGGTCTGGGCGTAAGCAATAGAAGGCGGTACGACGCCGGTCGCCGGGGTGGCGTATCCGGCAAACGCGACCTTAACCAGCGCCTGACGGTTAATCGCATAGTTAATGGCTTCCCGCACCTTCGGATTATCGAACGGCTTCTGCGTTACGTTCATGCTGATATAGCGCTGCATAATCGACGGGCTGGCCACCAGCTCCAGCTTGCTGTTTTTCGCCAGCAGCGGCGCTTGCTCGTAAGGGATCGGGAAGGCGAACTGCGCCTCGCCGGTTTGCAGCATCGCCGCACGGGTGTTGTTATCGACCACCGGGCGCCAGGTAATGGAATCCAGCTTCGGCAGCCCCGGCTGCCAGTAACCGTCAAACTTGCTGACTTTGACGAAATCGGTCTGGTTCCAGGTATCGAGCTTATACGGCCCGGTACCTACCGGGTGGAAGCCGATCTCCTTGCCATATTTTTTCAGCGCCGCCGGCGAAATCATCGCCGTCGCCGGATGGGCAAGAATATTGATAAACGCCGAGAACGGCTGTTTGAGCGTGATTTTGACCGTCGTCGGATCCACCGCCTCGGTGCTGGCGATATTCTTGTACAGGTTATAACGTTTGAGATGGTTATCCGGATTGCTGGCGCGGTCGAGATTCGCTTTCACCGCTTCGGCGTTAAAATCGGTGCCATCCTGGAATTTCACCCCGCTGTGCAGCTTGATGGTATACACCAGACCATCCGCCGAAACGGTATAACTTTCCGCCAATACGTTTTGCAGTTTCATCTCTTTATCAAGGCCGAACAGGCCTTGATAAAACGACTTCGCCACCGCCTGCGATAACGTATCGTTCGCGTCATAGGGATCAAGGGTCGTGAAGTTGGAACCGACCGCCACTACCACATCTTTCGCGGCGAAGGCCGGCGTCGCCGCCAGCGCCGAGGCGATGCCAAGCGCCAGTAGCCATTTGCGTGTAACAGGTTGAGTCATGTTGTTATGCTCCTGCAAGAGTGCGTTAGGTTGTTATCGGCTCAGTACATCGGCGGGCTCACGGGCGACATAATGCCCCGGCGCTACCAGCTGTAACGGCGCGCTGTCGATTTCTTCTCCCGGTTTATAGATATTCCCCGGCAGCTCGTCAGAGAGTAATACGCGCTGCGGTTGACGATGCGCCGGATCGGCGACCGGCACCGCCGCCATCAGTTTACGGGTGTAAGGATGCTGAGGGTTCTCAAACACGGCGCGACGCGGGCCAATCTCCACGATCCGCCCGCGATACATCACCGCTACGCGGTGGCTGATGCGCTCCACCACCGCCATGTCATGGGAAATAAACAGAAATGCGATGCCCATTTCACGCTGTAAATCGAGCAGCAGATTAATAATCTGCGCGCGAATAGACACGTCCAGCGCCGACACCGACTCATCGGCGATCACCACTTTCGGATTGAGCGCCAGCGCGCGGGCGATGCAGATACGCTGCCGCTGACCGCCGGAAAACTCATGCGGATAACGCCACGCGTGTTCCGCCTCCAGCCCCACGCGCTGCAACAGCCAGGCGACGCGTTCGCGAGCCGCATCCCCTTCCAGCAGACCATGCACGCGCAGCGGCTCCATAATGGAATAACCGACCGTCTGCCGCGGGTCGAGCGAAGCGTAAGGATCCTGAAAAATAAACTGAATATCGCGGCGCAGCGTCTGTAGCTTGCCGCCGGACAGCGCATCAATACGCTGGCCGTTAAAGGTGATGCTGCCGCCCTGCGCTTCCACCAGCCGCAGCAGCGCCCGCCCGGTGGTCGATTTACCGCAGCCGGATTCGCCGACCAGCGACAGCGTTTCGCCCGGCCACAGGTCGAAACTCACTTTTTCCACCGCATGCACTTCGCGGGTGACGCGGTTGAGAATACCGCCGCGGATCGGAAAACGCGCGACCAGGTCGCGTACCTGTAAAATCGGTTTGCCGGCTACCACGGTATTCTGTTCCGGCTGCTGGGTCACACCGTCGTTGAGCAGCGGGAAGCGTCGCGGCAAATCGCTGCCGCGCATCGAGCCGAGCTTCGGCACCGCCGCCAGTAGCGCCCGGGTATAAGGATGCTGCGGGGCGCGAAAAATATCCTCGACGCGCCCGCTTTCTACCGCTTCGCCGCGGTACATCACCAGCACGCGATCGGCGATTTCCGCCACCACGCCCATATCGTGAGTGATAAACATCACCCCCATCGCCATCTCTTTTTGCAGCGCGGCGATAAGCTGCAGGATCTGCGCCTGAATCGTGACGTCCAGCGCGGTGGTGGGTTCATCGGCAATCAGTACCGCCGGGCGACACGATAACGCCATGGCGATCATCACCCGCTGGCGCATGCCGCCGGAAAGCTGATGCGGGTAACGTGAAAGCATCGCTTCCGCCTCCGGAATACGCACCCGTTCGAGCATCTTTTTAGCTTCCCGCAGCGCCTCGTCATGGCGCAGCCCCTGATGTAGCCGAATAGACTCGGCGATCTGTTCGCCAATGGTGAATACCGGGTTCAGCGAGGTCATCGGCTCCTGAAAAATCATCGCCACGTCCGCGCCGCGAACCTGACGCATCTGCCCCGCCGTTTGTGCATTAATATCAATCACCTGACGGTTGCGTCGACGCAGCAGCAACGCCTCGCTGCTGACTTCGCTGACCGCCCCGTCGAGCAGGCGCATCAGCGCCAGGGCGGTCACCGATTTTCCGGAACCGGACTCGCCGACAATCGCCAGCGTCTCGCCGCGGCGGAGACTAAATGACAGGTTACGCACCGCAGAAACGCGCTGCCGCTGCTGGCTAAAGGCGACGTTAAGATCGCGTACCACCAGCACATCGTCTTCATCAATTTCATGACTTTGCGGCAAACTCGCTTCTCCTTTTATTCGCGATAAATTCCAATCGTCGGCGTATCACCCGCATAACACCACGCCCGGTACATCCCTTCACTGTTGAACGGCAGCACCACATTCCCCTCGCGGTCGATGGCGATAAGGCCCCCGCTGCCGCCCAGCGCCGGCAGTTTTTCTTGCACCACCCGCTCGCAGGCCTCAAACAGGCTGAGATTGCCGTACTCCATCAACGCTGAAATGTCGTAAGCGGCGAGCGTGCGCATGAAGACTTCGCCGGTGCCGGTGCAGGAGACCGCGACGCTGGCATTATTGGCATAGCAGCCCGCGCCCGGCACTGGGCTGTCGCCGACGCGTCCGGGCAGTTTATTGGTCATTCCGCCGGTGGAGGTCGCTGCCGCCAGATTACCGGCCAGGTCCAGCGCCACCGCGCCGACGGTACCCATTTTGTGGCGTTCATCGAGCGGCGCGGCATGGTGGTCGAGAATAATCTCGCCGCCCTCTTTCGCCTGCTGTAACTGCAGAAGCCGCTCGGTGCTAGAAAATAACTCGTTTTCAACCAGCGCCATGCCGCGCGAGGCGGCAAACTTTTCCGCCCCTTCGCCGATAAGCAGCACGTGCGGACTTTCTTCCAGCACCAGACGCGCCGCCAGCACCGGGTTACGCAGATGCTTTACGCCAGCCACCGCGCCGGCCTGCAGGCTATAGCCATCCATCACGCAGGCATCCAGTTCGTGAGTTTGATCGTGGGTAAACACGGAACCTATTCCGGCGTTAAATAGCGGGCACTCTTCCAGCAGGCGTACCGCTTCGGTCACCGCATCCAGCGCGCTGGCGCCTGCTGCCAACATTTTTTGTCCGCTATCGACGATGGCCGACAGCGCGGCCACATACTCGCGTTCGCGCGACTGAGTCATCTGCGCGCGGCTAATCGCGCCGGCGCCGCCGTGGATTGCTATTACCGCCTTACCCATTCAATCTTTCCTTTGCCATAAACTGTATAGATATCATTATACTGACTAACCTTTTATACGTTTTTTGAATATAGAAAGAGCATCCGGTGATGTAAAGCCTCGTACCGCAGTGGCATACAGTCGCCGGCGCTTTTCTGCCATAATAGGCGTTTTCGACGTTTTGCCAGCAGGAGTAACCCATGGATTTTACCGCCGGACTGATGCCGCTCGACACAGCCCTGACTCAGATGCTCGACCGTATTTCGCCGCTGCAGGCCACGGAAACCCTGCCGCTGCTGCAGGCCTTTTCGCGCGTGACCGCCCATGATGTCGTTTCGCCGCTGGACGTACCCGGTTTTGATAACTCGGCGATGGACGGCTATGCTGTGCGCCTGGCCGACCTCACCGACGGCGCGGCGCTGCCGGTTGCCGGTAAGGCCTTTGCCGGCCAACCGTTCCACGACGCCTGGCCGGCGGGCACCTGTATCCGCATCATGACCGGCGCGCCGGTGCCGGAAGGCTGCGACGCCGTGGTGATGCAGGAAGAAACGGAACAAAGCGACGCCGGCGTGCGCTTCATCGCGCCGGTAAAAGCCGGGCAAAATATTCGCCGGCGCGGGGAAGATATCGCCAACGGCGCGGTAGTATTCCCGGCGGGTACGCGTCTCACCGTAGCCGAGCTGCCGGTGCTGGCATCGCTGGGCATTGCCGACGTCGAGGTAGTCCGTAAAGTGCGCGTCGCGGTCTTCTCGACCGGGGATGAACTCCAGTTGCCGGGCCAACCGCTCGGCGATGGCCAGATTTATGATACTAACCGCCTGGCGGTACATCTGATGCTCGAACAGCTGGGCTGCGAGGTGATCAACCTCGGCATTATTCCTGACGATCCGGCAAAGCTGCGCGACGCCTTTATCGCCGCCGACCAGCAGGCCGATGTGGTAATAAGCTCAGGCGGCGTCTCCGTGGGCGAAGCCGATTACACCAAAACTATCCTCGAAGAACTGGGCGAGATCGGCTTCTGGAAGCTGGCGATTAAGCCGGGTAAACCGTTCGCCTTCGGCAAGCTCAGCAACAGCTGGTTCTGCGGCCTGCCGGGCAATCCGGTTTCCGCCACCTTAATCTTCTATCAACTGGTACAGCCGCTGCTGGCCAAGCTCTCCGGCAACCGCGGTCAAACCCAGCCGATGCGTCTGCGCGTGCGCGCCGCCAGTCGGCTGAAAAAATCGCCGGGCCGCCTCGACTTCCAGCGCGGCGTGCTGCAACGCAATCCGGAAGGCGAACTAGTGGTGAGCACCACCGGCCATCAGGGCTCGCACATTTTCAGCTCATTCAGCCTCGGTAACTGCTTTATCGTACTGGAGCGCGAACGCGGCAACGTCGAAGCGGGCGAATGGGTCGAAGTCGAGCCCTTTAATCATCTGTTTGGGGGGCTGTAATGGCCGTTGAGCTGAGCGACGAGGAGATGCTGCGCTATAACCGGCAGATCGTACTGCGAGGGTTTGATTTCGACGGTCAGGAGCGCTTAAAAGCCGCTCGCGTACTGGTCGTCGGCCTCGGCGGGCTCGGCTGCGCCGCCGCTCAATACCTGGCGGCAGCCGGGGTGGGTCAGCTCACCCTGCTGGATTTCGATACCGTTTCATTATCCAATCTACAACGCCAGACGCTGCACAGCGACGCAACCATCGGCCAGCCCAAGGTCGATTCTGCCCGCAATGCGCTGGCGCACATTAACCCGCACGTCCGGCTGGTCACCATCGATGCAATGCTGGATGACGCGGCGCTGGCAACGCAGATTGCCGACCACCATCTGGTGCTGGACTGTACCGACAACGTTGCTATTCGCAACCAGCTCAATGCTGGCTGCTTCCAACACAAAACCCCGCTGGTCTCCGGCGCGGCAATTCGTATGGAAGGGCAAATCAGCGTCTTTACCTATCAGGACGGCGAGCCCTGCTATCGTTGCCTGAGCCGCCTGTTCGGCGAAAACGCCCTCACCTGCGTCGAAGCCGGGGTGATGGCGCCGCTGGTCGGCACTATCGGTTCACTGCAGGCCATGGAGGCGATTAAACTGCTGACCGGTTACGGCACCCCCGCCAGGGGAAAAATCGTGATGTATGACGCGATGACCTGCCAGTTTCGCGAAATGAAGCTGATGCGCCACCCGCAGTGCGAGGTGTGCGGTTCACGCTAAACTCCAGCCGCCGGCGAGGCAGGTCGCCGGTTATTTTGTGAACCACGCCGTTCTTTTTTTCCCCATCTCTACTACCCACTCTGATTGTTGATTTGCGTCAATATAACTTTCATTCGAAAGTTATTTAATCTTCATATGCAAATAAGAGGGTAAATCATGATCTTCAACATCCAGCGCTACTCCACCCATGACGGCCCGGGGATCCGTACCGTCGTATTCCTTAAAGGCTGTTCGCTGGGCTGCCGTTGGTGTCAGAACCCGGAAAGCCGCGCCCGCAGCGAAGACCTGCTGTATGACGCGCGGTTGTGCCTTGACGGCTGCGAACTATGTCAGCAGGCGGCGCCGGAGGTGATTACCCGTACTCTGGACGGCCTGATTATCCATCGGCAAAACGTCAACGACGACCATATCGCCGCGCTACGCGACTGCTGCCCCACTACCGCGCTGACGGTCTGCGGCGAGGAAAAAAGCGTGGCGGAAATTATGGCGACGGTGCTGCGTGATAAACCATTTTACGATCGCAGCGGCGGCGGCATCACCCTTTCCGGCGGCGAGCCCTTTATGAACCCGACGCTGGCGCAGGCGCTGTTCGAAGCCAGCCATCAGGCGGGCATTCACACCGCCGTGGAAACCTGCCTGCACGTACCGTGGAAGTACATTGAACCCTCTTTACCGTTTGTCGATCTGTTTCTGGCCGACCTGAAGCACGTCGATGACGCCGTCTTCCAGCAGTGGACCGACGGCAGCGCCCGCCGGGTGCTGGATAACCTGCAGCGCCTGGCGCAGGCAGGGAAAAAAATCATCATTCGCGTCCCATTAATTCAGGGATTTAACGCCAGCGAAGCCGACATTACCGCGATTACCGATTTTGCCGCCGACCGTCTTCAGGTCAGCGAAATCCATTTCCTGCCGTACCACACGCTGGGAATGAATAAATACCAACTACTCAGTCAGCCCTATACCGCACCGGACAAACCGCTGGCCGCTCCCGAGCTGCTGGCCTTTGCGCAGCAGTACGCGCAAAGCAAAGGTTTAACGGCGACCCTACGAGGATAACTTATGACCACCTTAAAACTGGATACTCTGAGCGCCCGCATTCAGGCGCATAAAATGGCGCTGGTGCATATCGTTAAGCCGCCGGTTTGTACCGAGCGCGCCCAACACTATACCGCCGCCTATCAGCAACATCTCGATAAACCGATCCCGGTACGTCGCGCGCTGGCGCTGGCCCATCACCTGGCGGAACGCACTATCTGGATCAAGCACGATGAGCTGATCGTCGGCAACCAGGCCAGCGAAGTTCGCGCCGCGCCGATTTTCCCGGAATATACCGTCAGCTGGATTGAGAAAGAGATCGACGATCTCGCCGACCGTCCGGGCGCCGGCTTCTCGGTCAGCGAAGAGAATAAGCGCGTATTACATGAAGTGTGCCCATGGTGGCGCGGGCAGACCGTTCAGGACCGTTGCTACGGCATGTTTACCGATGAACAAAAAGCGCTGCTCGCTACCGGTATTATCAAAGCCGAAGGTAACATGACTTCCGGCGATGCCCACCTGGCGGTCAACTATCCGCTGCTGCTGGAAAAAGGGCTCGACGGCATGCGCGCGAAGGTCGCTGAACGCCGCTCGCGTATTAATCTGACGGTGCTGGAAGATCTGCACGGCGAACAGTTCCTGAAGGCGATCGATATCGTGCTCGCGGCAGTGAGCGAACACTGCAAACGCTTCGCTACGCTGGCGCGCGACATGGCGGCGCAGGAGCCGCGTGAATTGCGCCGCGACGAGCTGCTGGCGATCGCCGAAAACTGTGAAATTATCGCCCACGAGCCGCCGAAAACCTTCTGGCAGGCGCTGCAGCTCTGCTACTTCATTCAGTTGATCCTGCAGATTGAATCCAACGGCCACTCGGTCTCTTTTGGCCGCATGGACCAGTACCTCTATCCATACTACCGCCGCGACGTTGAACTGCAGCAATCGTTGGATCGCGAACAGGCCATTGAGCTGCTGCATTGCTGCTGGCTGAAGCTGCTGGAGGTCAACAAAATTCGCTCGGGCTCGCACTCCAAAGCTTCCGCCGGTAGCCCGCTGTACCAGAACGTCACCATCGGCGGGCAAAATCTGGTCGACGGTCAACCGCAGGACGCCGTCAACCCGCTGTCGTACGCGATCCTCGAATCCTGCGGCCGCCTGCGCTCGACCCAGCCGAACCTCAGCGTGCGTTACCACGCCGGGATGAGCAACGACTTCCTCGACGCCTGCGTGCAGGTGATCCGCTGCGGTTTCGGCATGCCGGCGTTTAATAACGATGAAATCGTCATTCCGGAATTTATCAAGCTCGGCATTGAGCCGCAGGACGCCTACGATTACGCCGCTATCGGCTGTATCGAAACCGCGGTCGGCGGCAAATGGGGCTATCGCTGCACCGGCATGAGCTTTATTAACTTCGCGCGGGTGATGCTGGCGACGCTGGAAGGCGGCCGCGATGCCACCAGCGGCCAGGTGTTCCTTGCCCAGCAACATGCGCTATCGAAAGGCAACTTCGCTAACTTCGACCAGGTACTGGAAGACTGGGACACCCAGATCCGCTATTACACCCGTAAATCCATCGAGATTGAGTACGTTGTCGATACCATGCTGGAAGAGAACGTCCACGATATTCTTTGCTCAGCATTAGTCGATGACTGCATAGAACGGGCGAAAAGCATCAAGCAAGGCGGCGCGAAATATGACTGGGTTTCCGGCCTGCAGGTCGGGATTGCCAACCTCGGCAACAGCCTGGCGGCGGTGAAAAAACTGGTCTTCGATCAGGGCGTTATCGGCCAGCAGGAGCTGGCGAAAGCGCTGGCGGAAGATTTTGCCGGCCTGACCCACGAGCAGTTACGTCAGCGGTTAATCAACGGCGCGCCGAAGTACGGCAACGATGACGACAGCGTCGACATTCTGCTGGCCCGCGCCTATCAGACCTATATCGACGAGCTGAAGCAGTACCATAACCCGCGTTACGGCCGCGGCCCGATTGGCGGTAACTATTACGCCGGTACGTCGTCTATCTCCGCTAACGTCCCGTTCGGCGCGCAGACCATGGCGACGCCGGATGGCCGCAAAGCGCACGCGCCGCTGGCGGAAGGGGCCAGCCCGGCCTCCGGTACCGATCACCTGGGGCCAACGGCGGTTATCAGTTCGGTAGGCAAACTGCCGACCGGCGCGATCCTCGGCGGCGTGCTGCTCAACCAGAAGCTGAATCCTTCCACGCTGGAGAACGAGTCTGATAAGCAAAAGCTGATGGTGCTGCTGCGTACTTTCTTTGAAGTGCACAAAGGCTGGCATATTCAGTACAACATCGTGTCACGCGAAACGCTGCTGGAAGCCAAGAAACACCCTGACCAGTACCGCGATTTAGTGGTCCGCGTCGCCGGATACTCGGCGTTCTTCACCGCCCTGTCGCCGGATACTCAGGACGATATTATCGCCCGTACCGAGCATACGCTGTAAGGAAAATACCCGGCCGGCGCTGCGCTGAGCCGGGTGACATCTTCTGTACCCGTTGATAATTGGATAAACTTTCATTCGAAATAAATTTGTGCTCCCCATCACATTGTAATTAGAATGTTACTGGTCGAAGTTAAGCCAGGAGCACCTCTTATGACCGTTAAAGTTATCGTCACCGATATGGACGGAACTTTTCTCAATGACGCCAAGCAGTATGACCGCCCGCGTTTCCTCGCGCAGTTTGCGCAGCTTAAACAGCAAGGTATTGAATTTGTTGTCGCCAGCGGTAACCAGTACTATCAGCTGATCTCATTTTTCCCGGAAATCCGCGAGCAGATTTCGTTCGTCGCAGAAAACGGCGCTCTGGTTTACGAGCATGGCAAACAGGTGTTCCACGGCGAACTGACCCGTCACGAATCACAGGTGGTGATTGGCGAACTGCTAAAAGACCCGCAGCTCAACTTTGTCGCCTGCGGCCTGCAAAGCGCATACGTGAGCGATAAAGCCCCGGACGCCTTTGTTGAGCTGATGTCGAAGCACTACCATCGTCTGCAGCGGGTAAGCGATTACCATCGCATCGACGATACGCTATTCAAATTCTCCCTCAACCTGCCGGATAGCGATATCCCACAGCTTATCGATAAATTGCACGTCTCGCTGGATGGGATCATGAAGCCGGTCACCAGCGGCTTTGGCTTTGTCGATTTGATTATCCCCGGCCTGCATAAAGCCAACGGCATCAGCCGCCTGCTCAAACGCTGGAACCTTTCGCCGCAGCAATGCGTAGCAATTGGCGACAGCGGCAATGACGCCGAAATGTTAAAACTGGTGAAATATGCTTTTGCTATGGCCAACGCTGCCGACAGCATCAAAGCCATCGCCGGTTTCACCACCGATGACAATAACCACGACGGCGCGTTGAAGGTGATTCAGGCCGTTCTCGATAAGACCTCCCCTTTCAACGACTGATCCTGTGCCGGGGTATCCGCCCCGGCTTTTCCATTTTGTGCGCCGCTGCATAATTTTAAACTTGCATTAACTCTAATTTAACTTAAATTAACGTTTGTAAGATTTAATACCTTCGAATGAAAGATACAGCGAGGTGATTATGGCTGCTCTCCCTACCCACGAAACATTACCTGCCGACCATAAAGCGGCGATTCGCCAGATGAAACAGGCCTTACGGGCGCAAATCGGCGATGTTCAGGCAGTGTTCGATAAACTCTCGGCGCGTATCAGCGAGCGCCTGGACGAGATTAACGCCCTGAAAGCCGCGGGCCAGGAGGTCTGGCCGACGATCCCGTTTAGCGATATCGCCCAGGGTAAAGTGAGCGATGCGCAGCGCGAGGCGATTAAGCGCCGCGGTTGCGCGGTTATCAAAGGCCACTACCCGCGCGAACAGGCGCTGGCCTGGGATAACGCGATGCTGGAATACCTGGACCTGAACCATTTCGACGACGTTTACAAAGGGCCCGGCGACAGCTTCTTCGGTTCGCTGGAGGCTTCGCGCCCGGAGATCTATCCGATCTACTGGTCGCCCTCGCAAATGCAGGCGCGCCAGAGCGATGAAATGGCGGCGGTACAATCCTTCCTTAACCGCCTGTGGCGCTTCGAACAGGACGGCAAACGCTGGTTCGATCCGGATGTCAGCGTGATTTACCCTGACCGCATCCGCCGCCGCCCGCCGGGAACCACGTCAAAGGGGCTGGGCGCGCATACCGATTCCGGGGCGCTGGAGCGCTGGTTGCTTCCCGCCTATCAGCAGGTTTTCGCCAACGTCTTTAATGGCAATATCGACGCCTACGATCCGTGGGACGCGGCGCATCGTACCGAAGTGGAAGAGTACACCGTCGATAACACCACCAAATGTTCTGTCTTCCGCACTTTCCAGGGTTGGACAGCGCTGTCGGACATGATCCCCGGTCAAGGGCTGCTGCACGTGGTGCCGATCCCGGAGGCGATGGCTTACGTTCTGCTGCGTCCGCTGCTGGATGATGTGCCGGAAGATGAACTATGCGGCGTCGCGCCGGGCAAGGTACTGCCGATCTCTGAGCAATGGCATCCATTGCTCATCAAAGCGCTAAGCTCGATTCCCGCGCTGAATGCCGGTGATTCCGTCTGGTGGCACTGCGATGTCATTCACTCGGTCGCGCCGGTGGAAAATCAACAGGGCTGGGGCAACGTCATGTACATCCCGGCCGCGCCGATGTGCGAGAAAAACCTCGCCTATGCGCAGAAGGTAAAAATCGCGCTGGAAAAAGGCGCCTCGCCGGGGGATTTCCCGCGTGAAGATTACGAATGCGACTGGCAGGCGCGCTTCACCGTTGCCGATCTTAACGATCACGGCAAACGCGCATTGGGCATGAAGATCTAATCATCATACAGACCTTGCTGTTCTACGGCGGTATGGCTCTTGCCTGGCCGGATCCGCCGCACCGAATCGCGTACCACCAGGGCGCCGTGCAGCAGTAGCGAGCCGTGCGGCGCTTCCGGGCGCAGCAGACGCTGCTGCAAAAGATGCACCGCCTCGCTGCCGAGCTCATCCCGCGGCACATGAATCGCCGTTAGCGGCACGTCCTGAATCGCCGCCAGATTAAAACCGTCGATACTCATCACCGAGACATCCTGCGGCACCCGCAGGCCTCGTTTTTGCAGCGCGCTGACGGTACCGGCGGCCATAAAATCGCCGCCCACCAGAAACGCCGTCGGCATCGGGCGCCCCTGTAAAGCATCGAGCCAGGCCCCGACCTGCTCTTCCGTTTCTCTGGCGCTAAAGTTGGCGACGCTAATCAGGTCGCGGCTACCGGTAAATCGCAGGTTGCGCGCGCGCCACGCCTCCTTGATACCCACCAGCCGTAGCTCCATGGTATAGCGGCGCAGGCACATCACGTTCATTACCGCCTGATGGCCCATATCAAACAGATAACGAGCGGCGCACTGGCCAATCAGCCGATGGTCAGGCGCAATAGAAGGAAGCCGCATCCCTTCATCCCGGCAGTTAATTAATACGCAAGGTTTGCCAAGATCCGCCGCCAGCGCGTGGATATGCCGATCGTCGATACCCAGCAATACCGCCGCCTGGGTGTCGGTCTCGTTCATGCGGGCCAGAAACAGATTGGCGTCGCTGTCGTTTTCTTCCAGCGCGCAATAGCGCAGACGTACTTCATGCGGCGCCAGCGCGTTATTAATACTCTGGATGACGCGGTAGTAGAAAATATCTGAACGTTCGTCGAAGGCCCGTTGCGGAGCAAAAATCAGCAGGTTGTTGAGCAGTAGCCGCCCGGCAGCCAATCCCTGCATCACCCCCAGCTCGCGGGCGCAGGCCAATACCGCCTGACGGGCCTTTTCGCTGGTATTCGCTTTTCCGGCTAAGACGCGCGAAACCGTACTGGCTGACAGCCCGGTGCGGGCGGCAATTTCGGCGACTCGCAGCTTTTTATCCATTCTGTGATCCAGCTCCAATTCAAAAATGAAAGAATTTTCATAGTCGCCAAACCCTGACCAACAAGCAAATACTCCGGAAAATTATGAGAACTACGTCATCTCATGAAAAATTTTGCATAAATAGCGCTACTGCCCGCCGTCTTTCTCCCTTATTTTGAATTGGTCCAATATCTTCCATACTAGTTATACCAATAGATATTGAAATAAAAACAAATAATTCAAATAGTTAGAACTATTACGTGACGACTCAGCGGCTGAAGCGTCATTTCCCCCTACAACGTCTTGTGGAGAGTTCTATGAGTCAAGGCCTCAACAATGATATGGCAGTCAGCAAAACGCGCCGGGTGGTGAAAAACCTGCGCTGGTGGGTGCTGGTGCTGTTTTTACTTGGCGTCACCGTCAACTACATCACACGTAACTCGCTGGGGATTATCGCCCCGGAACTGAAAGCCACTCTCGGTATTACCACCGAGCAATATTCGTGGATCGTCGGCGCATTTCAGCTGGCTTATACCATCTTCCAACCGCTGTGCGGCTGGCTTATCGACGTCATCGGGCTCAAGCTGGGCTTTATGGTTTGCGCCACCTTGTGGGCGGTAGCCTGTATCGCGCACGCCGGAGCAGGCAGCTGGCTGCATCTGGCTATTTTACGCTTCTTTATGGGCGGCGCGGAGGCGGCCGCCACCCCGGCTAACGCTAAAACCATCGGCGAGTGGTTCCCGAAATCCGAACGGCCGATCGCCGCCGGCTGGGCTGGCGTCGGCTTTTCTATCGGCGCAATGCTGGCGCCACCTATCATCTACTTCGCCCACGCCTCCTTCGGCTGGCAGGGCGCGTTTATGTTTACCGGCGTGCTGGCGCTGCTGTGGGTAGTGCTGTGGTGGGCGTTCTATCAGAGCCCGGAAAAGCACCCGAATCTCAGCAAAGGCGAGCTGGAGTACATCAAGCAGGACAACGAAGCGCCGCCGGTGAAGCTACCCTTTTTTACCGCGCTAAAAACCGTCTCGAAGAACAAACGTTTCTACGGTATCGCCATCCCCGCTTTTATGGCCGAGCCCGCCTGGGCGGTACTGAGCTTCTGGGTGCCGCTGTACCTGGCGAAAGAGCACGGTATGGATCTTAAGCAGATAGCGATGTTCGCCTGGCTGCCGTTCCTCGCCGCCGATCTTGGCAGCGTGGTCAGCGGTTATCTCACCCGCCTGTACGTCCGTTGGTTCGGCTGTACGCGAGTCAATTCGGTCATCGCCAGTTCCGTGACCGGCGCGTTTCTGATGCTCTCGCTGGCCCTGGTGGCCATTACCCGCGATCCCTATATCACCATCATCCTGATCTCCATTGGCGGTTTCGGCCATCAGATCATCTCCTGCATGCTCAGCGCGCTGGTGGTGGAGTCTTTCGACAAGGGACAAATGGCCACGGTCAACGGTATGCGCGGCTCCGCGGCGTGGATCGCCAGCTTCCTGTTCTCATTATTAATCGGGGTGACCGCCGACAAAATTGGCTTCAACCCGCTGTTTATCGCCATGGGTTTCTTTGACCTGATTGGCGCCGTTTTCCTGGTGGCATTTATTGCTGAACGTCGCGCCAAGCGCGCCTGAGAGTGGATGTAAAATATGAAGACGTTGAAACACTGGAGTTTGCAGCAACAGCTGGAGCATCACGTTGAATTGACCGTTGATGGTCAGCACACTTTGTGTCTGTACGTGCTGGAAGAGAATTTATTCCGCGTCCTGCTGAAGCGCCAGGGCCAACTGGCGCTGGATCGCACCTGGAGTATCGCCCCGCAGCAGGATGTGCCGTGGGAAGGCCGCGCGCGGGATGACCTCAGCGGTTTTAGCCTCCCGGCCTGGCAGATGAGCGAAGCGGATGACACGCTGACCATCGCCACCCGCCAGCTGCGCGTTACCGTCCATCAGCCGCTTTGGCTGGAGTGGAGCTATCGCGACGAGGCCGGTGAGTGGCAGACGCTCGCCAATGACCGCCCAACCAGCGCCTATCTGGCAAACGCCCACGGGGATGGCGTCGCCCATTATCTTAGCCGCCGCAAAGATGAACGTTTCTACGGGCTGGGTGAAAAAGCCGGTGACCTGCAGCGTAACGGCAAACGCTACGAAATGCGTAACCTCGATGCCATGGGCTACAACGCCGTCAGCACCGACCCGCTGTATAAACATATTCCGTTTACCATCACGCAGCGCAGCGATATCAGCTACGGCCTGTTTTATGACAACCTGAGCAGTTGCTGGCTGGATCTGGGCAATGAAATCGACAACTACCACACCGCCTATCGCCGCTGGCAGGCGGAGGCCGGCGACATCGATTATTACCTGTTTACCGGTAAGCAGGTGCTGGATGTGACCAAAGCGTTTGTCCGTCTGACCGGTAAAACGTTGTTTGGGCCGAAATGGAGCCTCGGCTATAGCGGCTCGACGATGCACTATACCGACGCACCTGATGCGCAAAATCAGCTGATGAACTTTATCCGCCTGTGCGAGCAGCATGCAATCCCCTGTGATTCGTTTCAGCTCTCTTCCGGCTATACCTCAATCAACGGCAAACGCTACGTCTTTAACTGGAACTACGACAAGGTGCCGCAGCCAAAAGTGATGAGCCAGTCGTTCCACGATGCCGGGCTGAAACTGGCTGCCAATATCAAACCGTGTCTGCTGCAGGATCACCCACGCTATGGCGAAGTGGCGGAACGCGGCCTCTTCATTCGCGATTCGCAAACCGATGCGCCGGAGCGTTCCAGCTTCTGGGACGATGAAGGTTCGCATCTCGACTTCACCAACCCGCACACCGTGACCTGGTGGCAGGAAGGCGTGACCACCCAGCTACTGGAGATGGGTATCGATTCGACCTGGAACGATAATAACGAGTATGAGGTGTGGGACGGCGAGGCGCGCTGCTACGGCTTTGGCCGCGAAATCGCCATTAAGCATATTCGCCCGGTGATGCCGCTGTTAATGATGCGCGCCTCGCTGGAAGCGCAGCAACGCTTTGCGCCGCAAAAGCGCCCGTATCTGATCTCCCGCTCCGGCTGCGCCGGGATGCAGCGCTACGTACAGACCTGGAGCGGCGACAACCGCACCAACTGGGATACGCTGCGCTATAACACCCGTATGGGATTAGGGATGAGTCTTTCCGGCTTGTTTAACGTCGGCCATGACGTCGGCGGATTCTCCGGCGATAAACCCGAGCCAGAACTGTTCGTTCGCTGGGTGCAAAACGGCGTGATGCATCCGCGCTTTACCATTCACTCGTGGAATGACGACCAGACGGTCAATG
The DNA here is from genome assembly GCF_040064335.1 of Klebsiella sp. CN_Kp088. Taxonomy (NCBI): domain Bacteria; kingdom Pseudomonadati; phylum Pseudomonadota; class Gammaproteobacteria; order Enterobacterales; family Enterobacteriaceae; genus Klebsiella; species Klebsiella sp. CN_Kp088. Next base: position 86,247 of record NZ_JBEAIQ010000016.1, on the reverse strand, counting down.
AACCCTGGATGTACCCGGAAATCACCCCGGCGATCCGCTCTGCCATCGAGCTGCGCTACCGTCTGCTGCCCTATTTGTACACCCTGTTATGGCAGGCGCATGCCGATGACGAACCCATGCTGCGCCCGACCTTCCTCGACCACCAGCACGATACCCAGACCTTCGCCGAGTGTGATGACTTCATGCTGGGGCGCGATCTGCTGGTGGCAAGCGTGGTGGAGCCTGGCGCCCGTCAGCGCCAGCTGTGGCTGCCCGATAATCAGGACGGCTGGTACGATTTTTACAACCACCAGTGGTTCGCCGGTGGTCAGTGGGTGACGCTGGACGCACCGCTGGAAAAACTGCCGCTGCTGGTCCGCGCCGGCGCCGGTCTGCCGCTCAGTGAACGTATCAGCCACGTCGATGCGCAAAAAGACGATCGTCGCGAACTGCAGTTGTTCCCACTGAAAGGTACCGGCTCAACCCGCGGTTTGCTGTTTGAAGACGACGGCGAAAGCTGGGGCTATAAAGAGGGTGATGCGCTATGGCTGGAGTGGGAAATGACCTGCAGCGCCAACAGCATAAACCTGAAGCTCGACGCTCGCGGCAACTATCGCCCAGCGTGGAAAGCGCTGAAGCTGTCATTACCGGCGGGAGAAAAACGCCAACTGCTGGTGAATGGCGTCGAAGGGACCGAGTGGAGGCTCTGACCATAGGCCGGCTGAAACTGCCGGTATTGGTGGTCTAGAAATCCCCGGTGGCGCTACCGCTTACCGGGGCTACAACACTGTGCGGTTTGGTAGCCCGGGTAACGGACAGTTTCAGAAGCCATAGGTACAAGATAGAGACCTTAAGCTCACAATGGCACGGACCGTAGGCCGGATAAGGCGCAGCCGCCATCCGGCGCAAAATCGGTTCTTTACCCGCGGTTATTGCCCGGCAGCGCTGCACTTGCGCGGGCCTACAGATCACATGCCGGGGTAGGTCGGGTAAGGCGTTAGCCGCCACCCGACAAAAAAACGGCACCGCGGGTAGCCCGGGTAAGGCGTAGCCGCCACCCGGGTAACGGAGAGGGATTACTCGATACCTTTACTGCGCAGGTAATCTTCGTAGTTGCCGCTGAAATCGATTACGCGTTCTGGGGTGATCTCCAGTACGCGAGTCGCCAGCGAACTCACGAACTCACGGTCGTGAGAAACGAAAATCAGGGTGCCCTGATACATCTCCAGCGCCATGTTCAGCGATTCGATCGATTCCATATCCAGGTGGTTAGTCGGTTCATCCATCACCAGGATATTCGGTTTCTGCATCATCAGCTTACCGAACAGCATGCGACCTTTCTCGCCGCCGGAGAGGACTTTCGCCGGCTTTTTGATATCGTCCTGGCTAAACAATAGACGACCGAGGATACTGCGTACCGCCTGCTCGTCATCGCCTTCCTGTTTCCACTGGCTCATCCAGTCAAAGACCGTCAGGTCGTTCTCGAAATCTTCGGCATGATCCTGAGCGTAGTAGCCGATACGGGCGTTTTCCGACCACTTGACGGTACCGTTATCCGCTTCCAGTTCGCCGACCAGGGTTTTCAGCATCGTTGATTTACCGACGCCGTTGGTCCCCAGTACCGCCAGCTTTTCGCCAACTTCCAGCAGCAGATTAACCCCTTTGAACAGCGGGCCGTTATCAAAGCCTTTCGCCAGCGCTTCCACTTCCAGCGCGTTACGGAACAGTTTCTTATCCTGTTCGAAGCGAATGAACGGGTTCTGACGGCTGGAGGCTTTCACCTCATCCAGCTTAATTTTATCTATCTGACGGGCGCGAGAGGTCGCCTGACGCGATTTTGAAGCGTTGGCGCTAAAGCGGCTAACAAAGGCCTGCAGGTCGGCAATTTGCGCTTTCTTCTTGGCGTTATCGGCCAGCAGACGCTCACGCGCCTGGGTCGCCGCGGTCATATATTCGTCATAGTTGCCCGGATACACGCGCAGTTCGCCGTAATCGAGATCCGCCATATGAGTACAAACCATGTTCAGGAAGTGACGGTCGTGCGAAATGATGATCATGGTGCTGTCGCGTTCGTTCAGCACCTGCTCCAGCCAGCGAATAGTATCGATATCGAGGTTGTTCGTCGGTTCATCGAGCAGCAGGATATCCGGATTGGAGAACAGCGCCTGCGCCAGCAGGACACGCAGTTTCCAGCCCGGCGCGACTTCGCTCATCGGGCCGTAATGTTGCTCCACCGGAATACCGACGCCGAGCAGCAGTTCACCGGCGCGCGCTTCGGCGGAATAGCCGTCCATCTCGCCGTATTTTACTTCCAGGTCGGCCACTTTATAGCCGTCTTCCTCGCTCATTTCCGGCAGCGCGTAGATGCGATCGCGCTCTTGCTTCACTTCCCACAGCTCGCCGTGGCCCATGATAACCGTATCCAGCACGGTGAACTCTTCGAAGGCGAACTGATCCTGGCGCAGCTTACCGATGCGCTCGTTCGGGTCGAGAGATACGTTGCCCAGCGTCGGCTCAAGATCGCCGCCGAGGATCTTCATAAACGTGGATTTGCCGCTGCCGTTGGCGCCAATCAGGCCGTAGCGGTTGCCGCCGCCAAATTTGACGGAGATGTTTTCAAACAGCGGCTTACTGCCAAACTGCATGGTGACGTTGCTGGATACTAGCACGAGGATATCCTGAAAATAGAGAATTAGGGATGTGATGAACCAGACATTATGCCAGCAAATGGTTCACTTTTCACGGCTTGCGGTAAAAAGCCCGCCAATAACTATGCTATGGTCAGGGTTTTACCGCAAAATGACCGATTGCTAAGACATAATAATTATCCGCAATTCAGAGGGAATTTATGACCACCCGCACCAGCCATCCTGCATTTATCTCGCTTCAAGGCGGCATCAACTTTCGCGACCTCGGCGGTCAACGCGCGGCCGACGGCCGGCGCGTACGTTCAGGCAAACTGCTGCGCTCAGGCTCGCTGCACAACATGACGCCGGAGGATCTCAATCATCTCAGCGCCATTCCGCTGAGCCGGGTGCTGGATTATCGCGATCCGACAGAGGTCAATCGCAGCCCCGATCGGCTGAATAGCGAAGCCTTTTACCTCAACGCCCCGGCCAATCCGCTTTCCAGCAGCGTCAATGCGAAAGTCACCGAGTTTAACGCCGCGACCCTCAACACCATGGACGGCGAGCAGTTTATGCTACAGCTCTACCGCCAGTTACCGTTTAATAACGCCGCCTATCGCCAGTTGACGCAATGGCTAATGGAGCCTTTTGACGGCGCCCTGCTGCAGCACTGCGCCGTCGGTAAAGACCGCACCGGCGTCGGCTGCGCCCTGACGCTGTTCGCGCTCGGCTGTGATAGCAATACGGTCATGGAAGAGTATCTGCTGACCCAGGGGATGCTGGCGCAGGTCGAAGGATTCCTGCTCGACACCTTCGGCGAAGGCCTTAATGAGCACGGGCGTAAAAATCTCGCCGCCATCATGACCGTCCAGGAGTCATATCTGGCGACCGCGTTGTCCAGCATTGAACAGCATTACGGTCATGTCGACCGCTGGCTGGAACAGGAATACCGCCTGACGCCGCAGGCGCGTGAAGCATTGCAGTCGCGGCTGCTGGAAGATTAATCCACGTTTCATTAACCAGACGATTCGCCGTGAAAGCGGCGCGTTGCGCACTACACTAGTAGCAACAGGAAAAAATTGTGATTTCGTACACATCTGATTTACCTGTTTATCGGAAAGCACATATAATGCGCTCCCATCTACTATCTGAATATCTAACAAGGCCCGTGTGGCGTTGACACCGCGCACGACATGAAGAATATGAAATTATCGACACTCTTAGCGGCAGCCTTCGCCATCGTGGGCTTTTGCAACACAGCTTCAGCTGTTACCTATCCTCTGCCAACCGACGGCAGCCGTCTGATTGGCCAGAACCAGGTCATCACTATTCCAGACGATAATAAACAGCCGTTGGAATATTTCGCTGCCAAATATCAGATGGGTCTGTCCAACATGTTGGAAGCGAACCCGGGCGTGGATACCTACCTGCCAAAAGGCGGTACCGTGCTGAATATTCCGCAACAGCTGATTCTGCCGGACACCGTGCATGAAGGCATCGTCATCAACAGCGCCGAGATGCGTCTGTACTACTACCCGAAAGGCACCAATACCGTGATCGTACTGCCGATCGGTATCGGCCAGTTGGGTAAAGATACGCCGATCAACTGGACGACCAAAGTTGAGCGTAAGAAAGCGGGCCCGACCTGGACCCCGACGGCGAAAATGCACGCCGAATACGCCGCGGAAGGTAACCCGCTGCCGGCAGTCGTACCAGCAGGCCCGGATAACCCGATGGGCCTGTACGCGCTGTATATCGGTCGTCTGTACGCCATCCACGGTACCAACGCCAACTTTGGTATCGGCCTGCGCGTGAGCCACGGCTGCGTGCGTCTGCGTAACGAAGACATCAAATTCCTGTTTGAGAACGTGCCGGTCGGCACCCGCGTGCAGTTTATCGATGAGCCGGTAAAAGCCACCACCGAACCGGATGGCAGCCGCTACGTCGAAGTACACAACCCGCTGTCGACCACCGAAGCGCAGTTCAAAGGCGGCGAAATCGTGCCTATCAGCCTGACTCAGGCCGTGCAGTCGGTGACCAGCCAGCCTGACGTTGACCAGAGCGTAATGGATCAGGCGATCCAGAACCGTTCAGGGATGCCGGTGCGCCTGAACTAAGTTCAGCTAGCACATGAAAACGGCGGGCCTGGTGCCCGCCGTTTTTTTATCTGCATCTGCTAAGCGCTGCGCCAGCAGGGAGCTCTCCCGGTTAGCCGTTATTGACCAGAATGACCCCGCCATGATCGTAGCGGTAGTGACAGTGCGCGTACTCCAGCGGCGTACCGTCTTCCAGATAGATAACCTGCTCAACCTCCAGCACCGGGTCGGTCGGCTCGCAGTTAAGATGTAATTTATCCAGCTCATCCGGCTTCATCGCCCGTACCACCCGATAAGACCCCATCAGCTTCAGCCCCAGCGTCTCCTGCACGTAACGAAACACCGAGCTTTGTAGATGGCTTTTATTGAGCCCCGGCACCAGCGCCACCGGCATTACCGTTAAATCCAGCGAAATCGGCTCGCCGTTAAGCAACCGCAGGCGGACAAAGTCATACACCGGCGCATCGGCGTCGATCAGCAGCGAACTCTGTTCCTTCTCGCTGGGAAAACGCAGTTCAAAGCGCACGACTTCGCTTTGCACCTCGCCGAGATGCTCCCAGGTTTTGGTGGCGCCGAAATAGTCGCTGCCGGGCAGTTCCCACTGCGATAGCTGGAGGAAATTTTTCCGCACAAAGGTACCCTGCCCTTTGCGGGTGTAGATAAGCCCCTCGACAATCAGCTGACGCATTGCCTGCTGGATCGTCATCCGGCTGGTATTGAACTCTGCCGCCAGCGCAAACTGGTCAGGTAACGGCGCGCTGGCAGGATACTGCTGGCTAATGATCCGCTTTTTTATTTCCCGCGCGATATTAAGATACTTCGCCGTCATTCTCCGATCCTTTACTATTTTGTGAGGGGCTGGGGGGCAGCATACACCGCCCGCTCGCCGTTACATCTCTTCGCCATTACTGTGGATAACCCGCTTCAACCACGCGTAGCTTTTCTTCGGTACCCGCTTAAGATCCTTGAGATCGTGGTTTTCACGATTGACGTACACCACGCCGTAGCGTTTACGCATGTCGCCCTGCGAGCTAAGGATATCGATTAATCCCCAGCCGAGATAGCCTATCACCTGCGCCCCGTCTTCAAACATTGCCGCTTTCATGGCGTTAATGTGGTCACGGTGGTAGGCAATGCGGTAATCATCGGCGACCTGATTTTCGCCGTCCCAGGATTCGATCACCCCAATCCCGTTTTCAATTGGGAAGACCGGCAGCCGCCAGTCGTTGTAATAGCGGGTAATGATCGTGCGGAATCCCAGCGGATCGATCTGCCAGTTCCATTCCGTCGCTTTCAGGTATGGATTGTCCTGATTACCGAACAACATATAGTTGTTCACCGCCGTACCTGGCGGAATCGCGTCGCTATTGAGCGTGCGGCTGGCGTAGTAGCTGAATGCCAGATAGTCGACCTTCACCCTCGCCATCAACGCGATATCTTCAGGGCGATAGATATCGTCAAAACCTTCACGGGCGACAAAATGCATCACTTCCGGACTATAGCCCTCGCCCGCGTACGCGCGCAGCAGGTTCTGATTTAAAAACTCGTCCAGTTGCTGGGCGCACAGAATATCGCGCGGCTTACAGGTTGCCGGATAGACCAGCGCATGGGCCAGCATTCCGCCCATCAGACACTGCGGTTTGGCCTGATGCAGATAGTCGGTGAGATGGACGTGCGCCATCATCACGTGGTGCTGGATCTGGTAGAGTTCGCGCAACGTTTTATCGCCACGCAGATAGCCGGTGATCAGAAAAGCCTCCGGCGAATGGTAAAGATTCTGTTCGTTGAAGGTCAGCCAGTACTTCACCTTATCGCCGTAGCAGTCGATCATCTTCTGGCCATAGCGGATAAAAGCGTCCATTACCCGGCGATCGGTAAAACCGTTATAGCGCTCCGCCAGCGACAAGGGCATATCGAAGTGATAGAGGCAGATCATCGGTTCAATACCGCGGGCAATGAGCTCATCAATAAACTGATGGTAGAACGCAATCCCCTCTTCATTAAACTCGCCATCTCCCTGCGGACAGACGCGGCTCCAGGCAATCTGGAAGCGATAGCAGTTCATGCCCAGATCCTGCATTAAATCAAAATCTTCGTGGAAGCGATGGTAGGAGTCAGTCGCTACCTTCCAGTCCGAGGCGAACTCCGACGGTTCACGGATATCGTACACCGACATCCCCTTCCCCCCCTCATTCCACGCCCCTTCGGTCTGCATGCTGGAGACCGAATTACCCCATAAAAAATTGGCCGGTAGTTTGTCTTTCATGGTTCGCCTCTGTATATGACTAGTCATTTAAATGTTATGACTAGTCATATACAAAAAAACCACTGCCGAAGCAAAAGCAGGATCGTTTTCTGTGAGCCATACAAACAAAAAAGATCGCCGCAAGCGGCGATCTTTATAAGCACGAAAAAACAGCGTTACTGCGCGTCAAGCTGCTTACGGCGATATTCCCCCTGGCGCTCCAGCATCCAACCCGGATACTCGCGCGGCAGCGCGCTGACCGCGTCAAGCTGGCGCAGCTCATCTTCACTCAGGCGAATAGCGGTGGCGGCAATGTTATCCTGCAACTGCTCGGCCCGTTTGGCGCCAATAATAACGCTGGTGACCGCCGGCTGATGCAGTAACCACGCCAGCGCAATCTGCGCCACCGAGACCCCTTTCGCTTCGGCTATCACCTGCATAACGTCAATGCAGTCAAAGGCGCGATCTTTATTCACCGGCGGGAAATCGAACTCCAGTCGACGACCGCCCGCTTCCGCCTGACCATCGCGGCGATATTTACCGCTCAGCAGACCGCCCGCTAGCGGGCTCCAGACCATCAGGCCGAGACCTTCGCTTTGCATCATCGGCACCAGTTCGCGTTCCAGCTCACGCCCGGCAATCGTGTAGTAAGCCTGCAGAGAAGCAAAGCGCGAGAGCCCGAGGCGTTCCGCGATGCCCAGCGCTTTGGCGATTTGCCATGCCGCCCAGTTAGAAACACCGATATAGCGCACATGCCCCTGCTGCACCAGGGTGTCCAGCGCCGACAGCGTCTCTTCAATAGGCGTCGCCGGATCGAAACCGTGTAATTGATAGAGATCGATATGATCGAGCTGCAGGCGGCGCAGGCTCTCTTTCACGCTGCCCATAATGTGGTAGCGTGAGCTGCCGCGCGAGTTCACCCCAGCGGTGCCGGTTTCGCCGAACACTTTGGTCGCCACCACCACGTTTTCACGCGGTATCTTCAGATTCTTTAACGCCTGGCCGGTGATCTCCTCCGAGCGTCCTTCTGAATAAACGTTGGCGGTATCGATGAAGTTGATGCCCGCATCCAGCGCGCTGCCCACCAGCTGTTCGGCTTCCGCCTGGCGCAGCTGGCCGATTTTTCCCCACATCCCCTCTTCGCCGCCGAAGGTCATGGTGCCAAGGCACAGCTCAGAGACAAACAGGCCGGTATTTCCCAGTTTTTGATAACGCATAGCAGTCTCCTCATTCGGATGATTAACGTCAGCCAGATAGTTATAGCCCGAGCGTCGTCATCGCGAATGGGGTGTTCCTGCCCGTTTCTTGCCCAATCCTCTGAAAATCAGCGCCACAGCGCGAGCATGGCGTAACCAGTGAGCGCCGCCCAGATCAGCAGCGGAATGGAATAAAGATGAAAACGCCACCAGATCCGGCGGTCGCCGGCCATCCGCAGCGCAATCAGGTTCGCCAGCGATCCGGGCAGCAGTCCAAAGCCGCCGACGTTCACCGCCCAGGCTAACAGCATCGTTGGCGGCACGTAATTGAGCAGCAAAATAGTCGACGGCACGTTGCTGATAAACTGCGACAGGCCAATTGCCGTCAGCCATAGCCCGCCATGCGAGAGCTGGCCGACGTCGTTCAGCCACTGCTGCAGCACCGGCAACTGCGTCAGCAGATGAACGTCGATAAACATCGCCATAAACACCAGCAGCAGCGACCAGTCGACGTTGATAATCACCGCTCGCGCCAGCAGCAGGAACCCGACGGCAATGATCGACAGTCCCCAGAGTTCCTGCTTCATCTCCAGCGCCGCCAGAAAGATAAGGTAGAAAGCGAGGCAGCTCCACACCAGCCTCGGCCGCCACTCCGGCGCTTTGTCGCTACTTTGATAATTGAGCCGAGCGGCGGGGAAACAGAACCAACACAGCACCAATAGCGTGATCATCATCGCCGCCGCCAGCGGCAGCATCTGGCCGATAAAGGCAAGAAACGATAGCCCGGAGCGGCCCCACAGTAAAATATTCTGCGGATTGCCGATGGGCGTTAATAAAGAGCCGGCGTTAACCGCCAGTGCTTCAAAAATAATCAGCCGGTTCACCGGGATGGCGCACCATTTTTTCAGTGTTAACGTGAGGGGAACGACAATGAACAGCGCGACGTCGTTGGTCAAAAAAGTGGAAAGCAGCGCGGCAGCCAGCACCATGAAGATGGCCAGTTGGCGTTCGGTGACGAAACGGCGCGCCATTTTGCGCCCCAGCACATCAAAATAACCGCTCAGTTCAATCCCTTTGGTCAGCAGCATTAGCCCACTAAGGGTGATGATCGTGTGCCAGTCGATAGCCTGCCCCCAGCGCTGAGGCGCGAAAGGAACAAACAGGCTAAGGATAACGGCGATAAGTAACAAAAGATGCAGGAAACGGTCGCGAGCGAGCGACTGCACAAGGGGGAGATTCATTCTGCGTGTAATCTCTGGGTAAACAGCTTAAATTGCGCCAGCGTCTCTTCGCTAACGTGGTGTTCCATTCCCTCGGCGTCGCGGCGGGCAATCTCCGGACTCACGCCAATCGCCAGCAGAAAGTTTTCCACAATCTGATGACGCTCACGACTTTCATGGGCTAGTTTTTCCCCTTCCGGGGTTAAGAAGATCCCGCGCCAGGGGATCTGTTCGATCAAGCCGACGCTCGCCAGACGTTTAAGCATTTTCGCCACCGTCGGTTGCGAAACGCCAAGACGCGCAGCCATATCCACCTGGCGCGCTTCGCCCACTTCGTTGATCAGATCGGAGATCAGCTCCACATAGTCATCTATCAGCTCGCGACGATGCGCTTCGCGCACCTGACGAAACCCCTCTACGTGTTCTTCGACATTAACCAGCTGCGTCACTTTTTTAGTTATGGGCTTACCTGCGCGACGGTTCATTGTGCTTCCTCGTTGGTGTGACGCGTCAAGCATCATATAAAAGGATCCACATTGTAATGGATTGCGCCCGTAGCACAAAAAAATAACATTTTAGCCATAGCTATAAAATATAGCCTGTGCTATATCTGTATGTAATGCAAACAGCCATCACGGATTTGACGGCGCGAAAACGCAGGAGGAATAACCATGAACGAATTCAAGAGGTGCTTAAACGTGTTTAGCCATTCACCCTTTAAAGTACGCTTAATGCTGATCGGCATGCTGTGCGACATGATCAACGGCAAACCGCAGCAGGATAAACCTAACCACTAACGCGGCGTCGCGGTACGCCGCTTCATTTTTTTGTCATTTTTCCCCGTTAACCTACCCGGTTGCCTCGCCTTTCAGCGCTTTTTTCAAGTTTTGTAAGCTTTCTCGCAAAACAATCTGTTATGAATAGTTGACCTTACCATTCGCAGGCCCTATCGTTTGTCAGCCCTGCCACTACTGCGGCTCGCAGAGACCCTCTTCACGCACTGTCCAGCAGGTTTTACCCCCTTGATGCCAGGGGACGAACATGGCGTCTTGTTGATTACGAATTATGAATGTCACTCTGAAAGAAACGCTGGCCGCCCGCAGACTGGCCCTGAACCCGTGGACAGGATTCTACTTTTTACAGTCGCTGTTGATAAATCTGGCGCTTGGGTATGAATTTAGCTTGCTCTATACCGTTGCGTTTACCTGTGTACTCCATCTGCTTTGGCGCACCTTTCCGCGGGTACAAAAAGGGATAGTTGGCCTCTATTCCCTGCTGGCCGCGATGTACTATCCCTTCGGCCAGGCTTACGGCGCGCCAAACTTCAATACGTTGCTGGCGCTGCACGCCACCAACGTGGAAGAGTCGACGGAAATTCTCACTATTTTCCCGTGGTACAACTATTTGCTGGCGGTATTTATCTTCGCCCTCGGCGTCATTGCCGTACGGCGGAAACCACAGCCGCCCGCGCGCCTTGGCAAAGTGGAATATCTGGGGTTGCTGTTTAGCATCGGTATCTTCTTCCTGCAACCTGTGCAGAATCTGGCCTGGGGCGGCGTCTTTAAAGTCATTGATAGCGGTTATCCCGCCGTGCGCTTCGTAAAAGACGTGATCGTTAATAACAATGAAGTGCTGGATGAACAGGCGCGGATGGCGCAGTTGGCGAACATGAAAGATAGCTGGCACGTGCTGGCGGTGAAGCCGAAGTACCATCTCTATGTCGTGGTGATTGGTGAGAGCGCGCGCCGCGATGCGCTTGGCGCTTTCGGCGGCCACTGGGACAACACGCCGTTCGCCAGTTCGGTCAACGGCTATCTGTTTAAAAACTACGTCGCCGCCAGCGGCTCCACGCAGAAATCGCTGGGCCTGACCCTCAATCGGGTGGTAGACGGTAAACCCCAGTATCAGGATAACTTCGTCACCCTCGCCAACCGCGCGGGCTTCCAAACCTGGTGGTTCTCCAATCAAGGGCAAATTGGTGAATACGACACCGCCATCGCCAGCATCGCCAAACGCGCCGATGAGGTGCAGTTCCTGAAAAATGGGGATTTTGAAGCCAATAAAAATACGCAGGATGAGCAGTTGCTGAAACTGACCGAGCAGGTCTTATCAGTCGAGCGCAGCCAGCCGCAGTTGATCGTATTGCATATTATGGGCTCGCACCCGCAGGCCTGCGATCGTACCAAAGGCAAGTACACCACCTTTGTGCAGTCAAAGGAGACCTCATGCTATCTCTACAGCGTGACGCAAACCGACGCGCTGTTGGCGAAACTCTACGGCCAGCTACAGAATTCCGGCAGCTCTTTCTCGCTCACCTATTTTTCCGATCACGGTCTGGCATTTAAAGAACGCGGTAAGGCGGTGCAGTATCTCGCCCATGATGACAAATATCAGCAGAACTTCCAGGTACCGTTTATGGTGCTCTCCAGCGACGATAAAGCGCATAAGATGATTAAAGCCCGCCGCTCGGCGAATGATTTCCTCAGCTTCTTCTCGCAGTGGACCGGCATCAGCGCACAGGAAATTACCCCACGCTATCGCTTTATCTCGGAACAGAAAGCCGGACCGGTGTATATCACCAATTTCCAGTTACAGAAGGTGGACTACAACCATCTGGGCAGCGACGAGTTTACCGTCAACTAAACGGTATCGCCGAATCACAGACAAAAAAAATCCGCCCCTTGAGGCGGATTTTTTATATCACCGAAGTGATTAGAAGCGGTAACCTACGCCAGCAATCCAGGTGCCGACGTCAACGTTACGAATGCGAGACTGCTCGTAGGAGAAGTCCAGGGCAACGTTTTCGATCGGGTTGAACTGCATACCAGCGCCGTAAGAGAAACCGTAGTCGCTCATGTCGGATTTGTGGTTCGGGAAGTTGTTGTTCTGGAACTTACCGTAGCCAACACCGATTACGCCGTAGATGCTCGCCCAGTCGTTCAGACGGTAAGCCGGACCAGCGGTGATGCCGTAGTACTGACCTTTGTTGTAAGTACCGTTGCTGGTGTTGTCTTTTTCGGTGTAGGTGAAGGAACCGATAACGCCCAGCGGGTTGTTATCTTGCTCGTAACGGTACTTAAGGTTGAAACCGCCTGCTTTGTTAGCTTTACCCTGCATGTCGCTCTGAGCGTAACCACCGGTAACGGTAGAAGTTGCAGCGAAAGCAGTAGTACCTACGGATGCAGCCAGAACAACGGCCAGTGCTGAAAGACGTGCAATTTTATTCATAACCACCTCAAATGTGTTTCTAATAAGTCCTAAGTCTTAAATATATCAAAAACTTTTGGGAAACTCTTTTGACTTTACATTGTCTAACATACTTTTTCATGTAAGCAAAAGTTTCCACGATTTCGTAACAATCTGGAAATCAAACACTTTTCGCGCAAAAAGTGCTTAACGTTTACCAGCCGTAAGCGCTGTGCATCCAGATTATTCTTAGTCGCGAAGGCATTCCCCTACGCATTTTACGCCATTGTACTGTTTTTCCACCCTCTTTTTTCAACAATCGCTAAACCGTTAAGCGGTTATTCCAGTACACTGGAACCTTTACCTCTTTTGACAAACCCTGACAGGAGAAAGGATGCCCGGCTCGTCCCGTAAAGTTCCGGCGTGGTTGCCGATACTGGTTATTTTGATCGCCATGGTCTCCATTCAGAGCGGCGCATCTCTGGCGAAATCGCTCTTCCCGTTGATTGGCGCACCGGGAGTCACCGCTCTACGCCTGACGCTCGGCACTTTAATTTTAGTCGTTATTTTTAAGCCGTGGCGACTGCGCTTTGCCCCGCAGCAGCGGCTACCGCTGTTCTTTTACGGCGTGGCGCTAGGGGCGATGAACTATCTCTTCTATTTATCGCTTCAGCGGATCCCGCTTGGCGTCGCGGTCGCGCTGGAGTTCACCGGGCCGCTGGCGGTGGCGCTCTTCGGTTCACGCCGCCCGCTTGATTTCGTCTGGGTGGCGCTGGCGGTGCTCGGGCTGTGGTTCCTGCTGCCGCTTGGGCAAAACGTAGGGGAAGTGGATTTAGTCGGCGCGCTGTTCGCGCTCGGCGCCGGCGCATTCTGGGCGGTCTATATTCTTACCGGCCAGCGCGCGGGTGAAGAACATGGCCCGGCGACGGTGGCCATGGGCTCGCTCATCGCGGCGGTAATTTTTGTGCCCATCGGCGTCGTCCAGGCCAGCGATACGCTGCTGCAATGGTCGTTGCTGCCGCTGGGGCTTGGCATCGCCATTCTCTCCACCGCCCTACCCTATTCGCTGGAAATGATCGCCCTGACCCGGATGCCCACCCGTACCTTCGGCACGCTGATGAGCATGGAGCCGGCTCTGGCGGCGCTGTCGGGAATGGTGTTCCTCGGCGAGACGCTAACCCTGACGCAAACTCTGGCATTAGGGGCCATTATCGTTGCCTCAATGGGTTCCACGCTGACCATGCAGCGGCAAAGCAAAATCGAGAAAGTCGATATAAATTAAGATTTTGTTACCGCACTGGCCCGTGACGGTATCGGGCCAGCCGTCTCATGCTAACAAATTGAATTAAAATGTTTTTTTAAATAGCCAACAACTCTGTGCTATCAAACTGATATGGACAGCCGATGCCTCATACCCGATATCCCTTGCTATAATTAGTCCCGAAGTCATTTGGGACAAACGCTCTACATAATTCAAATTTGAAGTATGACGAGTATCAATATCAAGAGGATATGAAACTATGAGTACCGCAAAACTGGTTAAAACTAAAGCGTCTAACCTGCTCTACACCCGTAACGATGTGGCAGACAATGAGAAGAAAGCGACTATTGAGCTGCTGAATCGCCAGGTGATCCAGTTCATCGACCTGTCTCTGATCACCAAGCAGGCCCACTGGAATATGCGCGGTGCCAACTTTATTGCTGTCCATGAAATGCTGGATGGTTTCCGCACTGCGCTCACCGATCACCTTGATACGATGGCTGAACGTGCCGTTCAACTGGGCGGCGTCGCACTGGGCACCACTCAGGTCATCAACAGCAAAAGCCCGCTGAAAAGCTACCCGCTGGATATTCACTCCGTTCAGGAACACCTGAAAGAGCTGGCGGACCGTTACGCCATCGTGGCCAATGATGTGCGTAAAGCGATCAGCGAAGCGAAAGATGAAGACACCGCCGATATCTTTACCGCGGCTTCCCGCGACCTGGATAAATTCCTGTGGTTCATCGAAGCGAATATCGAATAAGCGTCTACCGCCGTCAGCGCCCGCTGGCGGCTTTTTCCTTTTCTCCCACGCTCCCCCCCGCAATCGCTTAGCTCGCCCACTTTTGGTGCATATGTATGTACACAATACGTACTAAAGTAAAACAATTGTAATAATCACCTCACACAATCGTTACAGCAAGATTGTTTTCCCATCAGGGTTTGCGTTAAAAATGCTCTGGTTATTCGCTACGTTTATATTGCACCAAAATGATGCCCCGTCACGGTGCGTTTGCTGTATCGAGTAACCGAAATTGTGCAAGCAATATGAAAGCTCCTGTTGAAAAACAATAGCTTGTAAAACTGGCACGATTTTTTCATTAGGCTACACGTTCTCGCAGGGGCTCGTCCCGTGGATAAAAAAGGAAATACTATGAAGTCTGTATTAAAAGTGTCACTGGCTGCACTGACCCTGGCTTTTGCGGTTTCGTCTCACGCCGCAGATAAAAAACTGGTAGTCGCCACCGATACGGCGTTTGTTCCGTTTGAATTTAAGCAAGGTGATAAATACGTCGGCTTCGATATTGACCTGTGGGCCGCGGTCGCTAAAGAGCTGAAACTGGACTACACCCTGAAACCAATGGACTTCAGCGGCATCATTCCCGCGCTGCAGACCAAAAACATCGATCTGGCGCTGGCGGGGATCACCATCACCGACGAGCGTAAAAAAGCAATCGACTTCTCCGACGGCTACTACAAAAGCGGCCTGCTGGTGATGGTGAACGCGAAAAACAATGACATTAAAGATGTGAAAGATCTGAACGGCAAAGTGGTCGCCGTGAAGAGCGGCACCGGCTCCGTTGATTATGCGAAAGCCAACATCAAAACCAAAGATCTGCGCCAGTTCCCGAACATTGATAACGCTTATATGGAACTGGGCACCGGCCGCGCTGACGCGGTACTGCACGACACGCCAAACATCCTGTACTTCATTAAAACTGCCGGTCAGGGCAAGTTCAAAGCGGTAGGCGAATCGCTGGAAGCGCAAAGCTACGGTATCGCCTTCCCGAAAGGCAGCGACGAACTGCGCGAAAAAGTGAACGGCGCGCTGAAAACGCTGCGTGAAAACGGCACCTACAACGAAATTTACAAAAAATGGTTCGGTACTGAACCAAAATAATAATCAGGACGACTTCCCGCGGCCAATCCGCCGCGGGCTCCACGGCGCCAGGGTCTCTTTGCCCGGCGCCGTATTCGCAGAGGCTTTCTCTGCTTTCGACACGGTAACAGTAACAGGAACACATTATGCAGTTTGACTGGAGTGCCATCTGGCCCGCCATTCCTATTTTGCTGGAAGGCGCCAAAATGACGCTGTGGATTTCGGTCCTCGGCCTGGTTGGCGGCCTTATCATCGGTCTGGTGGCCGGTTTCGCCCGCTGTTTCGGCGGCTGGATAGCCAACCACATCGCGCTGGTATTTATTGAAATCATCCGCGGCACGCCTATTGTGGTGCAGGTGATGTTCATTTACTTCGCGCTGCCGATGGCGTTTAGCGACTTACGCATCGACCCGTTCACCGCCGCGGTGGTGACCATCATGATCAACTCCGGGGCCTATATCGCGGAAATCACCCGCGGCGCGGTGCTGTCCATCCATAAAGGTTTCCGCGAAGCGGGTCTGGCGCTGGGACTCTCCCGCCGCGAGACCATCCGCCACGTGATCCTGCCGCTGGCGCTGCGCCGTATGCTGCCGCCGCTCGGTAACCAATGGATTATCAGTATCAAAGATACGTCGCTGTTTATCGTTATCGGCGTCGCCGAACTGACCCGCCAGGGCCAGGAAATTATTGCCGGTAACTTCCGCGCACTGGAAATCTGGAGCGCCGTTGCCGTCATTTATCTGATCATCACCCTGGTGTTGAGCTTCATTCTGCGTCGTCTTGAAAGAAGGATGAAAATCCTGTGATTGAATTTAAAAACGTTTCCAAACACTTTGGCCCGACTAAAGTGCTGCACGATATCGATCTGAAGATCAACAAAGGCGAAGTGGTCGTGATCATCGGGCCGTCCGGCTCCGGTAAATCCACGCTGCTGCGCTGCATCAATAAACTGGAAGAGATCACCAGCGGCGATCTTATCGTCGATGGCCTGAAGGTGAACGACCCGAAAGTTGACGAGCGCTTAATTCGCCAGGAAGCCGGAATGGTATTCCAGCAGTTCTATCTGTTCCCGCACCTGACGGCGCTGGAGAACGTGATGTTCGGCCCGCAGCGCGTGCGCGGCGCGTCGAAAGCGGCGGCGGAAACGCTGGCGAAAGAGCTGCTGGCGAAGGTGGGTCTCGCAGAACGCGCGCACCACTATCCATCCGAACTCTCCGGCGGCCAGCAGCAGCGAGTCGCCATTGCCCGTGCGCTGGCGGTGAAACCGAAAATGATGCTGTTTGATGAGCCGACTTCGGCACTTGACCCGGAACTACGCCATGAAGTGCTGAAAGTCATGCAGGACCTGGCCGAGGAAGGCATGACGATGGTCATCGTAACCCACGAAATCGGCTTTGCTGAAAAAGTGGCATCACGGCTGATCTTCATCGATAAAGGCCGCATCGCCGAAGACGGCGACCCGCAGGTTCTGGTGAAGAACCCGCCAAGCCCGCGTCTGCGCGAGTTTTTACAGCACGTAGCCTGATGCGCCCGGCTCTCCCCGGTAAGGGGAGAGCCGCTTTCCAGATTCATCCCACCGCTCCTTCTCCTCTG
Organism: Klebsiella sp. CN_Kp088; assembly: GCF_040064335.1. Classification (NCBI taxonomy): domain Bacteria; kingdom Pseudomonadati; phylum Pseudomonadota; class Gammaproteobacteria; order Enterobacterales; family Enterobacteriaceae; genus Klebsiella; species Klebsiella sp. CN_Kp088. Next base: position 68,965 of record NZ_JBEAIQ010000016.1, on the reverse strand, counting down.
ACCCCTTCTATACTTAGCAGTTTGAGATGCAATGGAGGCGCCCATGCCGTGGATCCTACTGTTGCTCGCTGCGCTGTGGATTTCGCCGCTGTCGGCGGCGTCATTGCCCGGCATTCCGGCGGCGACAACCGACAAAAGCACAGCCAGCGAGCCTGACCTCGAACAAAAAAAAGCCGCCTGGGCGGCATTAGCTGACGTGCTGGATAATCCAGACTCGCGGCAGGAGTTAATCGCTGAGCTGCGCAAAGCCGCCGCTACCCAGCCCCCTGCCGCCGCCCCCACGCTGACCCCGCCAGAAGTCAAAGACGAGCAAACCGTTCTGGAAAGCGTGACGGAAATTAGCCGCCAGTATAGCGAGCGCCTGTCGTCACGGTTTTCGCAGCTATGGCGCAATATCACCGGCTCGCCGCATAAGCCTTTCCATGCCGATGCTTTTCGCAATGCCGCTGGCGACTTCCTGCTGCTGGCCGGGCTGGTATTTGCCTTCTGGTGGTTAGTACGCCTGGCGGCGCTGCCGCTGTACCGCAAAATGGGCCATTGGGGAAGGCACAAAAACCGTGAGCGCAACAACTGGCTCCAGTTACCGGCAACCATCGCTGGCGCTTTTATCATTGACCTGCTGCTGCTGGCGCTAACGCTGTTTATCGGCCAGCTGTTAAGCGATCGTTTAAACGGCGGCAACCGCACCATTGCTTTCCAACAAAGCCTGTTTCTTAACGCCTTCGCGCTGATCGAGTTTTTTAAAGCCATTCTGCGATTGATTTTTTGCCCGCGGATTGCCGATTTACGCCCCTTCAATATCAGCGACGAACACGCAATCTACTGGAACTTACGCCTCAGCGCCCTGAGTAGCCTGATTGGTTACGGGCTGATCGTAGCGGTGCCGATTATCTCCAATCAGGTTAACGTGCAGATTGGCGCGCTGGCCAACGTCATCATAATGTTGTGCATTACGGTGTGGGCGCTGTATCTGATTTTCCACAACAAACGCGCCATCACTCAGGGGCTTATCCATCTTGCCGACCGCTCGCTGCCGTTCTTCAGCTTGTTTATTCGCGCTTTTGCTCTGGTCTGGCACTGGCTGGCCTGCGCTTACTTTATCGTGCTGTTCTTCTTTTCGCTCTTTGACCCCGGCAACAGCCTCAAATTTATGATGGGCGCGACGCTGCGCAGCCTGGCTATCGTCGGCGCCGCGGCGCTGGTATCCGGTATTTTGTCACGCTGGATAGCCAAAACCATCACCCTGTCGCCAGAAACCCAACGCCACTACCCGGAGCTGCAAAAACGGCTCAACGGCTGGATCTCCGCCTCGCTGAAAGCCGCGCGGATCCTTACGGTATGCGTGGCGGTGATGCTGTTGCTGAGCGCCTGGGGTCTATTTGATTTTCAGCAATGGCTTCACAATGATGCCGGGCAGAAAACGGTGGATGTCCTGATTCGTATCGCGCTGATCCTGTTCTTCTCCGCCGTCGGCTGGACCCTGCTGGCAAGCCTGATTGAGAACCGCCTGTCATCGGACATTCATGGACGCCCGCTGCCCAGCGCCCGCGCCAGAACGCTGCTGACGCTGTTTCGCAACGCGCTGGCGGTGGTCATTACCACTATTACGATAATGATCTTATTGTCGGAAGTGGGGGTGAACATCGCGCCGCTGCTGGCGGGCGCCGGGGCATTAGGATTGGCTATCTCTTTCGGCGCCCAAACGCTGGTCAAAGATATTATTACCGGCATCTTTATCCAGTTTGAAAACGGGATGAACACCGGCGATCTGGTGACCATCGGGCCATTAACCGGCACGGTGGAACGGATGTCGATCCGCTCGGTGGGCGTGCGCCAGGATACCGGGGCGTACCATATTATTCCCTGGTCTTCGATAACCACCTTCGCCAACTTTGTGCGCGGGATCGGTTCGGTGGTCGCCAACTATGATGTCGACAGGCAGGAGGATTTGGATAAAGCCAATCAGGCGCTGAAGGCGGCGGTAGACGATCTGATGGCGCAGGAGGAGATCCGCGGGCTGATTATTGGCGAACCGTCGTTCGCCGGGCTGGTAGGACTAAGCAATACCGCGTTTACGTTACGCGTCAGCTTTACGACGCTGCCGCTGAAGCAGTGGGCGGTACGCTTTGCCCTCGATACCCAGGTGAAGCAGCATTTCGATCGCGCCGGCGTGCGTGCGCCGGTACAAACCTGGCAGGTATTGCCGCCGCCGGGCAACGTAACCCCGGCGGCAGAGACTTAAAATGGACGGCGGCGCTTTGCGTCGTCCATAAAGCTCCAGGCGATAAAGCGGCTCTGTTTCTGCCCCTGCGCCATCTCTTTTTTCACCACTTTCACCGCGCAGACTTCGGTCAGCAGGCGATACAGCGGCGGCAGATTGTCGCCGCGGGAGACCAGCGAGGTAAACCATTTAACCTGGCGGCCGAACTGCTGGCTTTCACGGATCATCTGCGAAATAAAGGCCACTTCGCCGCCTTCACACCACAGTTCCTGCTGCTGGCCGCCGAAGTTCAGTACGCTATCTTCCCCCAGCCCCAGATTACGGCGTTTACGCTCGCCACCGGCACGCGCGCTGGCGGCGGAATCGTGGAACGGCGGGTTGCAGAGGGTCGCATCATAGGTTTCATTCTTATGAATGATGCCGGTAAAGATTGCCTGGCCCTCTTTCTGACGACGCAGACGAATTTGTCGCGTCAGCCCTGGGTTGCCGTTGATAATCGCCTGGGCGCTGGCAAAGGCCTGCGGGTTGACTTCGCTACCGGTAAAGCGCCAGCCGTATTCATGCACGCCAATCAGCGGATAGATGCAGTTCGCGCCGGTACCGATATCGAGAATGGTGGCATTTTTCGGGATCTCGCCGCTATCCTGCGCCAGCAGGTCGGCCAGATGGTGGATATAGTCCGCGCGTCCCGGCACCGGCGGGCACAAGAAGCCGTCAGGAATATCCCAGTGTTTTACCGCGTAAAAGTGCGCCAGCAGCGCCTTATTCAGCGCCTTCACCGCCAGTGGATTAGCAAAATCAATGGTTTGCTCACCTACCGGATTCAGGGTGATATAGCTTTGCAGCTCGGGATGAGTCTGGCACAGCGCTGGCAAATCATAGCGTTGGTGATGACGGTTACGCGGGTGCAACCCCGGCTTTTCGGCTTTCATGGCAATCTCCTTTCAACAGCCGCGTAAGATACCCGTTGACGGCGGCGCGGTAAATAAGGGAGTCTGGATATCTTCTTATTTCGCTTTCTGGTGCTCTATGTACTTCTATCAACCTGCCGAAGGCCACGGCCTGCCGCACGACCCGCTGAATGCCATCGTCGGGCCGCGCCCCATCGGCTGGATCGCTTCGCTCGATAGCGCAGGGCAACGTAATCTCGCCCCCTACAGCTTCTTCAACTGCTTTAACTATCGGCCACCGATCATCGGTTTCGCCAGCGGCGGCTGGAAAGACAGCGTGCAGAACATTGTTGAAACAAAAGAATTTGTCTGGAATCTGGCTACCCGGCCACTCGCCGAAGCGATGAATGAAACTTCCGCCACTATTCCACGTCATGAAGATGAATTCCTGCGCGCCGGATTGACCGCCGCGCCGAGCCGGATCGTCCGCGCCCCGCGCGTGGCGGAAAGCCCGGTCAACTTCGAATGTCGCCTGTCGCAGTGTATTCAGTTAACGCGCGCCAGCGGTGAAGCCATCGATAGCTGGCTGGTGCTCGGTGAAGTGGTCGCCGTGCATATCGATGAGTCGCTGCTGGAAGACGGGATTTATCAAACCGCGAAAGCGCAGCCGATTTTACGCGCCGGCGGGCCGACGGCCTACTACAGCATTGATGAAAGCCAGCGCTTCGATATGATCCGCCCGGACGCTCGTTAACTTTAGCGTAGCAAGGATAATACATGCCGCCGCGGGCGAATGCCCGGCGGCAATAAGCGCGTAAAGTGCTTGTTTGCCCACTATTATTTATCCGGTGGTTCTGCTCATCACGACCTAAACTTAAGGTATGTCCCATGCTGTTAATGAGGATATAGCCATGAGAACCTTTCTGCTCGCCCCCGCTTTTATCGCCCTTGCTCTTCTCTCCTCACCCACACAGGCCAACAACCCCGAGACCGCTGCCGTGGCCGTTGGCCCGCTGCGCCCGTCCGGCTCAGTTTCCGCCTCCGGCGCCAGCACCCTCGACGACTTACAGGCGCAACTGGCGCAAAAAGCCCACCAGCAGGGGGCGATTGCCTGGCGAATAAACGCCGCTGGCGGCGGCAACAAATTAGCCGGCACGGCGATTATTTATAAATAATCCTTCTGCCCGCGCCGGGAATACGCAGGCGGCAATGCCGGCGCCCGGGACTTGGCTGCGCATTTTTTGCCCCCATATTTTCTATACTGTTTACAGATTGCTAATACGAGGAGCGCATCATGGCATCAGGTTGGGCAAACGATGGGGCCGTCCAGGATCAAATTGACAGCACGGTAAACGATGCCGTCGCCCGCGCCCGCAGCGAGCTTCCTGGCGGAGAGAGCAACAAATTTTGTGAAGAATGCGGAGAGCCCATTCCGGAAGCGCGGCGTAAGGCGCTCGCCGGGGTCAGATACTGCGTGAAGTGCCAGCAGGATAAAGATTTACACAACAATACATATTCAGGATATAATCGTCGTGGCTCCAAAGACAGCCAGCTACGCTGACCTTCCTTTACCGTTCATTACCGCTGATTGCGCTATCTTTTCACGCACGTTTTTTGGCGAAAAAAGTGGCAAAATGTGCCTTTAGTTGCCATGGCAACTAGTTTGTCCTTCTAGCGCAGCAATAGCGTAAAATAATTTATTAATAATCAATAAATTATTCTTCATTCAAAAAATTCGATGAAGACTGTGAATTTCCTTCGATTTTATCTCGCGACAAAAAACGTGATACTTATCACATCGACGGAACATCGTCCCCCTACAGAACACACTGCGAGAGATTAATTATGAAAAACATCAAATACGCTGCCGCTGCTATCGCCCTTTCCGCTCTGTCTTTCGGCGCATTCGCCGCTCAGCCGGTAACCCCAGCCCAGGCAGAAAGCATGAATAAAATCGGCGTTGTTTCCGCTGAAGGCGCAACAACACTGGATGGTCTGGAAGCCAAACTGGCTGCTAAAGCCGATGCCGCTGGCGCAACCGGCTACAGCATCACCTCCGCTAACACCAACAACAAAGTTAGCGGTACCGCGGTTATCTACAAATAATCGCAGCAATACTCTGAAATGCCACTGAATTAACCCTGAAAAGACCTTTTAAATACCCTTGTTTGCCCGTCCGAGCCACCGGACGGGCTTTTTTTTGTCCGTTTACCAGCGTTCGGCAACCTGCGCCAGGCCATTAGCGAGCGAAGTCGCCTGACCGGTGGCAACCAGGCAGCAGGCAAGCTGAATTTTCAGCGACTGCGGAACCGGCTCGCTACCGCTCACGCAGCGCTCAATCCAGCGCGCGGTGATTTCAGGATCTTTGGATTCCGGCAATGCCACTTTTTCCTGCACAATCTCGTCGGCCCGCTCATGCAACACTCTGGTTCCCGCCGCATCAATCAGGTTAATTTGCGGGCAGCGCTGCGGGTTGGCATAGACTTCACCTTCGGTACCGTGCATCAGCAGCGCCCGGCCACCGATCTGCGTAAAGAACGCCGCGACCTTGCCGACATATTCCGGATGCGACACGCTCGACAGACGCAGCGCGGCATCTTCAGCGAACGGCGTCGCCAGCTTGGCCAGCGTATGCGCGCTGTTGCGCACCCCCATCCGCCAACGCAATGCCAGCTGCTTTTCCAGCGGCGGGCACAGCGCTCCGACCGGGATATAGACCGGCTCATGGCTGTCGAGACGCGCCTGGGCCTGACCCGCGTGGGTGGTGGCCGGGATCCCCATCAGCGCAAAAATGGTCTCGGTCAGGATGCGGGTTGGATCATGACTGACGCCATGAACCACCACCGGGAAACCGAGTTTATGCAGTAGTACCGCCAGCTGCGGCGTCAGGTTGGCCTGTTTGCGCGCGCCGTTATAGCTGGGGATAACAATCGGCATCGGTTTCGCTACCGGCGGCGTCAGGCGGATGGTCTGTAGCTGCATCGCCTCATAAAAGCCCTGCATTTCGGCTTCGCCTTCGCCCTTGATGCGCAGCGCAATGAGAATAGCGCCCAGTTCCAGATCGTCCACTTCACCGTTTAACATCCGCGTATACAGCGCACGGGCCGTGACTAAATCCAGGTCGCGAGCGTGATTTTTGCCGCGCCCGACTTCTTTGATGATTTTGGTGTAATCCATCGACTTGCTCCCTCCAGCGGTAGGCTCCGCCGACCGCACCGCTTATGCGCTTAGCGGCGTCGGCGACGCGTCTGTTTTGCTTTGCTTTTTACTATAACCTCGGGAACGCCCGGCTGCTCTATGGGAAATACCGGTAACGCATTTAACAATCGCGCGCCGTAATTTTTAGTCAGCAGGCGCTTATCGTAAATAATGACTTCGCCCCAGCACTGATGGCTACGGATCAGGCGCCCGACCTGTTGAATCAGGTTGAATGAGGCGCTCGGCAGGCTTTGCACCTCAAAGGGATAGCGGTTGAGGCTTTTCAACCACTCGCCTTCGGTGATCACCACCGGGCTGTCGATCGGCGGGAAGGCGATTTTATGGATATGCACCTGGCTTAACAGCTCGCCCTTTAAATCCAGCCCTTCGGCAAAAGATTGCAAGCCAACTAACACGCTGCGCTCGCCGCCTTCAACGCGTTTACGATGCAGCTCGACAAGTCGATAGCGCGGCTGATCGCCCTGCACCAGCAGCATCAGGCGCAGATCGGTAACATGTTCCAGAAAGCGATTCATGGCCCGCCCGCTGGCGAACAGCACCAGCATACCAAGATGCTTTTTGCTCTCGACCTGCTCACGGAAAAAAGCCGCCATTTCGGCGATGTGCTGCTCTTCATTATCAATAAGCGGCTCATAGTGCATTTGCGGAATAATGATTTTTCCCTGTTCGACGTGATTGAACGGCGAGTCCAGCGCCACGAAACGATCGCCCGCTTTCTCTTTCAGACCGCTCATCTCCTGCAGGCGCGAGAAGCTATTCAACGAACGCAGCGTCGCCGAGGTGACGACAATATGCGGCACGCTGCGCCACAGCAGACGTTCGAGCTGATCGCTGACGCGGATCCCCACGCAGTGGAACCAGACATGGATCTGGCCATCGCGAATCTCGCGGGTGGCCCATTTGGTCACCGGCGCGCCGGAAGACTGCGCCATTGAGGCCAGCCGCCACAGCTTGCTCTGGCTTTCGAACATGCCAAGGGCCCGGTTCATCTGCAGCAGGATACGATGCAGGCGCACCACGTCGTGGCTGCCGGTCTTTTCGCTGAGATCGTTGAGAAACAGCTCCGCCAGCCCGCGTAGCATTTCGGTGAGCTTGGCCAGCCGCTGGCAAATCTCCATCACTTCCTGCGGCAGTTCGCCCATCGGGAAGCGATGCTCCGCCTCCTGGGCGGCAGGCATATAGAGATTGAGAATATTATTGAGCGAGGCGATAAGCTCATATAGCTCTTCGCAGTGTTCATTTAATCGTTCCGGATTGGCCAACGGCGGCGTGGTCTTCGGACGGAACTGCTCCATGCAGGTCGCCACCAATTTGCTGAACAGATCCAACTGTAGCCGGTACCAGGGCGCGGTTATCTCCGCGCTCATCTCTAAGGCGTCGCGGGCGACGTCCGGCAGATGGTGGCCTTCGTCGAGCACCAGCAGAAGGTTTTTCGGCTCTGGCAGCACCGCTTCGCTCTCCATGGCCGCCATCACCAACGCATGGTTGGCCACCACCACTTCCGCTTCCTGGATTTCGCGCCGGGCGACGAAGAATGGGCATTCGCGGTAGTAGTGGCAGTTGCGGTTAAGACAGCTGGCTTTATCGGTGCTCAGCCGCCCCCACAGGGCGTCATCAATGGGCTTGTCGGTATGATCGCGCAGGCCGTCCCATTTATAGCCGTCGAGATCGGTTTTCAGCGTCGCGCAGAGCTTTTGTTCGGCCTGGTTTTTTGGCGTCAGATCGTCATCGAGGAACGCCAGCAGATCCTGCTGCGTCGCCTCGGTACTGGCCAGCGCCGCCAGATTACGCGGACAAACGTAGCGGCCACGGCCAAAGGCGGCGGTAAAGCGTAGGTCGGGAATAATCTTGCGCAGCAGCGGCAGGTCTTTACTGTAGATTTGATCCTGCAGCGCGACGTTGGCGGTACTGACCACCAGCGTTTTTTGTTCCTCACGGGCAATGGCGATGCCGGGGATCAGATATGACAGCGTTTTGCCGACGCCGGTCGGCGCTTCGATAGCCAGATGCCGCCCCTCTTCCCCGGCGAGCGTTTTCGCCACATCGGCGATCATCTGCCGCTGCGGGGCTCGGGGGATAAAGTCCGGGATCTGTTCCTGAAGCGCCTTATACCAGGCGGCGATTTGCGCTTTAAGCGCAGCGGTCAAAGCCATGAGAAAACCTGAATACTGTATAAACAGCCACTATTGTGCCATTTTTGCCGGCCAGGAGGTATTGCTTTCTGTAGAGGGTGGAATCGCGCTCGATAAAAAACGCAATGAACGGTAAAAAAAACGGCCCGCCGCCGCGCACGCGGAGAGACGGGCCGTTATGATGCCTGGGCGCTTTATCGTCCCAGGCAGCAGCATATTATTCGCCGGCAGGTTTACGCGGGCGACGGCGACGCGGTGGTTTACCGTCCTGGGTACGCGCTTTCGGCGCTTCGCCATCCTGACGGCGCGGCGCCTGCTGGCTACGGCCCTGGCTCTGACCACCGCGTCCCTGCCCCTGACCGCGGCCACCGCCGCCACGCTGCTGACGACCATTTTGAATCGGCTCCGCTTTAATCGACGGATCCGGCTCGTAACCGGCAACAGCAATACGCGGGATCTCTTTTTTCAGCAGGCGTTCGATATCACGCAGCAGCTTATGCTCGTCCACGCAGACCAGCGACAACGCTTCGCCGGTCGCCGCCGCGCGTCCGGTACGGCCAATCCGGTGCACGTAATCTTCCGGCACGTTTGGCAGCTCATAGTTGACCACGTGCGGCAGCTCTTCGATATCGAGCCCGCGCGCGGCGATGTCGGTGGCGACCAGCACACGAATGCCGCCGGATTTAAAGTCAGCCAGCGCGCGGGTACGCGCACCCTGGCTCTTATTGCCGTGGATGGCGGCGCTACGGATACCGTCTTTATTCAGCTGCTCCGCCAGATGGTTGGCACCGTGCTTGGTACGGGTAAAGACCAGCACCTGCTGCCAATTGCCTTCGCCAATCAGCTGCGAGAGCAGTTCACGCTTACGTTTCTTATCCACAAAGTGAACGTGCTGGGTGATCTGCTCAGAGGCGGTGTTGCGGCGCGCCACTTCGACTTCCAGCGGGTTATGCAGCAGTTTTTCCGCCAGCGCCTTGATCTCATCAGAGAAGGTGGCGGAGAACAGCAGGTTTTGACGACGCGGCGGCAGTTTAGCCAGCACGCGGCGGATGTCGTGGATAAAGCCCATATCCAGCATGCGATCGGCTTCATCCAGTACCAGCACTTCGACTTTATCCAGGCTGACCGCATTCTGATGTTCAAGATCCAGCAGACGGCCTGGGGTGGCGACGAGGATATCGACGCCGCCGCGCAGCTTCATCATCTGCGGGTTGATGCTCACGCCCCCGAAAACCACCAGCGAGCGGATATTGAGATATTTGCTGTAGTCGCGGACATTCTCACCCACCTGCGCCGCCAGTTCGCGGGTCGGCGTCAGGATCAGGGCGCGCACCGGACGGCGCCCCTTCGCGTGCGGCTGATCCTGGGTCAGGCGCTGCAGCAGCGGCAGCGTAAAGCCGGCGGTCTTGCCGGTCCCGGTCTGGGCGCTGGCCATCAGATCGCGGCCCTGCAGTACTGCCGGGATCGCCTGCTGCTGGATGGGGGTCGGCTCAACGTAGCCCTGCTCGGCGACGGCGCGCAGGATATCGGGATTCAGGCCAAGGGAATCAAAAGACATAACAACTCCGAACCGCCCCGACCCGTTTAAGGGCGTAGTTTTCAGGGAGATTATTGCGATAGAGATGGCAAAAACCACAATGCCATGAAGGGGCGCAGTTTAGCAGATTTTGTGACGAACCGCATAAAATATCCCCGCAGGAATTACCAGCAAAATAATACTCGCTTGCGCCGGATAATTTTTCGTCTTCACCATGGTGGACAGTTCAGCGAATCGCCCCTATTCTTAATCAATCGATTGATTAATTTTTTAGAGTGCGATGAACAGTACCTCCGTGACCAGTAAAGGCGAACAAGCCAAAAGCCAGCTTATCGCCGCCGCCATCGCGCAATTCGGCGAATATGGCCTCCATGCGACGACCCGCGATATCGCCGCGCAGGCCGGGCAGAATATCGCCGCTATCACCTATTATTTCGGTTCGAAAGACGACTTGTATCTCGCCTGCGCACAGTGGATCGCCGACTGTATCGGCGAGAATTTCCGCCCGCATGCCGAGGCGGCCGAAGCCCTGCTCGCCCAGACGAAACCTGACAAACCGGCGCTGCGGGAATTGATCCTGCGCAGCTGCCGCGATATGAGTCTGCTGCTGACCCAGGACGACACGGTCAACCTCAGCAAGTTTATCTCTCGCGAGCAGCTCTCCCCTACCGCGGCTTACCAGCTTATCCACCAGCAGGTTATCGCCCCGCTACATAGCTATTTGACCCGGCTTATCGCCGCCTGGACCGGGCGCGATGCCAACGATACGCAGATGATTCTGCACACCCACGCCCTGCTTGGCGAGGTGCTGGCCTTCCGGCTCGGGCGGGAAACCATTTTACTGCGTACCGGCTGGGCGCAGTTCGATCAACAAAAGGCTGAACAAATTTTTCAGGTGATCACCTGTCATATCGATTTCATTCTGCAAGGGTTAGCGCAAAGGAGCCTGGGATCATGAAAAAACCCGTCGTCGTTCTATTGGTCGTCATCGTGCTCGCCGCGCTCGGCGGCGGCTGGTGGTGGTATCAAAGCAGCCAGGCAAAAGATCTCACTCTCTACGGCAATGTCGATATTCGCACTGTGAATATGAGCTTCCGCGTCGGCGGGCGGCTGGCAACCCTGAACGTCGATGAAGGCGATGAAATTCGCCGTGGGCAAACCCTCGGCGAACTTGACCGCGCGCCATATGAAAACGCGCTGCAGCAGGCGCAGGCCAACGTCTCCACCGCCCAGGCGCAGTACGATTTGATGATGGCGGGTTACCGTGCCGAAGAGATTGCGCAGGCGGCGGCCGCGGTTAATCAGGCGCAGGCCGCCTGGGTCTATGCGCAGAATTTTTATCAACGTCAGCTCGGCCTGCGCGCCAGCAGCGCGATTTCCGCCAACGACCTCGAAAACGCCCGTTCTTCACGCGATCAGGCGCAGGCGACCTTAAAATCGGCGCAGGATAAACTGCGTCAATATCGCGCCGGTAACCGCCCGCAGGAAATTGCCCAGGCCAAAGCCAGCCTTGAACAGGCGCAGGCGGCCCTGGCGCAAGCCAAACTGGACCTGCATGATACCGTACTGACCGCGCCGTCCGACGGCACCTTGATGACCCGCGCCGTCGAACCTGGCACCATGTTAAACGCCGGCGGCACGGTGCTGACGCTATCGTTAACCCATCCGGTTTGGGTACGCGCCTACGTTGACGAGAAAAATCTCGGCCAGGCGCAGCCGGGGCGCGAAGTACTGCTGTATACCGATAGCCGGCCGAACAAGCCCTATCACGGTAAAATCGGCTTTGTCTCCCCCAGCGCCGAATTCACGCCAAAGACCGTAGAAACACCGGATTTGCGCACCGATCTCGTCTACCGCCTGCGCATCGTGGTGAACGACGCCGACGCCGCGCTGCGCCAGGGCATGCCGGTGACCGTCTCCTTCAGCAACGGAAACGGGCATGAGTAAGGACGCGATAACTTTAACCGGACTGACACGCGGTTTTCCCGGTATGGACCGACCCGCAGTCGCGCCGCTGAACTGTACGATTCACTCAGGCTACGTCACAGGGCTCGTCGGCCCAGATGGCGCAGGTAAAACGACGCTGATGCGAATGCTGGCCGGTTTACTTAAGCCTGATGAGGGCAGCGCCAGCGTAATCGGCTTCGATCCGCTGAAGGACGACGGCGCGCTGCACGCGGCGCTCGGCTATATGCCGCAGAAATTCGGCCTGTATGAAGATCTGACGGTGATGGAAAACCTGAACCTGTACGCCGATCTGCGCAGCGTCACCGGCGAGGCGCGCAAGAAAATATTCGAGCGCCTGCTGGAATTCACATCTCTTGGCCCTTTCACCGGGCGATTAGCCGGCAAACTCTCCGGCGGCATGAAACAAAAGCTGGGGCTCGCCTGTACATTGGTAGGCGATCCTAAAGTGCTGTTGTTAGATGAGCCCGGAGTCGGGGTCGACCCTATCTCGCGCCGCGAGCTGTGGCAGATGGTGCACGAACTGGCCGGCGACGGCATGCTAATTTTGTGGAGCACCTCTTATCTCGATGAAGCCGAGCAGTGCCGCGATGTGCTGCTGATGAACGAAGGTAAATTGCTTTACCAGGGCGAACCGAAGGCGCTGACGCAAACCATGGCCGGGCGCAGCTTTCTGGTCTCCAGCCCGCAGGAAAACAACCGCCGCCTGTTGCAGCGGGCGCTGAAACTGCCGCAAATTAGCGATGGCGTGATTCAGGGCAAATCGGTGCGTTTGATCCTGAAAAAGGCAGCCCGCATTGATGAGGTTCAGCAAAACGGCAACATGCCGCCGCTACAGGTGGCCGAAACTGCGCCGCGTTTTGAAGACGCCTTTATCGACCTGTTAGGCGGCGCCGGAACCGCCGAGTCGCCGTTAGGAGAGATTATTCATCACGTGGACGGCAACAAAGACGAAACGGTCATTGAAGCACGGTCGTTAACGAAAAAGTTTGGTGATTTCGCCGCCACCGATCACGTCGATTTCCAGGTTAAGCGCGGTGAGATTTTCGGCCTGCTTGGCCCTAACGGCGCCGGTAAATCCACGACCTTCAAAATGATGTGCGGCCTGCTGGTGCCGACCGACGGAAAAGCGCTGGTGCTGGGGATGGACCTCAAGGTTAGCTCCGGTAAAGCACGTCAACATTTAGGCTATATGGCGCAAAAATTCTCGCTGTACGGCAACCTCAGCGTCGAACAGAACCTGCGTTTTTTCTCCGGCGTTTACGGCCTACGCGGCCGGGCGCAAAATGAAAAAATCGCGCGCATGAGCGATGCCTTTGGCCTGAAAAGTATCGCCGGCCACGCCGCCGACGAGCTACCGCTCGGCTACAAGCAGCGGCTGGCGCTGGCCTGCTCGCTGATGCATGAACCCGACATTCTGTTTCTCGATGAACCCACCTCCGGCGTCGACCCGCTAACCCGCCGCGAGTTCTGGCTGCATATCAACAGCATGGTCGATAAAGGGGTCACGGTGATGGTGACTACCCACTTTATGGATGAGGCGGAATACTGCGACCGCATCGGGCTGGTCTACCACGGTAAGCTTATCGCCAGCGGCACGCCGGACGCGCTGAAGGCGCAGGCGGCGAATGACAGTCAGGCGGATCCCACTATGGAACAGGCGTTTATTACCCTGATTAACCAATGGGACAAGGAAAACGGTCATGAGCAATAGCATTCTTTCCTGGCGACGGGTTCGCGCGCTGTGCGTCAAAGAGACCCGACAGATCGTCCGCGATCCCAGCAGTTGGCTAATTGCGGTGGTGATCCCCCTGCTCCTGCTGTTTATCTTCGGCTACGGCATAAACCTCGACTCCAGCAAACTGCGGGTCGGCGTATTGCTGGAGCAGCAGAGCGTAGAGGCGCTGGATTTCGTCCATACCATGACCGGCTCACCCTATATCGACGCCACCGTCAGCGATAATCGCCAGCAGTTGATTGAGCTGATGCAGGCCGGGCGCATCCGCGCGATGGTCGTCATTCCCGTCGACTTTGACCGTCAGATGGCCCGCGCCGGCGCCAATGCGCCGATTCAGTTAATTACCGACGGTAGCGAACCGAATACCGCTAACTTCGCGCAGGGCTACGTCGAAGGTATCTGGCAGATTTGGCAACAGCAGCGGGCAGAAGACCGCGGTGAGACCTTTGAACCGCTTATCGATGTGCAGATGCGCTACTGGTTTAACCCGGCGGCCATCAGCCAGCACTTTATTATCCCCGGCGCAATTACCATCATCATGACCGTGGTCGGCGCGATATTGACCTCGCTGGTGGTAGCGCGCGAATGGGAACGCGGCACCATGGAAGCGCTGCTATCCACTGAAATCACCCGCGCCGAACTGCTGCTGTGCAAGATAATTCCCTACTATTTCCTCGGCATGCTGGCGATGTTGCTGTGTATGCTGGTATCGATATTTATTCTCGGCGTGCCCTATCGCGGCTCGCTGCTGATTCTGTTTGTCATCACCAGCCTGTTTTTGCTTAGTACGCTGGGAATGGGGTTACTGATCTCGACCATTACCCGCAACCAGTTTAACGCTGCGCAGGTCGCGTTGAACGCCGCTTTTTTACCATCGATTATGTTGTCCGGGTTTATTTTCCAGATAGACAGTATGCCGGCGGTGATCCGCGCGGTGACCTACGTGATCCCGGCGCGTTATTTCGTCAACACCCTGCAAAGCCTGTTTCTGGCGGGCAATATTCCGGTGGTGCTGCTGGTGAACGTGCTGTTTTTGATTGCTTCGGCGGTGATGTTTATCGGCCTGACGTGGCTGAAAACCAAACGGCGTCTGGATTAACCCTGCGCTCGAATTTTGCCCGGTGGCGCTACGCTTACCGGGCCTACGGTAAGTTTCGGTCGCCCGGGTCCGACATGAGGAAGGTTTTATGTTTCATCGTTTATGGACATTAATCCGCAAAGAGCTGCAGTCGCTGCTGCGCGAACCGCAAACGCGGATGATTTTAATCATGCCGGTGCTGATTCAGGTATTGTTGTTTCCCTTTGCCGCCACGCTTGAGGTGACCAACGCTACCATCGCTATCTATAACGAAGATAGCGGCCGCCACGCGGTGGAGCTCACCCAGCGCTTTGCCCGCGCCAAAGCCTTTACCCACGTCCTGCTGCTGAAAAGCCCGCAGGCGATTCAACCGACCATCGATGAACAAAAAGCCCTGCTCGTGGTGCGCTTCCCGGCGGATTTCTCGCGTAATCTCGACAACTATCAAACCGCCCCGCTACAGCTACTGCTCGACGGGCGTAACTCCAACAGCGCGCAAATCGCCGCTAACTATCTACAGCAGATTGTTAAAAACTATCAGCAGGATCTGCTGCAGGACAAAGCGAAACCGAACAACAGCGAACTGGTGGTGCGCAACTGGTACAACCCGAATCTCGACTATAAATGGTTCGTGGTGCCGTCGCTTATCGCCATGATCACCACCATCGGGGTGATGATCGTCACCTCGCTGTCGGTGGCTCGCGAGCGTGAACAGGGTACCCTCGATCAGCTGCTGGTCTCACCGCTCGCCACCTGGCAAATCTTCGTTGGCAAAGCCGTTCCGGCGCTGATAGTCGCCACGATGCAGGCGACTATCGTGCTGGCGATAGGTATCTGGGCTTATCAGATCCCGTTTGCCGGCTCGCTGCTGCTGTTCTATTTCACCATGCTGATTTACGGTCTATCGCTGGTGGGCTTTGGCTTATTGATTTCTTCGCTGTGTTCAACCCAGCAGCAGGCATTTATCGGCGTGTTCGTCTTTATGATGCCGGCGATTCTGCTATCCGGCTACGTTTCACCGGTAGAAAACATGCCGCAGTGGCTGCAAGATTTGACCTGGATAAACCCAATCCGGCACTTTACCGATATCACCAAGCAAATTTATCTGAAGGATGCGAGTCTGAAGATTGTGTGGGGAAGTTTGTGGCCGCTATTAGTCATAGCGGCCACCACCGGCTCAGCGGCGTATGCGATGTTCCGAAGAAAGATTGCCTAGTTTTTTATCTTTCGCCAGCAGCGATACCACCGCCGGGCCTGCCAGTATGACCAGCCCGGCGAGGGCCAGCAGCAGGTTGTTGTGCAGCACGCGCGACAACAACCAGAGCACTATCATGGCGGCGCCGAAGTACCAGGTCGTGGTGAGTTCCTCAAGGAAGTCCCCGACATCGCGCCAGCGCGCTTCATGGTGACGCTGTAAAAACAACATCGCCAGCAGCGTGACGCCGTACAATACGCACAGCCCTAATCCGACGCGCACCAGCGCGCCGCTCAGCCAACCCATCACCAGTACTGCCACGACCAGTAGATGCAACATAATCTGCCAGCAACTAAGACCCGTTGCGACGCGTACACGTTGTTGCCACTTCATGGCTTCTCTCCTGAAGGATTTTTCTCTGTTACTCAGAGTACCGCACTTTACGGAAAATTCCGTATCACCGCATCTTTTTGTGACGTCTACTACACTATTTTATTCAGGAAAGTGACATTAACTGGAGAATTATGGCTAAGCCAACGTCGCGAATTTCGGTGAACGTGCTGACAATTAACACCCACAAGGGCTTTACGGCGTTTAATCGGCGTTTTATTTTGCCCGAACTGCGCGAGGCCGTTCGCAGCGTCAGCGCCGACATAGTTTGCCTACAGGAAGTGATGGGCGCGCACGAAGTGCACCCTTTGCATATCGAAAACTGGCCTGATACCACCCATTACGAGTTTCTTGCCGACACCATGTGGAGCGATTATGCCTACGGGCGCAATGCGGTCTACCCGGAAGGCCATCACGGCAATGCCGTACTGTCGCGCTTTCCCATTGAATATTATGAAAATCGCGATATCTCGGTCGGCAATGGCGAAAAACGCGGCCTGCTTTACTGTCGCATCGTACCTCCGCACAGCGGCACAACGATCCACGTTATCTGCGTGCATCTCGGTCTTCGCGCGCACCAGCGGCAGGCTCAGCTAACGATGCTGGCGGAGTGGGTCAATACGCTACCGGCAGGCGATCCGGTGGTGGTGGCAGGCGACTTCAACGACTGGCGCCAGCAGGCTAATCAGCCCTTAAAAGCGCAGGCAGGGCTTGAGGAGATTTTTACCCGCGCCCGCGGGCGGCCGCTACGCACCTTTCCGGTCGCTTTCCCGCTGCTGCGCCTCGATCGTATTTACGTTAAGAATGCACATGCCAGCCATCCGAAGGCGCTGGCGCTTAAACACTGGCGGCATCTGTCCGATCATGCGCCCCTGAGCGTGGAGATACATCTGTGAAATGTCGCTGGCAGGAAGGCAATCGTATTACCCTACTGGAGAATGGCGACCAGTATTATCCGGCGTTATTCGCCGCCATTGGCCGCGCGCAGCGCAAGGTGATCCTTGAATCCTTTATCTGGTTTGAAGACGAGGTGGGCTGGCGACTGCATGCCGTGCTACTGAAAGCCGCCCGCCGGGGTATTCAGGTGGAAGTGCTGCTCGACGGCTACGGCTCGCCGGATCTTAGCGATGAGTTTGTCGGCGAACTCACCGCCGCTGGCGTGGTCTTCCGCTACTACGATCCGCGCCCCCGGCTAATGGGTATGCGTACCAATTTATTCCGCCGCATGCATCGAAAAATCGTGGTGATTGACGACACAACGGCGTTTGTCGGCGGCATCAACTACTCTGCCGAGCACATGAGCGATTACGGGCCGGAGGCAAAACAGGATTATGCCGTGCAGGTTGAGGGGCCGGTGGTGCTCGATATTCTACAATTCGAGCTGGAGAACCTGCCCACCAGCGAGGCAGCCCGCCGCTGGTGGCGTCGCCGTCGCCACCAGCCGGAAATTAACCAAACCCCTGGCGAAGCGCAGGCGCTATTTATCTGGCGCGATAATCACGAACATCGTGACGATATTGAACGTCACTATCTGAAGATGCTGACCAGCTCCCGCCGCGAGGTCATCATCGCCAATGCCTATTTCTTTCCCGGCTACCGTCTGCTGCACGCCATGCGCAATGCCGCGCGGCGCGGCGTACGGGTCAAGTTGATTGTCCAGGGCGAGCCGGATATTCCGATTGTTAAGTTTGGCGCCCATCTGCTGTACCACTACCTGATTAAAGGCGGCGTTCAGGTGTATGAATACCGCCGCCGTCCGCTGCATGGCAAGGTAGCGCTGGCGGACGACCACTGGGCCACCGTCGGTTCCAGTAACCTCGACCCGCTGAGCCTGTCGTTGAATCTGGAGGCCAACCTGATTATCCACGACCGCGAGTTCAACCAGACCCTGCGCGATAACCTCAACGGCCTTATCGCCAGAGATTGCCAGCAGATAGATAAGTCTATGCTGCCAAAACGCAACTGGTGGCGGCTCGGCGTCAGCGTGCTGGCCTTCCACTTTCTGCGCCACTTCCCCGCCTGGGTCGGTTGGCTGCCGGCGCATACCCCGCAATTAGCCAGGGTCAGCCCGCCGGTGCAGCCGGAAATCGAAACCCAGGACCGGGTAGAAACGCAAACCAGAGACAATCCGCTATGAGCAAATCGCATCCCCGCTGGCGGATGGCGAAAAGAGTGCTGACCGCGCTCTTTTTTATCGCCGTCATCGTATTGCTGGTAATTTACGCGCAAAAGGTCGACTGGCAGGATGTATGGAAGGTCATCCGCGGCTACGATCGTCTGGCGCTATTTAGCGCCGTTGGGTTGGTTATCGTCAGCTACCTGATTTATGGCTGCTACGATCTGCTCGGGCGAGCCTGGTGCGGCCACAAGCTGGCAAAAAAACAGGTGATGCTGGTGTCGTTTATCTGCTACGCCTTTAACCTGACGCTCAGCACCTGGGTCGGCGGGATCGGGATGCGCTATCGGTTGTACTCGCGGCTGGGGCTGAACGGCGGCACTATTACCCGTATTTTCTCGCTTAGCATTACCACCAACTGGTTGGGCTATATTCTACTGGGCGGCGTCATTTTCACCGCGAATCTGGTGACGTTGCCGCCGCACTGGTACATCAGTCAAACCACGCTGCGTATTATTGGCGGCGTTCTGCTGCTTTTAACCCTGATCTATCTTTTCGGTTGCGCCTTCGCCAAACGCCGCCACATGACGATTAAGGGACAGCGGTTGGTGCTGCCCTCTTTTCGTTTCGCTCTACTACAGATAGGGATTTCAGCGGCGAACTGGATGGTGATGGGGGCGATTATCTGGCTGCTACTGGGCAGCGAGATTAACTATTTTCTGGTGCTGGGCGTGCTGCTGGTGAGCAGTATCGCCGGCGTTATCGTTCATATTCCCGCCGGGATTGGCGTGCTGGAGGCGGTGTTTATCGCCATGCTCTCCGGCGAGTCGATTTCGAAGGGGGCGATAATTGCCGCTCTGCTGGCGTGGCGCGCGCTGTACTATTTTCTGCCGCTGCTGCTGGCGACCATCGCCTATCTGGTGCTGGAGAGTCGGGCGAAAAAGCTGCGGCAGAAGAACGAGCGCAAGCTGGCCCGCGGATGAAACGGCCCGGTTGCGCTTACCGGGCGACATTTTTGCGGATTGCCTGGATTGGTAGCCCGGATAAGGCGCATCGCGCCGCTATCCGGGATGATATTAACGGCGGTTGCCGAAGATACGCAGCAGCATCAGGAACAGGTTGATGAAGTCCAGATACAGCGTTAAGGCGCCGAGAATAGAGTATTTACGCAGCGTGGCGCTATCGCGGGTATCAATCTGCTCGCCGATGTTTTTCAACTTCTGGGTGTCGTAGGCGGTCAGGCCGACAAACACCAGCACACCAATGTAGGTTACCGCCCACATCAGCGCTTCGCTCTTCAGCCACAGGTTAACCAGCGACGCCAGCACGATACCAATCAGCCCCATAAACAGCATGCTGCCGAAGCCGCTCAGATCGCGCTTAGTGGTGTAACCATACAGGCTCATCGCCCCGAACATCCCGCCGGTCACCACAAAAGTGCTGGCGATAGACGAATAGGTATAAACAATAAAGATGCTCGCTAACGTTAGCCCTGTTAACGCCGAATAAAGCATGAACAGCGTCGTCGCCATACCCGCGCTTAAGCGCTGCACCATCCCCGAGAGCACAAACACCAGCGCCAGTTGGGCGATGATCAGCCCGAAGAAAGTGATTTTGCTTGAAAAGACGAACATCATGACCGCCGGGGTATTCGCCGCAAACCACGCGATAAACGCGGTTAACAACAACCCGACCGTCATCCAGCCGTAAACCTGCGCCATGTAGGTCTGCAGGCCGCTGCGGCTCTGAACAATGGAATCGGAACGAGGGAATCTGTCCATGACTATCTCCTGATTAACAAGTTTCTCTCAGTAAGCGTATCACACTACCAGCGCTCTGCCGCCTGATGATCGCTGTCGCGGGCATCGACCCAGCGTTCGCCATCCGGCGTCGCCTCGCGTTTCCAGAACGGCGCGCGGGTTTTCAGGTAATCCATGATGAACTCGCCGGCGGCGAAGGCGCTGCCGCGGTGGGCGCTGGTCACACCAACAAAAACAATCTCTTCGCCCGGCCACATTTCGCCAATGCGATGGATAATCGTCACCCGGCCAAGCGGCCAACGTTCCCGCGCCTGTTCGACGATTTCCGCCAGCGATTTCTCGGTCATGCCCGGATAGTGCTCCAGCGTCAGCGCTTTCACGCTGTCGCCGAGATTGTGATTACGTACTTTGCCGGTGAAGGTGACCACCGCGCCGTCTTCATCGCGCTCGGCCAGCCACGGATACTCATCGCCGACGCAAAAGCGCGCCGGGCTTACCACGATACGAGTCTGCGTCATCTTAGCCCCCGGTGACCGGCGGGAAAAACGCCACTTCGTCGCCGCTCGCGACCGGATGGTCAAACGAGGTCAGCGTCTGGTTGACCGCCGCCAGCAATTTTCCTTCTTCCAGCGCCAGCGCCCAGCGGTCCCCGCGCGCGGCAAGCTGCTGACGCACGGCTTCAACGGTCGGCAATTCGCTGGCGTCGAGAGTCAGGGTATCGGTGCCAACCAGTTCGCGCACCTGGGCAAAAAACAGGACGTTAATCATGGGCTTCCTCCACCTTAAAATCGCCGGACTTGCCGCCGCTTTTCGCCAGCAGACGTACCGGGCCAATAACCATATCTTTCTGTACCGCTTTACACATGTCGTAGATGGTCAGCGCGGCAACCGAGGCCGCGGTCAGCGCTTCCATTTCTACGCCGGTTTTACCGGTCAGGCGGCAGAGTGACTCAATGCGCACGCGGTTATGCTCCGGCTGCGCCTGCAGGTTCACTTCTACTTTGCTGAGCATCAGCGGATGACACAGCGGGATCAGCTCCCAGGTACGTTTCGCGGCCTGAATCCCGGCGATACGCGCGGTGGCGAACACATCGCCTTTATGGTGGCTGCCGTCGATAATCATCGCAAGCGTTGCGGCCTGCATTTCGACGTAAGCCTCAGCGCGCGCCTCACGCACCGTTTCCGCTTTGCCGGAGACGTCAACCATGTGGGCTTCGCCCGCGGCGTTAATGTGGGTCAGTTGTGACATAAACTATTTCTTTAAATGAGGAATGAAGTTGCACGGGCGAGTGCGCGCATCCAGCTGTGGCGCGATAATATTTTCCCACGCGGTGGCGCAGGCCTTGGTCGAGCCCGGCATCGCGAAAATCAGCGTGCGGTTGGCAACGCCAGCAACGGCGCGGGACTGCAGCGTCGAGGTGCCAATCTCTTCAAACGAAAGCATACGGAACACTTCGCCAAAACCTTCGACCTCGCGGTCAAACAGCGGCAGCAGCGCTTCCGGCGCCTGATCGCCGTCGGTAAAACCGGTACCACCGGTGATCAGCACCACCTGCACCTCATCGCTGGCAATCCACGCCGAGACCTGGGCGCGAATCGCGTAGCGGTTCTCTTTCACAATCGCCTTATCGACGAGGGTATGTCCCGCTTCGTGCAGCGCATCGCGCAGCCAGTGGCCGGAGGTATCGTCCTCTTCGCCGCGGCGGTTGGAAACGGTAAGAATAGCAATACGGGTCGGGATAAACTCAGCGCTAGCCTGGCTCATCTGAATGCTCCTTTCGAAAACGATTATCCGCCAATATACGATAGATTCTGCGTAATACCGGTGTTGCCCTGGTGCAGGAAATGGGTCTGCTTTTTATGGGTTAAGGCTTCGGCTATCCGCGCTTCCAGCTCGGCCTGCTGCTCGTCCTCGGCCATCAGGTCGCGCAGATCTACGCCGCCTTCGCCAAACAGACACAGGTGCAGTTTGCCAACGGATGAGACGCGAAGACGGTTACAGGTGGCGCAGAAGTCTTTTTCATAGGGCATGATCAAGCCGATTTCGCCGGCGTAATCCGGATGGCAAAAGACCTGTGCCGGGCCATCGCTTCGCTGACGGATCTGATGGATCCAGCCGCGACGCAGCAGTTCATCGCGCAGCACCATGCCGGAAATGTGGTGACGGCGGAACAGGTCGCTGCCCTCGCCGGTTTCCATTAACTCAATAAAACGCAGCTGAATACGACGTGGTTTGATCCACGCGAGGAAGGTGTCGAGCTGGTGATGGTTGACATCACGCATCAGCACGGTGTTGACCTTAACCTTTTCAAAACCGGCGGCAAAGGCGGCGTCAATACCGTCCATCACCTGCTGGAATTTATCCTGACCGGTAATGGCATGGAACTGGCGAGCGTCGAGGCTATCGACGCTGACGTTTATCGCCGTCAGCCCGGCATCGCGCCAGCGTTCGACATCGCGAGCCAGACGGTAACCATTGGTGGTCACCGCGATCTGACGAATCGCGCTGTTTTCACGCACGGCGGCAATAATCTCGGTAAAGTCGCGACGTAAAGAGGGTTCGCCGCCGGTAAGGCGGACTTTTTCCGTGCCAAGGGCGGAAAAAGCGCGCGTCACGCGGCGCACTTCGTCTACGCTAAGAAAGCCCTTGTTGGTCACGGCGCCGGGCTTGTAGCCATCCGGCAGGCAGTAGGTGCAACGAAAGTTACACACGTCGGTAATCGACAGGCGCAAGTAATAAAACTTACGCGCAAATGCATCAGTAAGCTGTGAGGCCATATACACCTTTCCAAGTACGGGAGGCGTGGTCATTTCTTTCCACGCCCTGGCGACAGCGCGGCTGCCGCGGCCAGAGCACCATATCTTGCGACACAGGTACCAAGGCTAGAGTGTTAGTTGGTTATGCCGATAGTAGCGCTTTAACGATGGTTTCGCCATTTTCATTTTCGCTATATAATCATCTATATATCGCTAATATCTTGCATTTTCAGTACAGAATAGCCAAAAATCACACTTTAACATTGATATCGGTCAGTTTGACGGAAACCGGGCATTATCTTTTAGGGGTAGATCGGAGACGCTAAACCCGAACATTGAACAGAAGGAATTCGTATGCGCAATCGCACTTTCGCCGATCTGGACCGCGTCGTCGCCCTTGGCGGAGGCCACGGTCTGGGGCGGGTGATGTCGTCGCTCTCGTCGCTCGGCTCACGCCTGACTGGCATCGTGACCACCACCGATAACGGCGGATCAACGGGGCGAATTCGCCGCTCGGAAGGGGGGATCGCCTGGGGCGATATGCGCAACTGCATTAATCAATTAATCGCCGAACCCAGCGTCGCTTCCGCGATGTTTGAATATCGTTTTGGCGGTAATGGCGAGCTTTCCGGGCATAACCTCGGAAATCTGATGTTAAAGGCGCTGGATCACCTGAGTGTGCGGCCTTTAGAGGCGATCAATTTGATCAGAAACCTGCTTAAAGTGGATGCTTTCCTGATTCCGATGTCGGAGCAACCGGTCGATCTGGTGGCGCTCGATCATGAAGGCCATGAAGTGTATGGCGAAGTGAATATCGATCAGTTGGATCACATCCCGCAGGAACTGATGCTCAGCCCACCGGTTCCGGCGACTCGCGAAGCGGTTGAGGCCATCGCCGAGGCCGATCTGATCCTGATTGGGCCAGGGAGCTTCTACACCAGCCTGCTGCCCATTTTACTGCTCGACGAAATGGCCCAGGCGCTGCGGCGGACCCCGGCGCCCATGGTGTTTATCGATAACCTGGGTAAGGAACATAGCCCTGCCGCCAATCTAACGCTGGCGGACAGAATGACTATTCTGGAACATTACGTCGGCAAAAAAGTGATTGATGCCGCCATCGTCGGGCCGAAAGCCGATGTTAAGGGTATGGAAGAACGACTGGTGATTCAGACCGAGCTGGACGCCAGCGATGTCACCTATCGTCATGACCGCGTGCTGCTACGCCAGGCGCTGGAGCAGGCTATTCAGGCATTAGGTTAATCCTCAAGCGGCACTATTTTAAACAAGATGACGCCTCAGATTAAAATCTTAAGGTTGTCTTAAAATATCGCTGTCAACATAACGAACATCTCCTACTACGGGTATTCGTTATGTCGTTTATTTCTTTACGTCGGCCGGTACTCAGCCGCACGGCTTATTTGACTCTCTTTGCCTGTTATATCGGTATCTTTCTTAACCTGGCCTTTTATCGCCAGGTTTTCCCGCTACTGCCGGTAAACAATCTCCATAACTGGCTGGTTTTCCTTAGCATGCCGATCGTGGCAATTAGCGTGATGAACATCATCACCACCCTCGCCTCGTTCTTAAAGCTCGACCGGGTAGTCATCAGCCTGTTTATTCTGCTGAGCGCCTCGGCGCAGTACTTTATCTGGACCTTCGGCGTGGTGATCGACCGTTCGATGATCGCCAATATCTTCGATACGACACCTGCGGAAAGTTTTGCCCTGCTGTCGACGAAAATGGTCATCGTGCTGGGTCTCTCCGGGCTATTGATGGTTCTGGTCGCCTGGTGGATTAAAGTTCGCAGACCGGCCTCTTTCTGGCGCGGCACAGCGATGCGTCTGCTCAATATCGCCATTTCAGCGCTGCTCATTGTGCTGGTGGCGGCGCTGTTCTACAAAGATTACGCCTCGGTATTCCGTAACAATAAGGAGCTGGTGAAATCTTTAAGCCCTTCCAACAGCATTGTGGCGCTGAACTCGTGGTATGCGCATAACCGGATGGATAACCTGCCGCTGGTGAAGATCGGCGAAGATGCCAAACAGAAAGCGGTGATGCATAACGGCGCGCGTAAAAATCTGACCATCGTGGTGCTGGGCGAAACCTCGCGCGCCGAGAATTTCTCGCTGGGCGGCTACGATCGAGAAACTAACCCGCGCCTGAAGCAGGACGACGTGGTGTACTTCCCGAAAACCACCTCCTGCGGCACCGCAACCGCGGTTTCCGTCCCCTGCATGTTCTCCAATATGCCGCGCGCGCATTACGATGAAGAACTGGCGCACCATCAGGAAGGCGTTCTGGATATTTTGCAGCGCGCCGGTGTTCAGGTGCTATGGAACGACAACGATGGCGGCTGTAAAGGCGCCTGTGACCGCGTACCGCACCAAAACGTCACCAACCTGAACCTCAGCGGCGAGTGCATTGATGGCGAGTGCTACGATGACGTGCTGTTCCATAATCTTGATAGCTATATCGATAATTTACAGCAGGATGGCATTATCGTTCTGCACACCATTGGTAGTCATGGCCCGACCTATTACAATCGCTACCCGGCTGAATTCAAAAAATTCACCCCGACCTGCGATACCAATGAAATCCAAAGTTGTACGCAACAACAGTTGACCAATACCTACGACAACACCATTTTGTACGTCGACTATGTGGTTGATAAAGCGATAAAATTGCTGCAATCAAAACAAGATAGATTCACCACCAGTCTGGTGTATTTGTCTGACCACGGCGAATCGCTGGGTGAAGATGGCGTGTATCTGCATGGCCTGCCGTACTCCATAGCGCCGGATACGCAAAAACACGTGCCGATGCTGCTGTGGTTGTCGCCGGATTATCAGCAACGCTATGGCGTATCCAGCCAGTGTTTGCAACAGCAGGCGAAGACGAACGATTATTCACAAGATAATCTGTTCTCTACCCTGCTTGGCCTGCTCGGGGTAGACAGCCGCGAGTATCAGGCAAAAGACGACCTTTTAACGCCATGTAGAGAGACCGGCAGATGAAAATCTTAGTCATTGAAGACGATGCGCTCCTGTTACAAGGGTTAATTCTGGCCATGCAAAGCGAAGGCTATGTCTGCGATGGCGTCGCCACCGCGCATGAAGCCGCGCTGTCGTTAGCCAGCAACCATTACAGTCTGGTGGTGCTCGACCTGGGCCTGCCGGATGAAGACGGTCTGCATTTCCTGGCGCGTATGCGCCGGGAGAAATTCACCCAACCGGTGTTAATCCTCACCGCCCGCGATACCGTGGGCGACCGCATCAGCGGGCTGGATACCGGCGCTGACGATTACCTGGTGAAACCTTTCGCGCTTGAAGAGCTCAACGCCCGCATTCGCGCGCTGCTGCGTCGCCATAATAATCAGGGCGATAATGAGCTGACCGTCGGCAACCTGCGCCTTAATGTGACCCGCCGTCAGGTGTGGCTGGCCGGCGAATCGCTGGAGCTGACGCCAAAAGAGTATGCTCTGCTCTCGCGCCTGATGATGAAAGCCGGCAGCCCGGTACATCGCGAAATTCTCTACAATGATATCTACAGCTGGGATAACGAACCGGCCACCAATACCCTCGAAGTGCATATCCATAATCTGCGCGACAAGATTGGTAAAGCGCGGATCCGCACCGTCCGCGGCTTTGGCTACATGCTGGTGAATAATACGGAGTCAGAATAACGCTATGGCACTGTTTGCGACCGAAACCTGGACCATGCGCCACCGCCTGCTGCTGACCATCGGCGCGATTCTGGTGGTCTGCCAACTGATCAGCGTATTTTGGCTATGGCATGAAAGCAAAGAGCAAATCCAGCTGCTGGTTGCCAGCGCCATTGAGGGTCATAACAATCAAAGGCACGTCGAACATGAGGTACGCGAAGCGGTCGCCAGCCTGCTGGTGCCAAGCCTGCTGATCATCGGTCTGGCGCTATATATCAGCCTGGTGGCGGTGAAGAAAATCACCCGTCCGCTATCAAATCTGCAAAGCGAGCTGGAAAGCCGGACGCCGGATAATCTGCAACCCATTATTTTGCAGGAGTCGGTGCCGGAAGTGACCGCAGTGACCATGGCGATTAATCAACTGGTGTCGCGGCTGACCCTGACGCTCGAACGGGAGCGTCTGTTTACCGCCGACGTCGCCCACGAACTGCGTACCCCCCTTGCCGGGCTGCGCCTGCATCTGGAGCTGCTGGCAAAGGTACACGGCGTCAGCGTTGATCCCTTAATTCAACGTCTCGATCAGATGACCAACAGCATTTCGCAGCTGCTACAACTGGCGCGCGTCGGGCAGTCGTTTTCCGCCGGGAGTTACCAGCAGGTGCATTTGCACGAAGATGTGGTGGAGCCTCTGCAGGATGAGTTGGCAACGATGCTTGAAGCGCGCCAACAGACCCTGGAGATAGAAAGCGGCGCAGGCGCGGATCTCATTTCCGGAGATGCGACCCTGGCGCGGGTGATTTTACGCAATCTGGTGGAGAATGCGCACCGCTATAGCCCCGTGGGGTCGAAGATTAAGATTTCGGTAAAACCGGGAAATACGCCGATTCTGGCAGTAGAAGATGAAGGGCCGGGCATTGATGAGGCCAAAAGTGGCGAGCTGAGTAAAGCGTTTGTCCGCATGGACAGCCGCTATGGCGGAATAGGCCTCGGTTTAAGCATTGTCACCCGCATCGCTCAACTACACGATGCGCAATTCTTTTTACATAACCGCCAGCCCGGACCGGGCGTCCGCGCCTGGGTGCTATTCCCGCGCAGCGCGCGTCAGAAGGTTAATACCCATTGATGTAAGAAGGCGACCACAATCACAAAGGCGGTCGCAATGGCCAGATATTCACGGTTGGTCAGTTTTTGCATGGCGCTATCCTCATTAAACTGAGGATAGTGTCGCTGAAGAAAATTAAGCCAACATTAAGATCCTACGATAATAGCGTGACGGCAATTGCAAATTGCGCATTGCCGTCATTTTTGCACGGCTCCCCTATCACCCTTATGATGCCGCAATAAACAGTTCACGTAGCTGATGCAATTGATCGCGGATCTGCGCGGCTTCTTCGAACTCAAGGTTCTGGGCATGCTGCATCATTTGCCCTTCCAGCTCGTGGATTTTCTGCTGCAGCGCTTTCGGTGTCAGTTCGACGCTATCGGCTTCCACCGGAGAACGGGCTTTGCCACGGCCTTTGGCTTTGGTCTTCGCGATGTTCTGACCCAGCGCCAGAATATCGACCACTTTCTTATTAAGACCCTGCGGCACAATACCGTGCTCTTCGTTATAACGCTGCTGCTTCTCGCGGCGGCGTTCGGTTTCACCGATCGCCTTCGCCATCGATGGCGTGATTTTATCGCCGTAAAGAATCGCCTTACCGTTCACGTTACGCGCCGCGCGGCCGATGGTCTGGATAAGCGAGCGCTCGGAACGCAGGAAGCCCTCTTTATCGGCATCAAGTATCGCCACCAGCGATACTTCCGGCATATCCAGCCCTTCGCGCAGCAGGTTGATCCCCACCAGCACGTCGAACTCGCCAAGACGCAGATCGCGAATAATTTCCATACGCTCGACGGTATCGATATCGGAGTGCAGATAGCGCACCCGTTCACCGTGCTCTTCCAGGTATTCGGTTAAATCCTCCGCCATGCGTTTGGTCAGCGTCGTCACCAGTACACGCTCATTGATCGCCGCACGGGTACGGATTTCTGATAACAGATCGTCGACCTGCGTCGCCACCGGCCGCACTTCGATAACCGGATCCAGTAGGCCCGTTGGGCGAACGACCTGGTCTACCACCTCATCGCCGGATTTTTCCAGCTCATAGGGACCCGGCGTCGCTGAAACGTAGATGGTCTGCGGTGCCAGCGCTTCAAACTCTTCGAACTTCATCGGCCGGTTATCCAGCGCTGACGGCAGGCGAAAGCCATATTCCACCAGCGTCTCTTTACGCG
Organism: Klebsiella sp. CN_Kp088; assembly: GCF_040064335.1. Taxonomy (NCBI): domain Bacteria; kingdom Pseudomonadati; phylum Pseudomonadota; class Gammaproteobacteria; order Enterobacterales; family Enterobacteriaceae; genus Klebsiella; species Klebsiella sp. CN_Kp088. Next base: position 40,029 of record NZ_JBEAIQ010000016.1, on the reverse strand, counting down.
CCCGGTCGCCACGGTACATACCGCCGATTTGCGGGATAGTCACGTGCGATTCATCGATAACCAGCAGGCCATCCGCCGGCAGGTAGTCGAACAGCGTCGGCGGCGGCTCGCCCGGCCCGCGCCCGGAGAGAAAGCGCGAGTAGTTTTCAATCCCCGAGCAGTAGCCCAGCTCGTTCATCATTTCGAGGTCGAACTGAGTGCGCTGGCTCAGCCGCTGCTCTTCAAGCAGTTTATTGTTCGCCAGCAGGACCTTGCGGCGGTCAGCCAGCTCGTCTTTGATCTCTTCCATTGCCTGTACGATACGCTCGCGCGGCGTAACGTAGTGGGTCTTCGGATAGATGGTATAGCGTGGAATGGACGATTCGACGTGGCCGGTCAGCGGGTCAAACAGCGATAGCCGCTCGACCTCTTCGTCAAACAGTTCAATACGCAGCGCGATATCATCGGATTCCGCCGGGAAGACATCGATAACCTCGCCGCGGACGCGGAAAGTGCCGCGCTGGAAGGCCTGATCGTTGCGGGTGTATTGCAGTTCCGCCAGCCGACGCAGGATCGCCCGCTGGTCGATCAGCATGCCGGTGGTCAGGTGCAGCATCATCTTCAGATACAGATCCGGGTCGCCAAGACCGTAGATGGCGGAAACCGAAGCCACCACCACTACATCGCGCCGTTCGAGCAACGCTTTGGTGGCCGACAGACGCATCTGCTCAATGTGTTCGTTCACCGAGGCGTCTTTTTCGATAAAGGTATCCGAGCTCGGTACGTAGGCTTCAGGCTGGTAATAATCGTAGTAGGAGACAAAATACTCCACCGCATTCTCGGGAAAGAACTCTTTCATCTCGCCATACAGCTGCGCCGCCAGGGTTTTGTTCGGCGCCAGCACCATCGTCGGGCGCTGTAAGTCAGCGATAACGTTGGCGATGGTGAAGGTTTTCCCCGAACCGGTTACCCCAAGCAGGGTTTGATGCGCAAGGCCATCTTCCAGCCCCTCTTCCAGACGGCGGATGGCTTCGGGCTGATCGCCGGAAGGACGGAATGCGGAGTGCAGCTTGAATGGTTTGCTCATATTTCAGGACCTGAAGATGGGATTGGCCAGCAGGTGTTTAATTCTACCCTTCAGTTTCATTTTTGCCAATAAATAATACTGGATATAAAAACAGTATCGCATTATTGTATGGCGGCAAAAGGACGCGCGGTCGTCCGACTGCGGGCGTAAAATGCGCGCTTTGCGGAATAATCCACCAGCCTGTGTGGTTATCCCCAGAAACATTTATCATTTAACATTTGTCAAGCAAGGTAATGAATCTTTTATGGCAGCCGGTGACACTTTTCTGACAGCCATTGCTTTTATTTAACTTGTTGAAATAAAACATAATTTATCAAAAGACGGGTTTCGCGCCAATTTGCTCGCAGGCCGCGTACTCTCTAGCTTACCGCAAGTTTTCTAACTCTAATACACAAGGTTATCCACAGGAATAGTGGATAACTGCCTGCAGGCCGCGAGGTCTGCCACCCGGCAGAAAAGTCTCATCGGACCAAAGCCCGTGGCTAAAAAAAATTATCGAATTTTTTTTGATATTTATCAGCTAAAGACGGCTGGATTTTTTGCGTTTTCTGGACCACATTTCATCGTCCTGTCAACAAAAAATAGAGCCGTCTCGCAGGTTTATGCAGGGTTATTGCAGGGGGCTCAGATCCAGGTACTGCGCGAGATCCTGACGCTGCGATGCGTCGTCAAGCCAGGGAATTTCCCCCAGCAGCGGCGCTGGCAATACCCGCGTTAAGGTTTGCAGATATTCGCGATGGCGTTTACCCGGCGGCTGGATATCGTTGGCGATCCAGCCCACGAGCGGCAGCCCGGCTTCGCGTACCGCCTGGGCGGTGAGCATCGCGTGATTGATACAGCCAAGTTTGACGCCGACCACTAAAATCACCGGCAATTGCTCCTGCTGCGCCCAGTCGGCGAAGGTCAGGGTTTCCGAGAGCGGCGTAAACCAGCCGCCCGCCCCTTCCACCAGCACCCAGTCGGCCAGGCGCTCCAGTTCGCGTAAACCGCTGGAAAGCGTCGTCGCGGCAATCGGTCGCCCTTCATCGGCGCTAATAATATGCGGCGAGGTCGGCTCGGCAAAAGTATAAGGGTTAACCTGTTCATAGCGCAGCGCCACCCGGCTATTACACTGCAGGGCCAGCGCATCTTCATTGCGTAACCCTTGTGCGGTCAGGTCGCTCCCGGAAGCCACCGGTTTATAGCCCGCGGTGTTAAATCCCAGCTGATTCGCCGCCTGCAACAGCGCGCTACTGGCGACGGTTTTACCGACTTCAGTATCGGTTCCGGTGACGAAGAAACGTTTAGTCACGTTCAATGACTCCTGTAAAAAGATGATACGTCAGCGGGCACTGGCCCTGCTGTTGCGGCCAGGCGAGCTGCAGTTCGCGCAGCTTGCCGCGGCTAAGCGGCGCAGACGCCCGCCCCTGATGTAAGTGGGTAGCGCCAATGCCCTTTAGCGAGCGCATGGCGCTTAGCGCATCGGCGAACGGTAAGCTAATCTGATGCACGACGCCTTCGGCGCGCAGGCCGCTCAGCGCCGCCCTTACCGCCTTTTCGCTGAGAAAACGGTTGGCATGGGGATGTTCATCGACCGCCCGCCACGCTTGATTGAGCTCTGGTAGCGATCCGGCGAGCAACGTGGTGAACGCCACCCGTCCGCCGGGCCGCACCACCCGGTACAGCTCGCCGATTGCCGCGCTTAGCTCGTCACACCACTGCACCGCCAGGTTACTCCATGCCAGATCGAAGCAGGCATCCGGCAGCGGCAGCGCTTCGATATCGCCCTGTAGATAATGCTGCGCGGCGCCGTTGCGTTGCGCCTGCGCCAGCATCCCGGCGGAGAGATCCAGCGCGGTAACTTCGCTTCCCGCTTCGCGCCAGTAACGGCTCATGCTGCCGGGCCCACAGCCAGCGTCCAGCACTCGGGCAAAATCGCTCCTCGCCAACTGGCGCAGCAGCAATTCAGCGCTGCGGCGCTGCAGCTCATCATGTTGCGTATAGCCGCTGGCCGCGCGACCAAACGCCGCGGCCACAGCCTGCTTATTCACCGTGGCCATGCAGCACCTCCAGTAAACGCGCAATGTCCTCGGCCTGATGAGCGGCAGTCAGAGTCAGGCGCAGACGCGCGCCGCCGGCGGGAACCGTCGGCGGACGAATGGCGGTAGCCCAACAGCCGGCCTCGCGTAGGCTGGATGCCAGGGCTAGCGCTCGCGCGTTATCGCCAACGATCAGCGGCTGAATCGCGCTCCGGGAATCGGTCAGCCCCAGCGAAACATCGCCCATTCCAGCGCGGAACTGACGGATGCGGGCGCTCAAGAATTCCCGCCGCTGCTGGCCCTCATCGCTACGAATGATCCGCAACGCCGCGCTCAGCGCTACCGCCTGCGCCGGCGGCATCGCGGTGCTGTAGATGAGATGACGGGCAAACTGCAGCAGATAATCGGCCATCGATTCACTGCACAGTACCGCCGCGCCGCTCACCCCAAACGCCTTGCCGAAGGTGACTACCAGCAGCTCCGGGCGAACCGCCTGCGTATGACAGCTTCCGCGCCCTTCATCGCCAATCGCCCCGATTCCGTGAGCATCATCAACCAGTAATAATGCGCCGGCGCTGCGGGCTGCCGCCTGAATGTCAGCCAGCGGCGCGCTGTCGCCGTCCATACTGAAAATCCCTTCGGTAACGACTAACTGCTGGCCGTCCAGCGGTTTCGCCAGCAGTTGAGCAAGCTGTTGCGGGTCATTGTGGGTAAAGCGGCGCAGCTGCGCCGGGCTGAGGCTTGCCGCCTCCAGCAGGGAGGCATGGCTCAGGCGATCGGCCACAATGCGATCGTCTTTTTCCGCCAGCGCGGCAATCAACGCCTGATTCGCGGCAAAGCCGGAGATAAACAGCAACGCGCGCGGATAGCCCAGCCAGTCGGCAAGTTCCTCTTCCAGCGCGCGATGCGCCTCACTATAGCCGCTAACGTGGCCCGATCCGCCGGAACCGACGCCATAACGTTCCGCCCCCTGCTGCCAGGCGGCGATAATCGCGCCATGCTGGCTCAGGCCCAGGTAGTCATTACTGGAGAAGTTGAGCCAGCGCTCCCCTTCACGCTCCAGCCAGCGTCCGGCGCCGTGGCTTACCGGCAGGCGGCGGCGAAAAGCCTCCTCCGCCCGCCGTTCGTCCAGCGCCCGATCGATTCGTTGCTGCCAGCTCATAGCGCCGCCGCGTTGTAGTATTCCTCAGTGTCCGGGGTGAGTAAGGCCTGCTCCAGGCGCTGCTGCTGCTCATTATCACCTTCCAGCACCGCCGTCTGCTGCGGGTTGATGCCCAGCTTGCGGAACAGCTGCAGGTCTTTATCTTCTTCCGGGTTTGGCGTCGTCAGTAGTTTGCAGCCATAGAAAATCGAGTTCGCCCCGGCCATAAAGCACATCGCCTGGGTCTGCTCGTTCATCTGCTCGCGCCCGGCGGAGAGACGCACGTAGGAGGTTGGCATCATGATGCGCGCAATGGCGATCGTGCGGATGAAATCGAAAGCGTCAACATCGTCGTTATCCGCCAGCGGCGTACCTTTGACCTTCACCAGCATGTTGATCGGCACGCTTTCCGGCGGCGTTGGCAAATTGGCCAGCTGCAGCAGCAGCCCGGCGCGATCGTTCACGCTTTCCCCCAACCCGACGATCCCACCGGAGCACACTTTAATCCCGGCATCGCGTACCTTATCCAGCGTATCCAGACGTTCCTGATAGGTACGGGTGGTGATGATGTTGCCGTAAAATTCCGGCGAGGTGTCGAGGTTATGGTTGTAGTAATCCAGCCCCGCGCCAGCCAGGCGCTGCGCCTGGCTATCGGTAAGAGTGCCGAGCGTCATACAGGACTCCAGCCCCAGCGCCTTGACGCCTTTCACCATCTGCTCCAGATACGGCATATCGCGATCATTAGGGTTCTTCCACGCCGCGCCCATGCAGAAGCGGGTCGAGCCGGCGTTTTTCGCCTGACGCGCTGATTCCAGCACCTGCTCGACTTCCATCAGGCGCTCGGATTCAAGACCGGTTTTGTAGCGTGCGCTTTGCGGGCAATATTTACAATCTTCCGGACAAGCGCCGGTTTTAATCGACAGCAACGTACTGACCTGCACCTGACGCGGGTCAAAATGCTGGCGGTGGATTTGCTGCGCTTCAAAGAGCAGATCGATGAGTGGTTTATTAAATAACTCAGTAACTTGCGACATTGTCCAGCGTGCGTGGTGAGTCATTGGCCTCTCCAAAAGGTTTTGTTAATTTGCGGTTCGGTTTATACTCGTAAACCTAAATGTTTTCAAAATGGTTTACAAGTCGCTTATGACACTGGACGATCTCGCTTTCGATCGGCGCCACATCTGGCACCCCTACACCTCTATGACTTCCCCCCTGCCGGTCTACCCGGTGGTTTCCGCCCACGGTTGCGAGCTGTCCCTCGCCGGCGGCGAACAGCTGGTTGACGGCATGTCCTCCTGGTGGGCGGCGATCCACGGCTACAATCACCCGCGCCTGAATGCAGCGATGAAAGCGCAGATCGACCAGATGTCGCACGTGATGTTCGGCGGGATCACCCATCCGTCGGCGGTGGCGCTCTGTCGCCAACTGGTGGCGATGACGCCGGAATCGCTGGAGTGCGTTTTCCTCGCCGATTCCGGTTCGGTGGCGGTAGAAGTGGCGATGAAAATGGCGCTGCAGTACTGGCAGGCTAAGGGCCAGCCGCGCCGTCGTTTCCTGACCTTCCGCAACGGCTATCACGGCGACACCTTCGGCGCGATGTCGGTCTGCGATCCGCAGAATTCGATGCACAGCCTGTGGCAGGGCTACCTGCCGGATAACCTGTTTGCCCCCGCGCCGCAAAGCCGCTTCGACGGCGAGTGGGACGAGATGGATATGGTGCCGTTTGCCCGCCTGATGGCCGCGCATCGCCACGAAATCGCCGCGGTGATCCTCGAACCGGTAGTCCAGGGCGCCGGCGGGATGCGCATGTACCATCCGGAGTGGCTGAAGCGAGTGCGTAAAATGTGCGACCGGGAAGGGATTTTGCTGATCGCCGATGAGATTGCCACCGGCTTTGGCCGTACCGGCAAACTGTTCGCCTGCGAGCATGCCGGTATCTCCGCCGATATTCTGTGTCTGGGTAAAGCGCTGACCGGCGGTACCATGACCCTTTCCGCCGCCATCACCACCCGAACAGTTGCTGAAACCATCAGCAATGGCGAAGCCGGCTGCTTTATGCACGGCCCCACCTTTATGGGTAATCCGCTGGCCTGCGCGGTGGCAAGCGAAAGCCTGCGCCTGCTGGAGAGCGGCGAATGGCAACAGCAGGTAGCGGCGATTGAAGCCCAGCTGAAGGCCGAGCTGGCTCCGGCACGAGAGTCAGAATGGGTCGCCGACGTGCGCGTACTCGGCGCGATTGGCGTGGTTGAAACCCGTCATCCGGTGAACATGGCCGCTCTGCAGCGCTTTTTCGTTGAGCAAGGGGTATGGATCCGCCCGTTTGGCCGGCTGATTTATCTGATGCCACCGTACATCATCAGCCCACAACAGCTGACTCGCCTGACCCGTGCGGTCAATATGGCGGTACAAGAAGAAACATTTTTTAGCGAATAAACAGCGGAATTGCGCCGTCGGGAAAGCTACACTTCTTTGTTAATCAGCGCATTATCAATGAGGATGAAGCATGAAACTGACCAGTCACGATCTGCAAGACGGCGGCAAGCTGCCTAATCGTCACGTATTCAACGGTATGGGGTACGATGGCGATAATCTTTCGCCGCATCTGATGTGGGACGACGTTCCCGCAGGAACCAAAAGCTTTGTCGTCACCTGCTACGACCCGGATGCGCCGACCGGTTCCGGCTGGTGGCACTGGGTGGTAGCCAACCTGCCTGCCGATACCCGGGTTTTACCGCAGGGGGCTGGTTCCGGTCAGGCGGAGCTACCGGAAGAGGCCATTCAGACCCGCACCGATTTTGGTAAGGCCGGCTACGGCGGCGCGGCGCCGCCGAAGGGTGAAACCCACCGCTACATTTTTACCGTGCACGCGCTGGATATCGATAAGATTGATGTCGATGCCGAGGCGAGCGGCGCGATGGTCGGCTTTAATGTCCATTTCCATTCGCTCGCAAGCGCTTCCATCACCGCTCTGTTCAGTTAATTATCCCCCGGATAGCGGCTTGCGGCTTATCCGGGCAACCCGCGGTGCCGGTATATTGTCGGGTGGCGCTGCGCTTACCCGACCTACGGTCCGTGCGGCCTGCCTTTAATTTATTCACCATGCTTGCTGAAACTGCCGTTGTTGGCGGCCTCAAAATCGCTGAGACGTTCCCGGAAGGCCGGGGCAGCCCGCATGGATGCGGGCTGAGGGCCGTGTTTTGCAAGGACGCTGCCTCGGCCCGACCCGAAGCCTGCAGGGATAAGTCGAAGGTACCACGAAGTGGCGATTTTGGCGGCCAGAGCCCGGGGGTACAGGGGGCGGCGGCGACTGGCCGCCCCCTGTGCGCTCCCTGCGCCATGAGGGACATAACGCAGAAGAAATATTGGGAGCGCAATGTGTCAGAATTAACACAAAGCACATGTTTTCCCCGACCAAAACCGTTGCAAACCGATAACAGTATCTACGGTCCAAACGTAGCCCCGGTAAGCGCAGCGCCACCGGGGAGATTGACCTTACTGTTCCGTGGCCACCTGCAGCGCGGTTTTACGCACGCGTGCATACCACACCACCGTCAGCAGCCCCAGCCAGACCAGCCCGGCTAACAGCGCCACGCGCGTCTCTTCCACCATTCCCAGCACGGCGATCACCAGCCCCATAAACAGTAGCGTCAACAGCGGGCCAACCGGCCAGAAGGGGATCGGGAATTCGATCTTACTGCGCTCTTCGGCCGACAAACCGCGGCGCATCGAGAAATGAGAGAGCAGGATCATCAGCCACACCCAGACGGTGGCGAACGCCGCCAGCGAGGCAATCAGGACAAAGACCTGTTCCGGCATCAGATAGTTAAGCACCACCGCCACCAGCAGCGCCACGCCCATCACCACAACCGTCATCCAGGGTACGCCGTTGCTGGCGACCCGCTGGAAGCACTTCGGCGCAAGCCCCTCTTTTGACATACCGTACATCATGCGCCCGGCGCCAAAAATATCGCTGTTAATCGCCGAGATACTGGCGCTAATCACGATGATATTCAGCACGGTCGCCGCCGCCGGGATCCCGAGGCCATCAAAGATCAGCACAAACGGACTGCCCTGCTCACCAAAACTATTCCACGGGAAGATCGCCATCAGCACCGCCAGGGTGCAGACGTAAAACAGAATAATACGCAGCGGAATGGTGTTGATGGCCTGCGGGATGACCTTCTTCGGGTTCTGCGCTTCCGCCGCCGTGACGCCGATAATCTCTACACCGCCGAAAGCGAACATCACGATGCCAAGCGAGGCGATGATCCCCTGCCAGCCATTTGGCGCAAAGCCGCCGTGGCTCCACAGATTTTCCAGCCCAGTGGCCGGGAAACTATGGCCAAAGCCAAAGAAAATAATCCCCGCGCCCGCCGCCATCATAGCGATAATCGCCACCACTTTAATCAGCGACAGCCAGAACTCCATCTCGCCGAACACCCGCACGTTGCACAGGTTCATCGCGCCAATAAAGAAGATGATGCTGAGGATCCAGATCCAGCGCGGCACATCGGGGTACCACAACCCCATATAGATACCGAATGCGGTGACGTCGGCCAGCGCCACGATCACCATTTCAAAGGTGTAGGTCCAGCCGGTAATAAATCCGGCCAGCGGCCCGAGATACTGGCGAGCGTAGCTGCCGAAGGAGCCGGAAACCGGATTGCGCACCGCCATTTCACCCAGCGCGCGCATGACCATAAAGACCGCCGCGCCGCCGATCAGATAGGCCAGCAGCACCGCCGGACCCGCCGCCTTAATGGCGGAGGCCGAACCGTAGAACAGCCCGGTGCCGATAGCGGAACCGAGCGCAATAAAACGAATGTGTCGGGCATTCAGCCCGCGCAGCAGATGCGGTTTGTGTTGTTGTTGCATATACAGGTGTCCTGGTTTTTTTATATGACGACAAATATGCGATGTAGGACGGCCGGGGGGATGACATCCCCCCGACGCGGGTACAGAGAACAACGGTGATTAATTCAGGCCAGGCAATACGGCAGGCAGCAGACGCGTCAGGTGACGTGCGGCCAAAAGCTCGGTGGCATTTTCAATATCAGGAGCGAAGAAACGGTCTTGGGTATAATGCGGCACGCGTTCGCGCAGCAGATGACGCGCCTCTTCCAGCAGCGGACTGGTGGTCAGCCCTTCGCGCATATCCAGCCCCTGCGCCGCCGCCAGCCACTCAACGGCCAGCACCCCGCGGGTGTTTTCCGCCATCGCCCACAGGCGACGACCGGCAGCCGGCGCCATCGAGACGTGGTCTTCCTGGTTCGCGGAGGTGGGCAGGCTGTCAACGCTATGCGGGTGCGACAGCGCTTTGTTTTCACTGGCTAAAGCCGCCGCCGTGACCTGGGCTATCATAAAGCCGGAGTTGACGCCGCCATTTTTCACGAGGAACGGCGGCAGCTGCGACATATGGCTGTCCATCATCAGCGCGATACGACGCTCGGAGAGCGAGCCGATTTCCGCGATCGCCAGTGCGATATTATCCGCCGCCATCGCTACCGGTTCGGCATGGAAGTTACCGCCGGAGATGACGTCATTTTCGGCGGCAAAGACCAGCGGGTTATCGGAGACCGCGTTCGCTTCGGCTAACAATACTTCCGCCGCCTGGCGGATCTGCGTCAGGCAGGCGCCCATCACCTGCGGCTGACAGCGCAGAGAGTACGGATCCTGCACCTTGGCGCAGTTATGATGCGACTGCGAAATCGCGCTGTCATCGGTCAACAGGTGGCGATACAGCGCCGCCGCATCAATCTGACCACGCTGGCCGCGCACCTCGTGAATACGCGCATCGAACGGACGACGCGAACCCAGCGCCGCTTCGGTGGTTAACGCCCCGCAAACGACCGCGGAGGCGAACAGATCCTCGGCTTCGAACAGGCCGCGCAGCGCAAAGGCCGTCGACGCCTGGGTGCCGTTCAGCAGCGCCAGACCTTCTTTCGCCGCCAGGGTAATCGGCTCCAGCCCCGCCTGACGTAACGCTTCCGTCGCCGGCAGCCATTCGCCGCCGCGTACCCGCGCTTTGCCTTCGCCAAGCAGCGTCAGCGACATATGCGCCAGCGGCGCGAGGTCGCCGGAGGCGCCGACGGAACCTTTCGCCGGGATCCACGGCGTCACGCCGGCATTGACCAGACCAATCAGCGCCTGGATCACGCTCAGGCGGATCCCGGAGAAACCGCGGGACAGGCTGTTAATCTTCAGCACCATAATCAGGCGCGCCAGGTCATCGTCCAGCGGCTCGCCAACGCCTGCCGCATGGGATAGCACCAGCGAACGTTGCAGGTTCTCCAGATCTTCCGTCGAGATACGGGTCTGCGCCAGCAGGCCAAAACCGGTGTTGATACCGTAGGCGGTCCGCCCTTCGGCAAGGATGGCGTTAACGCAGGCCACGCTCTCATCAATCGCGGCAAACGCGCTGCTATCGAGGGTAATGTTCAGCGGGTGGCTGTAAACGTCGCGGAGCTGCGACAGGCTCAGTTGCCCCGGAATTAGCGTTAAAGATTTCATTTAGCGTTCCCCTGCGTTGCCGCAACCATCGGAAGATTCAGACCCTGTTCCACCGCGCATTCAATGGCGATATCGTAACCCGCGTCGGCATGACGCATTACGCCGGTCGCCGGGTCGTTATGCAGGACGCGAGCGATACGCGCCGCCGCTTCATCGGTACCATCACAGACGATAACCATCCCGGAGTGCTGCGAGAAGCCCATGCCTACGCCGCCGCCGTGGTGCAGCGACACCCAGGTCGCGCCGCTGGCGGTGTTAAGCAGTGCGTTGAGCAACGGCCAGTCAGATACCGCATCCGAGCCGTCGCGCATGGCTTCGGTTTCGCGGTTCGGGCTGGCGACGGAGCCGGAATCAAGGTGATCGCGGCCAATCACGATCGGCGCGGAGACTTCGCCGCTACGCACCATTTCGTTAAAGGCCAGCCCCAGCTTCTGCCGCCACTCCAGACCTACCCAGCAGATACGCGCCGGCAGTCCCTGGAAGCTGATGCGCTCGCGCGCCATATCCAGCCAGTGGTGCAGATGCTTATCATCTTTAATGATCTCTTTCACCTTCGCGTCGGTTTTGTAGATATCCTGCGGATCGCCGGACAGCGCTACCCAACGGAACGGGCCGATACCGCGGCAGAACAGCGGACGGATATACGCCGGCACGAAGCCCGGGAAATCGAAGGCGTTGCTGACGCCCATTTCCTGCGCCATCTGGCGGATGTTGTTGCCGTAGTCGAAGGTCGGTACGCCCATTTCATTAAAGGCCAGCATCGCCTGAACGTGGTCGGCCATCGAGCGTTTCGCCGCCAGGATAGTGCCTTGCGGATCGGATTCGGCTTTCTGCTGATACTCCTCCCAGCTCCATCCTTTCGGCAGATAGCCGTGCAGCGGGTCGTGGGCGCTGGTCTGGTCGGTGACCATATCCGGGCGCACGCCGCGTTTCACCAGTTCCGGAACGATATCCGCGGCGTTGCCGCACAGCGCGATGGAGATAGCGCGGCCTTCGGCGGTGTATTTTTTGATGCGCGCCAGGGCGTCATCCAGAGAAGTGGCCTGTTCATCCACGTAGCGGGTACGCAGACGGAAATCGATGCGGCTCTGCTGGCATTCAATGTTCAGCGAGCAGGCGCCTGCCAGCGTCGCAGCCAGCGGCTGCGCGCCGCCCATGCCACCCAGACCGGCGGTTAACACCCAGCGACCTTTCAGGCTGCCCTGATAGTGCTGGCGACCGGCTTCGACGAAGGTTTCGTAGGTGCCCTGTACGATGCCCTGGCTACCGATGTAGATCCAGCTGCCGGCGGTCATCTGGCCGTACATTGCCAACCCTTTGGCATCCAGTTCGTTGAAGTGTTCCCAGGTGGCCCAGTGCGGGACCAGGTTGGAGTTAGCGATCAGCACGCGCGGCGAGTTTTCATGCGTTTTAAATACGCCGACCGGTTTGCCGGACTGCACCAGCAGGGTCTCATCGCTTTCCAGGTTTTTCAGCGCCTTCACGATAGCGTCATAGCATTCCCAGTTGCGCGCAGCGCGACCAATACCGCCATAGACCACCAGCTCATGCGGGTTTTCGGCGACATCGGGATCGAGGTTGTTCATTAACATACGCAGCGGCGCTTCGGTCAACCAGCTCTTGGCGGTAAGCGTCGTGCCTCTCGGGGCACGTACGTCCAGCTGGCGATATTTGCTTTGCGACATCGGGGTTTCTCCTGACAATTAACGTTGTGTACGTAGATACATATACTTGTCTATACAACTCTACGCAAGCCAGGATTTAACAGAAATGATACAATTTTGTTATATTGCGTCAGCAATCACGTTTTGCTGACGCCAGGGAGAATTACGAGCTGAAATGGCCCTGCAGACGGTAGCGCGCGCCGGGAAACAGCAGGCGAGCGTGTGAGACAATATGCGTCGTCGACCAGGTGCGGCGGCGAATAAGCAGGCAGGGATCGTGCGGCAGAATGCGCAGCAGCACGCACTCTTCTGACGTTGCCTGCACCGCCTCGACGATATGTTCGCCTTCGGTTAACGGCGCGATGAGCGATAGATAATCATGCGGCGTGGTGGCGGTGTAATCCTGTAATAGATAGTCCGGCACCACCGCGGCATTGACGCAGCGATCTTCAATTTGTACCGGGACATCATTTTCAAAATGCACCATCAGCGAATGAAAGATACGCGTGCCTTCGGCGACGTTGAGCGCCTCCGCCTGGATAACATCCGCTTCGGTCTCCTCTAAAAGCAGCACCTCACAGCGGTGCTGGTGACGGCGGGAGGCAATCTCATCGGCAATGCTGCGCACTTCAAACAGCGCCGACTGCCCTTTCGGCTCAGCGACGAAGGTACCGACGCCCTGTAGCCTCACCAGCAAGCCTTCATCCGTCAGCTCACGCAGCGCGCGGTTGATGGTCATGCGGCTGAAGCCGAACTGGGCGACCAGTTCAGCCTCCGAGGGAATTCGGTCGTGCGGACGCCACTCGCCGCGGTGGATCTTTTCGCTGATCGCCTGCTTCACCTTTTCATAGAAAGGCGCGGGCGCGGAACGAGGTTGTTGTGCAAACATGGCCTGGCTTTCCTTATGCGTAATAAGCGGAGCGGCGAAACGAAAATAATAGCGCGGATCGCTAGCGCCACCAATGGGCGATTTGCCATGCCAGACGGGCCGCCGCGCGGGCGCCCTGTCCGTCGATGTCAAATTGCGGATTAAACTCGACCAAATCCACCGCCTGTAGCTTACCGCTGCGGCACAACGGCTCAACGATCCGCAGCAGGGTCGCCAGCGGCACGCCCAGCGCCGCCGGCGCGGAAACCGCCGGCATTTCGCGCGCCGGTAGCACGTCGAGATCGATAGTCAGATACAGACGGTCGAATTGCGCGATATTGCGCTCAAGCTCCGGCAACACGCGTGTTTCGAAGGCTGCCAGCACCTCCAGATCTTCAACGATAGCCACCTGGCGGCGCGCTGCTTCATCCCATAGCGCCTGGGTGTTCGCCGCCCGGCTAACCCCGATGCAGGTATAGTGAAAACCTCGCTGCTGCGCTTCACACTCCAGCGCCAGCTGGCGGAACGGCGTCCCGGAACTGGCGCATTCGGCAAAGCGTAAATCCAGATGCGCATCGAGATTAATAATGCCCACTTTTTCGCCCGGGAAGGCGTCCAGTACCCCAGCGCCGTGGCCGAAGGCCGTCTCGTGACCGCCGCCCAGCACCAGCGTGCGTTTGCCGGCGCGTTGACAGGCGGCCACCGCCTCGCGCAGCGCCTGATGCGCGGCTTCTAACTGTTCACCGTCGACGCTAATCGTGCCCATATCCACGCAGCGGTCATGGCCCTGATGACTGGCCATATTGGCCAACGCCCGGCGTAGCGTTTCCGGACCATGTCCGGCGCCGGTGCGCCCTTTATTACGCCGTACGCCTTCGTCGCAGGCGAAGCCGAGCAGCGCGATATCGCCAGGCATCTCCTGCGGCGCGAAGCGTTCCGCGCGGGCGATGGTCTGGAACAGGCGCAGCGCATTGGGCGCCTCCGCGCTATCATCACGCCCCTGCCAAAGGTTCGCGGGCGTAGCTTGCCACAGCATCATTGCAGTTCTCCTCGTACCACGCGCCCCCAGAGCGGCGCGCGCCCCGGCTCATACACCATCTCGACCGGATGCTCGGCATCCCAGATAGCGAAGTTTGCGACAAATCCCGCCGCCAGCTGACCATGGCTCTCCTGTCGCCCCAGCGCCCGCGCGGCATGGCGAGTCACCCCGGCCCAGGCCTCTTCCGGCGTTAAACCAAACTTGACGCAGGCCATGTTCATCGCCAGATGCAGGCTAGCGAAGGGGCTGGTGCCCGGGTTGAAATCGGTCGCCACCGCCATCGGCACCTGGTACTTGCGCAGCAGTTCCACCGGCGGTTTGCGGGTTTCATTGAGGAAGTAGAACGCGCCGGGGAGCAGGGCTGCCACGGTGCCGCTTTCGCGCATCGCCGCCACGCCCTCTTCCGTCAGATACTCGATATGGTCGGCGGAAAGCCCATGATAGCGGCTCACCAGTTGTGCGCCGCCCAGTGACGAGAGCTGCTCAACGTGGCCTTTTACCGGAATGCCCAGCGCCTGCGCGGCCTGAAATACGCGCTCGGTTTGCTGTGGACTAAAGCCGACGTTTTCACAGAAGACGTCAACGCTTTCAAACAGCCCCTCTTGCCACAGCGTCGGCAGTATGGTCTCGCAGACCAGCGAGATATAGCCATCGGCGTCGCCATGATATTCCGGCGGCGTGGCGTGGGCGGAGAGCAGCGTCGCCGACAGTTCCACGCCATTGTCGTCAGCCAGTTGTTGGGCGACCCGCAACATTTTGCGTTCGTTTTGCAGATCGAGACCGTAGCCTGATTTAATCTCCAGTGTTGTCACCCCTTCACGCAGAAGGCGCTCCAGACGCGGCTGCGCCAGCGCCAGTAGTTCAGCTTCGCTGCTTTCGCGCGTGGCGCGCACGGTGGAGTTAATGCCGCCGCCGTTGGCGCTGATGGTTTGATACGACACGCCGTTCAGCCGCTGCTCCCACTCCTGCGCCCGGCTGCCGCCAAAAATCAGGTGCGTGTGGCAGTCAATAAGACCCGGCGTCAGCAGCCGGCCTTCGAGGTCGATACGACGCCCCGCCGGGGCGTCAGCGTCGTCGACGATCGCCTCGATACGGCCGTTACGCACCAGCAGCGCATGGCGCTCCAGCAGGCCGTATGGTTGAGAAGAATCAGGATTCAAAGTGGCGAGACGCGCGTTTCGCCAGATAACGAGTTCAGAGGTGGCTTCAGTCATAGCATTCAACTTGTCATGGGTTGTATAGACATTTATTTTCATAACGCCGGTAATGTCAATAAAAGCGCGGGTAAATGTTATTTTTTTTGTGACTAAAGACGTTCCATCAGCGCTTCGCGTTGCGTAAAGAAGTGAAGTTTTTGAACTGGCATCTTCCCGTTTCGTTCAAGTTAGTATAAAACAGCAGGTTTTAAAGGACTTATACCCTGTCACGCACAAAGGGTATGTAACTTTGCATATTATCGCCCGGAGCAACATGAACACATATTCCGTTTCCCGTCTGGCGCTGGCGCTGGCCTTCGGCGTGACGCTGTCCGCCTGTAGCTCGACGCCTGCCGATCAAAAGCCCTCAACGCAGACTGCACCGGGCAATACCGCACGGCCGATTCTTAGCGCCGATGAAGCGAAAAACTTCACTCAAGCGGCCTATTTTCAGTCGCTGACGCCGAATGCCGCCACGTGGACGCCATCCGCTATCAGCCTGCCGGCGCAGCCTGATTTCATCGTCGGCCCGGCGGGTGCCCAGGGCGTGACCCACACGACTATTCAGGCCGCGGTCGATGCGGCGATTGCCCGTCACTCTGCCCGTCGCCTGTTCATCGCCGTTATGCCAGGCGAATATGCGGGTACTGTCTACGTGCCTGCCGCGCCGGGCGCGCTGACGATTTATGGTACCGGTGAAAACCCTGCCGACGTCAAAATCAGCGAAGCGATTGATTCCGAAATGGACCGCAATAGCTGGCGTCATCTGGTCAATCCGGGCGGCAAATACATGCCAGGCAAGCCCGCGTGGTATATGTTCGACAGCTGCCAGAGCAAATCCGCCGCCACCGTCGGCGTGATGTGTTCCGCGGTCTTCTGGTCGCAGAATAATGGCCTGCAGCTGCAGAACCTGACCATCGCCAACAATCTCGGCGACAGCGTCGATGCCGGTACCCATCAGGCAGTGGCCTTGCGCAGCGATGGCGACCAGGTGCAGATCAACAAGGTCAACATTCTTGGCCGCCAGAACACCTTCTTTGTGACCAATAGCGGCGTGCAGAACCGTCTGCAGGATAACCGTCAGACCCGTACGCTGGTAACTAATAGCTATATTGAAGGCGATGTGGATATCGTTTCCGGTCGCGGCGCGGTGGTATTCGATAATACCGATTTCCGCGTCGTGAACTCGCGTACGCAGAAAGAAGCCTACGTTTTCGCGCCGGCAACGCTGAAAAGCGTAACCTACGGCTTCCTGGCGACCAATAGCCGCTTCACCGCGTCCGGCGATAACGTCGCGCAGCTGGGCCGCGCGCTGGACGTCGACGGCAACAGCAATGGCCAGGTGGTGATTCGCGATAGCGTCATCAATGAAGGCTTTAACATTGCTCAACCATGGGCGGCGGCGGTCGGTTCTAACCGCGCTTTCAGCGGTAACGTTGGCGCGCAGGATGATAAAGGCAACCCGCAGCGTAACCTTAACGACAACGGCTTCAACCGCATGTGGGAATATAACAACCGCGGCGTAGGCAGCTTTGTGGTTGCCGCTCCGAAACAGTAATATTATCGGCCCGCGCTCACCGACGCGGCGCGCCCTGCAGCAGGCGATAGTTTAAGCCTTCGCCTGCTGCACCCACACCAGTTTGTTTACCGCAAAACCGAGCTCAGCGGCCAGGGCAAGGTACTGCTGTCGAATGTGGGACGGAATATCCGGGGTGCGCGAAAGCAGCCATAAATAGTCGCGGTTTGGACCGCTTACCAGCGCGTACTGGTAGTCCTCGTCGAGCGCGATCACGTTATACCCGCCATAGAAGGGGCCGAAGAAAGAGACTTTCAGCGCTGCCGTAGTGGAAGCGCCGGTAAAATAGGCTTTGCCCTCGCTCTCGCGCCAGCGTTTGTTGCGCGGGTCAAATCCTCGATTGAGTACGCGAATGCCGCCGTCGTCACGCATACTGTAGGTTGCCGTCACCTGCTCCAGACCTCGTTCAAAACGGTTTTCCAGACGCGCGACTTCATACCAGCGCCCCAGATAACGGCTGGCGTCAAAATGGTTTATCGGTTTTACCCCTTGAGGTGGCGTTGGGGTTTTACAGGCGACCAACGCCAGCGATACCGCAACCCCGGTCAGAATTGGCCATAGTTTCATCGCATATCCTCCTTTTTCTCTTTCCTGGCAGACAAGTATAACCCCGCGCAGAGAGCATTCGTCGTTTTTCAGAGAGATTTACCGCCTTGTCTGTACAAGAAACATGAGAATAAAAAACATACATATCAATAACATAATTAAAAACACATTCACTAACCGCTAATTTGTACAAATTATTCCATAGAAATTTGTACAACTTTCCTCTGAGCGTCTATAGTTGACGGGTAGCTCGATTTTACGCGCGCGCTCGGGTCAGCACTCTGCGCCAACGCCGCGGTTATTTTGAGGTGGTTCCTGTTTTACCGTTGCCTGTCCGCAATGTTTTGGCGTAAACGATGTGCAAATCGTTTACGCCAGCGGCTTTTATTTATCGCGTGGGAGATTCAGGCTTATGCATATCAAAAATACGATCCCTGTGCAGTTTATAGCTAACTGCGCATTGCTGAAAAACATAGAAAATAGCTTATTACAGGAAAATAAAACCGTTGACGATCTTCAATTAATTAGTGAGATTAATCAACGGTTACAAATAGAAAGTAATGAAATACTTGCTGATATCTATTTACAGGCGCTGGATATTCTGCGCTGTGGTATTCGTCATTAATTCGTCCATCCGCTTCGTGGAGACCAAAATGTTCAGTAAACACACGCACATTTGTTCCGAACGCTATGACCTGTGGATTGACAACCACTTTCTGATGAGTGGTATCAGCCTTATTCTGCGCACGCTGCCAGAAAGTTGCTTTCGCAAAAAGCATGTTTTCTTTACCAGCGATAGCTATTTCTCGGTGTTGCAACACAAATACAATCGTCGGGAAACGATTTTTATTTTATTAACCGAAGGCAACGATCTTAATTTCCTTAGCGAACTGCCAATGTTACGCATCCCCGCCAGATCGACCCCTGCTGAATTAAAAACATTTCTCAATCAACCGACCCGTTATTATAAATCGCATACTTCTCCTGGCGAACTGATACAGTTTACCGAGCGAGAAAAGAAGGTCATTCAGCTCATCAGTAATGGCGAAGCCATTGCCAGTATTGGTCGCTCGCTAAACTTGCATATTAAGACAATTTATCAAATCCGTTTGAATCTGATAAAAAAACTGGGCTGCAGCGGCAGGACCGATTTCTTTAATATCAGCCGTAGCGCAACATTTAAGTCCTGGAGTCAAATCCATCTGTGAGCACGCGCGACGTAAGCAAACAGCAACCTGCCTCACTTGCAAGGCAGGTTTTTTTATTCGTTACCGTGGAAGTGAATACTAAAGCCCTGTTCCTGCCAGTGGCTCAGCAGCTCCAGTTGCAGCGGCGAGGCGGGGCGCCCGGTCCAGACGAAAATATGTTGTCCAGGAAACAGCTCCGGGCGGGGAGATTCTAACGGTTCCGCCAGCACGTTAACATGCCAACCGCGTTGCGAAAGACGCCAGGCTTCCAGCCATAGGCCGGTGCGGTCTTCATTCCCCCACCCCACCAGCAGCGTCTCCTTGCCATTTTTTTTACGCGATTCCGCTAAAAACAGCGCCACGCAATCAATCAATATGCCATCCAACATGCTGCTGATGACCATTGAAGTGTTTTGATCGAGCTTCAGCCGCTGGCGCACCGGCGCGAACAGGCTATCAAGCAGGGTGTCGACGGGATGCTGATGGCTTAATGCGGTGATTTTGGCGCGGATTTTTGCCGGCTGCATATAGCGCAGGATACTCATCATCTCTTCCTGCAACTGTGCGGATTCGTCACGGGCGGCAGGTAGCTGGCCTTCCAGCAGCGCTTTAACCTTGCCCACTGAAACGCCACGTTCTATCCAGCGCTTAATTTCTTCGATTCGCTGAATATCTTCTTCATCAAACTGACGGTGCCCGCCTTCGCTACGCTGCGGTTTCAGCAAACCGTAACGCCGCTGCCAGGCTCGAAGGGTGACCGGATTGATTCCGCAACGCTCGGCTACTTCACCGATACTGTAAAAAGCCATAAGCCGCCTTATCTCAACCTGATACTTTAGCGCCTAAACTAACGAATTTAGGCATACTGTACAACTCTCTTTTCTTGTACAGATAAAGATATCAGGTTGCAGCTCACAGCGTGCGGGAAAAAGGATGAAAGTATGTTTACGCTATCCCAGGAGGGATCATATTTTCCCCGGCCAGGCGATAGCCGGCAGACCGCCCAGTCGCGGGCTGGCAAACAGATTTCCCTGGAAATGAGAAATACCCGCCGCCTCCAGCCACATCCACTCCTCCGCCTGCTCAACGCCAACCACCGATACGGCAATTTCCAGCGAGTGGCAGCATTTAATAATCGCCTGCACGATAGCCTGACGCGGCCCGTCACGATGGATGTTGCGGATCAGCTGTTGGTCAATTTTAATTCGATCCGGTTGATATTGCGCCAGCAGCGATAGCCCGGCAAAACCAGCGCCAAAGTGATCGATAGCGACGCGTATTCCCGCCCCCTTCAATTTGCGTACGGCATCGGTAAACTCATCCATTCGCGAAATCACTTCACGCTCGGTGAATTCAACAATAATTTGTTCCGGAATCAAATCGTTGCGCTGAATTTCCGTTAGCAGGAATGGCACCGCATCCGCCACTTTCACCAGCGTCATCGGCAGTAGATTGATGGTCAGCGTACGTTCACGCAGGCCTAACTTACCGGCAATGGCCAGCGCAACCCATTTACTTTGCAGATCCGCGACGTAAATCTCATCGCCTGACAAACCGGCAAAATAGGCTGCGGGCGGTTCTCCGTCAACGGTACGCAGCAGCGCTTCCCAGGAGATTATTTCGCAGGCAAAGGGGTCAACCACCGGCTGAAAAGCAAAACAGCATGATTCAGCGCCGTCGATACAAGGTGCGGCCGGATAAAACGTGCTCTCATCAGCAGTAAAATCCCAGCTATCAGCTGCCGGAATTTCATAATAATTCTCTTTTTCCGTCGCTTCGACAAAGGTACGGAAAAAATGCAGCGCCCTGTCGTCGTAAGTCAGTTGATATTTTGTCGTCCCCTTATCCAGCACGTTCTGTAGTACCGCGTCGCGATCGTGTTCCCTTAAATCAAACAGCTCCATGCCGACCTTACCAAAGCGGCGAGCCGGCGCGTAATCGCACAGAAGCTCAACCAGATTGTAATGACGCGGGTCGGCGCAAATATGTCGATAGATTTGCTGTACGTTTTCTTCCGGTCCCTCAATGAGTTGGAAAAAATGCGTACCATTAAAAAGTAAAATACCG
Source organism: Klebsiella sp. CN_Kp088 (assembly GCF_040064335.1). Classification (NCBI taxonomy): domain Bacteria; kingdom Pseudomonadati; phylum Pseudomonadota; class Gammaproteobacteria; order Enterobacterales; family Enterobacteriaceae; genus Klebsiella; species Klebsiella sp. CN_Kp088. Next base: position 19,151 of record NZ_JBEAIQ010000016.1, on the reverse strand, counting down.
GTGACATCCGCCTGACCATTTCTCTCGTTAGCCGCAGCAACCATCGACTCGAGCGATTTGAATGAGACATCGTCGCAGATATGGCTGCGATAAATGATGGTGGTGAGCATAGCGGTTCCAGATGAGAGGTATAAGCATTCACAGTAGCAGTTACTGTTCGATACGTCTTGCTAAACAAGTATTTATATTAACAAAAATTGAACACACAACGCCGCCATGCCGCATAATCTTGTACAATCCGTCACGCTTAAAACCCTCATTGCAATTTTACACAAAATAAAAAAAACAACAAATTTATCAATAATTTTCAATCAACTATACTCTAGGCACGATTTATTGCGCAATACGCTATGTACAAGTTACAAATTATTGTATAAGTTTACTCACAGTTAACAGATGAGTGAAATTAAAGGAGCGCATATGCAGCAGAATGGTTACATTCCAGATACAGCGAACGCGATAGCCCAGTATTTCAACAAAGCATCGTTACCTTCTCAGCAGGAGACGCTGGGCGAAATCGTGATGGACATTCTCACCGAAGGGCGGCATTTAAACCGCAAAGCGCTTTGCACCAAGTTACTGAGCCGTCTTGACGTCGCACGAGCCCCGGAAGAAGAAAATCATTATCAAACGTTGATTGGCCTGCTGTTTGAGCGTCAGGAGTAAACGCTGACTGTCGGCCTGCACCTGACCAGGCCTACAGGAACAACCTGGCATGCAGAGGGACGATGATGAAAAGCAGTCAATCAGATCGGGTTAGCGATGAGATTATTGGCGAAGCAGTTTTATCTCTTCTTAAAACAAACCGGTCAATTAATATTCCGACGCTGCTAGTCAAACTTCGGTTAATGCAGGCAGCGGAAACGAACCGCCAGCGAAGGAATGCAATTATTGCCGTTATCGATGAAATTAGCGTCAGACTCACGACGCGCGGTAATCACGCGCCGGTCATTAAAAAGATTAACGGCCAGTGGGAAAACAGAGCCGTTGTTTTGGATAGTAACGTCGAACCGACGGGCAAAAAAATACACTGATCCCCGAACAAGTTTAATAAACAAGTGAGAATATGATGAGACAGACTATGCATCAGCAATCAGATATTTACGCAGGACTGCAGGATACAGCGCTCTCAGAATATTTCCGCAGCGCCGGAGATAAATTAGTCGATGAATCTGCGGTAATGTCGCTGGCAATCGACAGTATCCTCAGCTCAGATGGGCATCTGAGCAATAAGGCGCTTATTTTATGGTTGATCAATGCGCTGGAAACCACCGATAACGTGGTTACCGCGGATGTGATTCGCAAGACGCTGGAAATTGTCGTCGGCTATACGATGGATGATATTTAAAGCTGTCAGTCCGAATAAAAAAACCTCGCCAGCGCGAGGTTTTTTTCTATCAATAGCAAATTAATGCGCGTTAACCACTACCCACATAGGGCCCTGACCAACGGCATAACGCCCTTTCTCTTTTAACAGCCCCTGCTCGCCGGCAATTTCATAAACCGCGATATGATGCGATTTCTGCCCGGCGGCAATCAGATACTTACCGCTGTGATCGAGATTAAAGCCACGCGGCTGCGCTTCGGTCGGCTGGTAGCCTTCAATAGACAGTACGCTACCATCTTCAGAAACGCTAAAGATGGTGATAATGCTGGCGGTACGATCGCAGGCATAAAGATGTCGGCCATCCGGCGTAATATGGATATCCGCAGCCCAACGCACGCCGGTAAAATCTGGCGGCATCATATCCAGCGTCTGGACGCACTCAATTTTCCCGTGCGGATCTTTAAGCTCCCACACGTCAACGGAGCTGTTCAGCTCGTTCACGCAGTAGCCATACTGCTGGTTCGGATGGAACACCATATGCCGCGGACCGGCGCCTTCCACGGTAGTAACTTCCGCCGGCTCCTGCGCGGCCAGATAGCCGTCATCGCTCAGATTAAACAGGCAAATACGATCCTGCTTCAGCGCCGGTACCCATAGCGTGCGGTTGTCCGGTGAAATATTGGCCGAGTGGCAGCCCTCCAGTCCCTCGACAACGGTGACCGTTTCGCCCGGCAGGCCGTCAATCAATGGCGTCACGCTCACGCAGCCCTGATTGTAGGATGCGCTGAAAACAAAACGGCCCTGATGGTCGGTGGAGATATGCGTCGGGCTCCCCGGCAGCGCGGCTTCGCCGGCGAAAGTCAGCGCGCCATTATCTGGCGCAATGCGGTAAGCCAGGACGCGAAACTCCGGACGCACGCCGACATAGAGATACTCTTTGTTCGGGCTTACCACCATCGGCTGCACCTGGCCCGGGGCATCAACAACCTGAACCAATGTCAGATTTCCCTCAGCATTGAGGCTCCAGACGTGAATCTGATGGCTCTCCGGGCTGGCGGTATATACGGTTTGTTTCATGACTACTCCTTTCCTCACTGCTCGTGAAACTGCTCGTGGACATCGTTATACATTTCATCCGGCGGCGCAACGATGAATGGTATAGACGCTTTTAACGGTAGATGCTGAAAAATTTGCCCCTGAGACGAAGCCGTGTACCATCATGGCAGACCCTTTTTCACCATTTACCGGAACCAACTCATGACCTCACGCGTGATCGCCCTCGATTTAGACGGCACCCTACTGACCTCGAAAAAAACGATTCTTCCGGCGTCGCTCGATGCGCTGGCTCGCGCCCGGGAGGCTGGATATCAGGTGATCGTCGTAACCGGCCGACATCACGTCGCTATCCATCCTTTTTATCAGGCACTGGCTCTCGATACACCTGCAATTTGTTGTAATGGTACCTATTTGTATGATTATCATGCAAAAAAGGTTCTCGAAGCCGATCCGATGCCGGTGGATAAGGCCCTCAGCCTCACCAGCCTGCTCGCCGAACACGATATTCACGGTCTGATGTACGTCGATGACGCCATGCTTTATGAACGTCCGACCGGCCATGTGATCCGCACCACTAACTGGGCGCAGTCGCTGCCGGTTGAACAGCGCCCGGTTTTCACCCAGGTGGATTCTCTGGCGCAGGCGGCGCGTGAAGTACAAGCGGTATGGAAATTCGCCCTCACCGATGAAAATATCCCGAAACTACAGGCCTTCGCGCAGACCGTCGGCCAGAAGCTGGGCCTGGAATGCGAATGGTCGTGGCACGATCAGGTTGATATCGCCCGCGCCGGCAATAGCAAAGGCAAGCGCCTGGCGCAGTGGGTCGCCGCGCAAGGATTATCCATGCAGGACGTTATCGCCTTTGGCGATAACTACAACGACCTCAGCATGCTGGAAGCCGTCGGGACCGGCGTAGCGATGGGTAACGCGGTTGAAGAAGTCAAAGCGCGGGCGAAGGTGGTGATCGGCGAAAACGAAACCACCAGCATCGCCGACTTTATCAATCGTAACCTGCTGTAATCAGGCCGCGATCGATACGCTCTTAATTTGCGCATACAGCCACTGGCCTGGGCTGACACCCAGGTCATCCCGCGCCCACGGGCTAATTCGCGCCCATAGCGTTTTGCCGCTGACCGTAAGCTGTACCTCAATCTGACCGTTGGTTTCCCCACAGCTAACGACCTGCGCGCGCAGAATATTCCGGATACTGGTTTGTCGTGGATGCTCCAGCACCAGCGACACATCCGACGCCTGAATACGAATACGCGCCGCTTCGCCCGGCTCCCGCGCCAGCTGATTAACCCATAGTTGCTGATCGCCCAGCGCCAGCGCAGTCATTGCATATTGCGGATGCTGCGCGATCACCGAGACGTTAAGAATCGTGCTCTGCTGCTCCTGCGGCAGCCACGGATGCATCACGCTGCTGCTCCACACCGTTTCGAGATCGCCAAACGCCTTCACTTTTCCCGCTTCCAGCACCAGCACGTTATCGGCCAGGTGCTGAATTTCATCCAGCGAGTGGCTGACATACAGCATCGGGATATGGATCTCGCGCGCCAGCCGCTGTAAATAGGGGAGTAATTCGCGCTTGCGCGGAATATCCAGCGAGGCCAGCGGCTCATCCAGCAGCAGCAATTCCGGCGCGGTCAACAGGGCGCGGCCAATCGCCACCCGCTGTTTTTCCCCGCCGGACAAACTACCGGGCAGCCGTTCGAGCAGGTGCTCAATGCCCAATAACGCCACCAGCTTATCAAATTGCGCGGCCATGCTTTTAGCCATCCCATATTTCAGGTTACCGCGCACTTTATAGTGCGGAAACAGCCGCGCGTCCTGAAACACATAACCGATACGCCGCTTCTCCGGCGCCAGGCAGATGCGCTGTCGCGCGTCATTGAGTACCCGGCCATTGAGCACAATGCGCCCCTGCTGCGGCTGCGTCAGCCCGCTGATAGCATTAATCAATGAGGTTTTTCCCGCGCCTGAGACGCCGAAAATAGCGGTAATGCCGCTGGCGGGCAGGGTTTCATGCACTTCGAGGCAGTGGTTGCCCAACGTCTGGCTAAAATCGAGCTCCAGCATAGTTATTTTCCCATCCGCTTACGGCTAAGGCGCGCCAGCCATTCAGACACCAGCAACGATACCAGCGCCAGAACAATAGAGATGATGCATAACCGCGCGGCGGCGCCTTCGCTACCGGGTGTTTGAATCAGGGTATACATCGCGGAAGGAATGGTGCGCGTTTCGCCAGGAATGTTTGAGACAAAGGTGATCGTCGCGCCAAACTCTCCCAGCGAACGGGCGAAAGCCAGCACCGTACCGACAATAATGCCCGGCAGGGTCAACGGCAGCGTGATGGTGAAAAATACCCGCCAGCGATTAGCCCCCAGGGTGCGCGCCGCCTGTTCAAGCTTCACGTCCACCCCTTCAAGCGCGAGGCGTATCGCCCGCACCATCAGCGGAAATGACATCACCGCCGCCGCCAGCACCGCCCCCCGCCAGCTGAAGGCGAAGGTCAGACCAAACCAGTCGTATAACCAACTGCCGATAAAGCCGCGTCGCCCCATGGAAATCAGCAACAGATAGCCGACCACCACCGGCGGCAGCACCAGCGGTAAATGTATAATGCTATCGAGTAACGCTTTGCCGGGAAAATGGCGGCGCACCAGCAGCCAGGCGAAAAAGATCCCAAAAGGTAAGCTGCAAACCACCGCCAGGGATGAAACTTTCAGGCTCAGCAGTACCGCCTGCCATTCGGGATCGCTTAAAATCATTGCTGTGTGGTGAATCCGTAACGTTTAAAGATAGCCGAGGCTTCCGGGCCTTTGAGGTAGTCATAAAACGCGGTTACGGTAGCATTTTTATGCCCATCAACGATAGCCAGCGGATACTCGACTTTTTTGTGCGAATCCTCCGGGAAGGTGCCCACCACTTTGACCCCCTTGCTGGCGACGGCATCAGAGCCGTAGACGATGCCCAACGGCGCTTCGTTGCGCTCCACCAGCGCCAGCGCGCCGCGCACGTCTTCTGCCGGCGCGAGCTTCGGCGACAGCGTCTCCCAGGCCCCCAGTTTTTGCAGCGCTTCTTTGGCATAGATCCCTGCCGGTACGTGGTCCGGATCGCCGACCGCCAGACGTCCGCCTTGCAGCAGGCTGGCCCAGGCGGTTTTAGCATTAATGGTGATATCGCTGCGATCGCTGGTTTTCGGCGCGACCACCACCAGGCTATTGCCCAGCAGCGTGGTGCGGGTTGCCTTATCGATTGATTTTTTATCTACGGCATAGTCCATCCATTTCTGGTCCGCAGAAATAAACAGATCGGCGGGCGCGCCGGCTTCAATCTGGCGCGCCAGCGTGGAGGAAGAAGCAAAGGAAGAGACTACTTCAACACGGTGCTCTTTTTTATAGGCTTGCGCGATATCCTGCATAGCGTTGGTTAACGACGCCGCGGCAAAAACGGTAATTTTGCCGTCCTGCGCCAGCGCATGACCAGAAACGCAGAGCGTTAAAGCCGCTCCGGTCAGAAAACGCGACCATTGACCTGCCATTGGAAACTCCTGTGTGTTCGTTATGTAGCGAATAATATAACGACTATGCTCAGGATTTCCCAGCGCGATTTAGGGGTAATCAGGATAGGTACAAAAGAAAACGCCCGGCGAGCCGGGCGTTGGGGAATCAGTGATTTTGCTGGCTGCTGTCTTTATGACCGACGCCGGAGAAAATGTTGAACACTTCGCCGAGACCGTAAATCAGACCGAGGATGACCGCCATCACCACAGGTACCATGACGACAGCAAATACCAGACTTTTCAACAGCTCTAACATGGTTGGCTCCAGATAGTACGAATACTTCATTGTAACCATTTCAGCCGGAAAAACACGCCCCATTTGTGCGGTGCCTCACCGCCGCTGCGGCAGATGGCTGTTGCAAGATGGGCGCTATCGTTCACAATACGCTTTTTACGTCAGGAATTGATTATGCAGGCCGAAATCCTTCTTACGCTTAAGCTTCAACAGCGCCTGTTCGCCGATCCCCGCCGGATAGCCTTACTCAAGCAGATTGATCGGACTGGCTCAATTAGCCAGGGGGCGAAGAACGCCGGTATCAGCTATAAAAGCGCATGGGATGCGATCAACGAAATGAACCAGCTTAGCGAACAATCGCTGGTCGACCGCGCCACCGGCGGTAAAGGCGGCGGCGGCGCGGTGCTGACCCGCTATGGACAGCGGTTGATTCAGTTATACGATCTGTTGGCGCAGATTCAACAAAAAGCCTTCGACGTACTAAGCGACGATGACGCCCTGCCCCTCGACAGCTTGCTGGCGGCGATTTCCCGCTTCTCGTTACAAACCAGCGCCCGCAACCAGTGGTTCGGCACCATCACCGGTCGCGACCACCAGCAGGTACAGCAACATGTCGACGTGCTGCTGGCGGACGGCCAGACCCGTTTTAAAGTCGCCATTACCGCTCAAAGTGCCGACCGCCTCGGGCTCACTGAAGGCCAGGAAGTGCTGGTGTTGCTGAAAGCGCCGTGGGTCGGCATCACGCTTGACCACGCAGTGGCGCAGCAGGCAGACAACCAGCTTACCGGGCGCATCAGCCACATTGAACGCGGGCCGGAGCGGTGCGAAGTCATCATGGCGTTGCCGGATGGGCAAAACCTGTGCGCCACGCTGTCAACGGCGCAAACCGACGGCTTGCAGGAAGGCGCGCAGGCGATCGCCTACTTCAATGCCGATCGCATCATTCTGGCAACCTTATGCTAATGGCATTGACTTTATTGCCGTGAAGACGTATCCCTGAAGCACAACGCTGCAAAAAGTGGGATACACAATGTCATCATTGCAAATTTCGCAAGGCACGTTTCGCCTTAGCGATATAAAAACCTTACATATCGATCGCCTCACGCTGCGCGCTGGCGAAAGCTGGGCTTTCGTCGGCAGTAACGGTAGCGGTAAATCGGCGCTGGCCAGAGCGCTGGCCGGTGAACTGACTCTGTTAAACGGGCAGCGCGAAAGCGCATTTCAGCGTACTACTCGCCTCTCCTTCGAACAGCTGCAGAAACTGGTCAGCGACGAGTGGCAACGTAACAACACCGATATGCTCAGTCCCGGCGAAGAAGATACCGGTCGCACCACCGCGGAAATCATCGAAGATGAAAGACGCGACCCGGAACGCTGTGCCCGGCTGGCGGAGCAGTTTGGTATTAGCCACCTGCTGACGCGGCGCTTTAAATATCTGTCGACGGGCGAAACCCGCAAAACGCTCCTCTGCCAGGCGCTGATGAGCGACCCCGACCTGCTGATTCTCGACGAGCCGTTTGATGGCCTGGATGTCGCTTCGCGCCAACAGTTGGCCGACCTACTGGCCAGCCTGCATCAGGCAGGCATCACCCTGGTACTGGTACTCAACCGCTTCGATGAGATTCCAGAATTCATTGAATATGCCGGCGTGCTGGCGGATTGCACGCTGAGCGAAACCGGCGAGAAACAGGCGTTATTACAACAGGCGCTGGTTGCCCAACTGGCGCATAGCGAAAAACTTGCCGGTATGACGCTACCAGAACCGGATGCCCCCGCCGCCCGGCACGACTTAGCGGCGAACGCTCCGCTTATCGTCCTTAACGACGGCACAGTGTCGTATAACGATAAAGCGATCATTAACCAGCTAAGCTGGACGGTGAACCCCGGCGAACACTGGCAGATTGTCGGCCCCAACGGCGCGGGCAAATCCACATTGCTGAGCCTGATCACCGGCGACCATCCACAGGGTTACAGCAACGACCTGACGCTATTCGGCCGCCGTCGCGGTAGCGGTGAGACTATTTGGGATATCAAAAAACATATTGGCTATGTCAGCAGCAGCCTGCATCTGGAATACCGTGTCAGCACTAACGTGCGTAATGTGATCCTTTCCGGCTACTTTGATTCAATAGGCATTTATCAGGCGGTCTCTGATAAACAACACAAGCTGGTCCAGCGCTGGCTGGATATTCTCGGCATTGATAAACGCACCGCCGACGCGCCGTTCCATAGTTTGTCATGGGGGCAGCAGCGGTTGGCGCTGATCGTTCGCGCGCTGGTCAAACACCCAACCCTGCTGATACTCGATGAACCGTTACAGGGATTAGATCCGCTGAATCGCCAGCTGGTACGTCGTTTCGTCGATGTTTTAATTGGCGAAGGGACCACGCAGCTGCTGTTTGTATCGCATCATGCCGAAGATGCCCCTGACTGCATTACCCACCGCCTGGAGTTCATTCGTAGTGGAGACGGTTACACTTACCGCCTCGGTCCGCTTGCAGAATAGCGCTATACAGGGGTCTGCGGACCCCTGTATTTTTTCAGAGAAATAACCAGAAATTAATACAACATGCTGTTTTATAAATAATTAACTAAAATAAACCTGAATGTCACACCAAGTGTAAACGATTCCACCATTTTGGCCTGTGTCACACTTTTCCCTTCTTTGTTATGCTATCTTCCTCTCACACGATAAGCCTATTGGAGCGAATCATGAAAGTACTGGTCACAGGTGGTAGCGGTTACATCGGAAGTCATACTTGCGTACAGCTGCTGCTGCAGGGACATGATGTGATTATTCTCGACAACCTCTGCAACAGTAAACGCAGCGTATTGCCGGTCATTGAACGTCTCGGCGGCAAGAAAGCCACCTTTGTCGAAGGCGATATTCGTAATGAAGCGCTGATGACGGAAATTCTGCACGATCACGCCATCGAAGCCGTGATCCATTTCGCCGGCCTGAAAGCCGTCGGCGAGTCCGTCGCCAAGCCGCTGGAATATTACGACAATAACGTCACCGGTACACTTAAGTTAGTTTCCGCTATGCGCGCAGCCGGCGTTAAAAACTTTATTTTCAGCTCCTCCGCGACCGTCTACGGCGACCAGCCGAAGATCCCTTATGTTGAAAGCTTCCCGACCGGTACCCCGCAAAGCCCCTACGGTAAAAGCAAACTGATGGTTGAGCAGATCCTCGCCGACCTGCAGAAAGCCCAGCCGGACTGGAGCATCGCGCTGCTGCGCTACTTCAACCCGGTCGGCGCGCATCCATCAGGCGATATGGGCGAAGATCCGCAGGGCATTCCAAACAACCTGATGCCGTATATCGCGCAGGTTGCCGTTGGCCGTCGCGAATCACTGGCGGTATTCGGTAACGACTATCCGACCGAAGACGGCACCGGCGTGCGCGACTACATCCACGTGATGGACCTCGCCGACGGTCACGTCGCCGCCATGGAAAAACTGGCGAACAAAGCTGGCGTACATATCTACAACCTCGGCGCAGGCGTCGGCAGCAGCGTGCTGGACGTGGTCAACGCCTTCAGCAAAGCCTGCGGTAAACCGATTAATTATCACTTCGCGCCGCGCCGCGATGGCGATCTCCCGGCCTACTGGGCTGATGCCGCCAAAGCCGACCGCGAGCTGAACTGGCGCGTGACGCGCAACCTTGACGAAATGGCGCAGGACACCTGGCACTGGCAGTCCCGTCATCCGCAGGGTTATCCGGACTAATAGCCTAAAGGTAAGGCTCTAAGGAAATACCATGACGCAATTTAACCCCGTCGACCATCCGCACCGTCGTTATAACCCGTTAACCGGGCAGTGGATTCTGGTTTCCCCGCATCGCGCCAAGCGCCCCTGGCAAGGGGCGCAGGAGACGCCGGCAAAACAAACGTTGCCCGCGCACGATGCGGATTGTTTCTTGTGCCCGGGCAATACCCGCGTCACCGGCGACACTAACCCGAATTACACCGGCACCTACGTGTTTACCAACGACTTTGCGGCATTGATGACCGATACGCCGGATGCTCCGGAGAGCGACGATCCGCTAATGCGCTGCCAAAGCGCCCGCGGCACCAGTCGGGTTATCTGCTTCTCGCCAGACCACAGCAAAACGCTGCCGGAACTGAGCATTGGAGCACTGGAAGGCGTGGTTAAAACGTGGCAAGAGCAGACCGCGGACCTTGGGAAAAGTTATCCCTGGGTCCAGGTCTTCGAAAATAAAGGCGCGGCGATGGGCTGCTCCAACCCGCATCCTCACGGCCAGGTATGGGCCAACAGTTTCCTGCCCAATGAGGCGGAACGTGAAGACCGTCTGCAAAAGAAATATTTCGCTGAGCAGGGTTCACCGATGCTGGTGGATTATGTGCAACGCGAACTGGCCGACGGCAGCCGTACCGTTGTAGAAACCGAACACTGGCTGGCCGTGGTCCCGTATTGGGCGGCCTGGCCATTTGAGACGCTGCTGCTGCCAAAAACGCACATCCAGCGTCTGACCGATTTAACCGCAGCCCAGCGCCACGACCTGGCGCTGGCGCTGAAAAAGCTGACCAGCCGTTACGACAACCTGTTCCAGACCTCCTTCCCCTACTCCATGGGCTGGCACGGCGCGCCGTTTAATAATGAAGATAATCAACACTGGCAGCTGCACGCTCACTTTTACCCGCCGCTGTTGCGCTCCGCCACGGTGCGCAAATTTATGGTCGGCTACGAAATGCTAGCCGAAACCCAGCGCGATCTCACGGCGGAGCAAGCCGCCGAAAAGTTACGTGCCGTTAGCGATATCCATTTTCGTGAATCAGGAGTTGAATAATGAGTCTGAAAGAGAACACCCAGGCGCTGTTTGCTGAACAGTTTGGCTACCCTGCCAGTCACGTCATTCAGGCGCCGGGCCGCGTCAACCTGATTGGCGAACATACCGATTACAACGATGGTTTTGTGCTGCCGTGCGCCATTGACTATCAAACCGTTGTCAGCTGCGCGCCGCGTTCCGACCGTATCGTGCGGGTCATTGCCGCCGATTATGACAACCAGCGCGACGAGTTTTCCCTCGATGCGCCTATCGTTAGCCACGACACCCAGCAGTGGTCCAATTACGTACGCGGCGTGGTCAAACACCTGCAGAAGCGCAATAACCACTTCGGCGGCGCCGATCTGGTCATCAGCGGCAACGTACCGCAGGGCGCGGGGTTAAGCTCCTCGGCTTCGCTGGAAGTCGCCGTCGGCACCGTGTTCCAGCAGCTGTATCATCTGCCGCTCGACGGCGCGCAAATCGCCCTTAACGGCCAGGAAGCGGAAAACCAGTTCGTCGGCTGTAATTGCGGCATTATGGACCAGCTTATTTCGGCGCTGGGTAAAAAAGATCATGCGCTGCTGATTGACTGCCGCACCCTTGGCACCAAAGCGGTGTCGATGCCGAAAGGCGTCGCGGTGGTGATTATCAACAGCAACTTTAAACGCACGCTGGTCGGCAGCGAATACAACACCCGCCGCGAACAGTGTGAAACCGGCGCGCGTTTCTTCCAGCAGCCCGCTCTGCGTGACGTTGAGCTTGCGCAATTTAATGCCGTGGCCCACGAGCTGGACCCGATTGTGGCAAAACGCGTGCGCCATGTGTTAACCGAAAACGCCCGTACCGTCGAAGCGGCGAGCGCGCTGGCAAACGGTGACCTGCAGCGCATGGGCCAACTGATGGCAGAGTCTCACGCCTCCATGCGCGATGATTTTGAAATCACCGTACCGCAAATTGATACGCTGGTTGAGATTGTCAAAGCGGTTATCGGCGACCAGGGCGGCGTGCGCATGACCGGCGGCGGCTTTGGCGGCTGCATCGTTGCCCTGATACCGGAAGCACTGGTTGAAAAAGTACAGCAGGCGGTAGCCGCTCAGTATGAAGCGAAAACCGGCATTAAAGAGACTTTTTACGTCTGCAAACCATCCCAGGGAGCCGGCCAATGCTAACGCCAACTCGCGAACTCGCGCCCGACGGACAGCCGTGGAACGTGATAACGCTACGTAATAACGCCGGGATGACCGTAACGGTGATGGATTGGGGCGCGACGCTACTCTCCGCGCAAGTGCCTCTTGCCGATGGCAGCCTGCGCGAAGCGTTGCTTGGCTGCGCCACGCCGCAGCAATATCGCCAGCAGGCGGCATTTCTGGGTGCATCCGTCGGCCGCTACGCTAACCGTATCGCCAATAGCCGCTTCACGCTCGATGGCGAGATCGTGAATTTAACCCCGTCGAACGAGGCCGGCCACCAGCTCCACGGCGGGCCGGACGGCTTCGACAAGCGCCGCTGGCAAATTGTCAGCCATGACGACAGCCAGGCGCTATTTGCGCTCGACTCCGCCGATGGCGATCAGGGCTTCCCGGGCCATCTGCAGGCAACCGCGCGCTATCGCCTGACTGGCGATAATCGTATCGCCATTGAGTACCGCGCCACCGTTGATAAGCCCTGCCCGGTCAATATGACTAACCATGTCTATTTTAATCTCGACGGCGTGCAGGGCGATGTGCGCCACCACCGCCTGCAGATCTTCGCCGATCAGTATCTGCCGGTAGAGAGCGACGGTATTCCGTATGGCGATTTGCGCGACGTGGAGTACACCAGTTTTGATTTCCGCGCGCCGAAGGTGCTTGCCGGAGAGTTTCTTGCCGATGCTGACCAGCAAAAAGTGAAAGGTTACGATCACGCCTTTCTGCTGCAGGCCAAAGGCGACGCCCGCCAGCCGGCGGCGCATGTCTGGTCGCAGGATAAAAAGCTACAGCTGACGGTGTATACCTCGGCCCCGGCGCTGCAGTTTTATTCCGGTAACTATCTCGGCGGCACGCCATCGCGCGGCAGTCAACCTTACGGCGACTGGCAAGGGCTGGCGCTGGAAAGCGAGTTCCTGCCGGACTCCCCCAATCATCCGCATTGGCCGCAGCCAGATTGCGTATTACGGCCCGGCGCCGAGTACGTTAGCCTGACGGAATATCAGTTTATCGCCGGATAACGCCATAGCCCTCCCTGCGGAGGGTTTTTTTTCGCCTTTTTGCTGTAATTTGCACCGCTAAAAGACAAAAAGCTAACCTGTGTTTTACAAGCATCTTACACTGCGTCACTATTTTCGCTATGGTTAGGGATAAGCATTGCCGTGAGGCAAATCACGGCAATATAATGAGAATAGTTATCAATCAATAAACACATACACCACAGTAGTCGGGTTGCGTGTAGGAGGAGTAAGAGAATGGCTGTAACTAAGCTGGTACTAGTTCGTCACGGCGAGAGCCAATGGAACAACGAAAACCGTTTCACCGGTTGGTACGACGTTGACCTGTCTGAAAAAGGCGTTAGCGAAGCGAAAGCGGCGGGTAAACTGCTGAAGGAAGAAGGCTTCAGCTTTGATTTTGCTTATACCTCCGTGCTGAAACGTGCCATCCACACCCTGTGGAACGTGCTGGACGAACTGGATCAGGCCTGGCTGCCGGTTGAGAAATCCTGGAAACTGAACGAACGTCACTACGGCGCGCTGCAGGGCCTGAACAAAGCCGAAACCGCTGAGAAGTATGGCGACGAGCAGGTTAAACAGTGGCGTCGCGGCTTTGCCGTCACCCCGCCGGAACTGACCAAAGATGACGAACGTTATCCGGGCCACGATCCGCGTTACGCGAAGCTGACCGATGCGGAACTGCCGACCACCGAGAGCCTGGCGCTGACCATTGACCGTGTCGTACCTTACTGGAACGAAACCATTCTGCCGCGCCTGAAAAGCGGCGAGCGCGTCATTATCGCCGCTCACGGTAACTCCCTGCGTGCGCTGGTGAAATACCTCGACAACATGGGCGAAGACGAGATCCTTGAACTGAACATCCCGACCGGCGTACCGCTGGTGTATGAGTTCGATGAAAACTTCAAGCCGATCAAACACTACTACCTGGGCAATGCTGACGAAATCGCTGCGAAGGCCGCGGCTGTCGCTAACCAGGGTAAAGCGAAGTAATAAGCGACTGAATAATTTCAGCCATAAAAAAAGCGTGGGATTTCCCACGCTTTTTTATTTTTAGCCATTGCAGGCCTAACGCGAACGCAGCCAACAATGGCAAAGTACAGGCTAGCCGCGGCGCGCTTTAACCGCATCTGCCAGCTGGCGCAGGATGGTCTCGGTATCTTCCCAGCCGATGCAGGCGTCGGTTACGCTCTTGCCGTAGGTCAGCGGTTCGCCGCTTTCCAGGCTCTGATTGCCTTCCACCAGGTGGCTTTCAATCATCACGCCCATAATCGCGTTTTCACCGCCGGCAATCTGCTGGCACACATCGGCGCCGACTTCCATCTGCTTTTTAAACTGCTTGCTGGAGTTAGCGTGGCTGAAGTCGATCATGATTTGCGCCGGCAGACCGGCTTTTGCCAGACCCACTTTCACTTCGGCAACGTGCTGAGCGCTATAGTTCGGCTCTTTACCGCCGCGCAGAATGATATGGCAATCGCTATTGCCGCTGGTGTTCACAATAGCGGAATGGCCCCACTTCGTTACCGATAAGAAACAGTGCGGCGCGCCAGCAGCGTTGATCGCATCGATAGCGACCTTGATGGTGCCATCGGTGCCATTTTTGAAGCCAACCGGGCATGAGAGGCCGGAAGAGAGTTCACGATGCACCTGGGATTCAGTGGTACGCGCGCCGATTGCCCCCCAGCTCATCAGGTCCGCCACATATTGCGGGGTGATCATGTCAAGGAACTCGCCCGCCGCTGGCAAACCGCTGTCGTTGATTTCCAGCAGCAGCTTACGCGCGATACGCAGCCCGTCGTTAATGCGGAAGCTGTTATCCATGTGCGGATCGTTAATTAGCCCTTTCCAACCGACGGTGGTGCGCGGTTTTTCAAAATAGACGCGCATAACGATTTCCAGCTCGCCTTTAAGCGCTTCACGCAGTGTCAGCAGACGGCTGGCATACTCTTTCGCCGCGGCAGGGTCGTGAATAGAGCACGGACCAATTACCACCAGCAGACGATCGTCGTTGCCTTTGAGGATGTTGTGAATCGCTTTGCGAGCATGTGCAACGGTATTAGCAGCATTTTCGGTAGCGGGGAATTTTTCCAGGAGCGCAACGGGAGGTAATAATTCGTTGATCTCTTTAATGCGTAAATCGTCGTTCTGATAATTCATCTTCTTTCCAGGCGTTGCCATACTTATACAATGAAATGCAATCCTTCCAATCTATCTCTTCGGTCAAAAAGTGTAAACGTGATTTTACACTGACGATGGAATAATCCTGGAATTAGGGAAAAATACGCCATAAAGTAGCGAAATCCTGCCAGCCAACTACAATTTTTAACTGCAACATCCAATTAAATGTTTATTTTCAGTATTATATTTTAAATCCTCACGCTAAGGCGGAGTGTTAAACCATAGCACCGCAGATCCCTGGCACATCTATGTTGGCGCGTTTAGCTAACAAATCGACTAAGCAGGAGTATCCGATGAATATGAATAAACTCACAGCCCTACTTCTCACCGCCACCTTAAGCTTAGCCAGCGGCGCCGCGCTGGCCGCCGATAGCGGCGCGCAATCGAACAACGGTCAGGCCAATTCCGCCGCTGATGCCGGACAGGTTGCGCCCGATGCCCGTGAAAACGTGGCGCCAAATAATGTCGATAACGACAAAATTAACTCCGGCGGCACCATGCTTCATCCTGATGGTTCGACAATGAATCATGACGGGATGTCGAGCGACGAGGTCCATAAAAACAGCATGTGCAAAGATGGACGCTGTCCGGATACGGATAAAAAAATGGAAAGCGGCAATGGCATGAACAACGATGCCAGCAAAACGGATGGCACCTCGCAGTAATTGAAACGGGTGAGATATGGGATCGAGGTGGCAGTGCTCACCTTGATCCCTTTGTTCGCTGAATTTCGGTAAGATGTCATAGTGTAATAATGATAACTATTAAGGGATGACATCATGGCGCATGCACATTCACCGACCCCTGCTGGCGAAAACAGTAACGCCAACCGGCTGCTTTGGGCTTTTATCGTAACCGCCGGTTTTATGATTATTGAGGCCATCGGCGGCGTCATTTCCGGTTCCCTGGCCCTGCTCGCCGATGCCGGACATATGCTCACCGACTCCGCCGCCCTCTTGTTCGCTCTGCTAGCGGTACGCTTCGCCAGCCGGCCGCCAAATAGCCGCCACACTTTTGGTTGGCTGCGTTTAACTACTCTCGCCGCCTTCGTCAACGCCATCGCCCTGGTGGTCATTACCATTTTCATCTTCTGGGAAGCGGTACAGCGTTTTAACCATCCGCAGCCGGTGGCGGGAAAAACCATGATGGTCATCGCCGTCGCCGGACTGCTGGCCAATATCCTCGCCTTCTGGATCCTGCACCGCGGCAGCGCCGAAAGTAATCTTAACGTCCGCGCGGCGGCACTGCATGTGCTGGGAGATCTATTGGGTTCCGTCGGCGCCATCGTGGCCGCTATCGTCATTCTGATGACCGGCTGGACGCCGATTGACCCGATCCTCTCGGTGCTGGTGTCGTGTTTAGTACTGCGCAGCGCCTGGCGACTGCTGCAGGAGAGTATGAATGAGTTGTTGGAGGGCGCGCCGCGCTCGCTGGATGTCGAAGCATTAGGCCGCGATCTACGCCGCTCGATACCTGAAGTCCGCGACGTTCACCACGTTCACGTCTGGCTGGTGGGGGAAAAACCGGTGATGACGCTGCACGTACAGGTCGTGCCGCCGCACGATCACGATGCGCTACTTGATAGCATCCAGCATTTTATTGAGCATAAATATGAAATTGAGCATGTGACGGTACAGATGGAGTACCGTCCCTGCAGCGGCCCGGAATGCCACCTGAATCTGGCGCATTCCGGACATGAGCATCATCATCACCATTAACGTGAAAGCGCGTGAGAACCCCGCTCACGCGCGCTGTTAATCCACATCCGGCTGCCATTCAGGGCAATGAACGTCAGCAGCAAATATTCCAGCGACATCGCATACACGCCCTGTAGAGCGAATATCACCACGCTAATGACGTTGATGATCACCCACAGCAGCCAGTTCTCAACGTATTTACGCGTCATCAATACCATCGCGGCAATCGACAGCACCATCATGCAGGAATCCCAGAATGGGAAAGCATCGGGTTCCAGCGTCGGCATCGCCACCTGCAGCCCGAGCATTTGCATCAGGTTGACGGCGATACGGGTCAGGAAGGCAAACACCGGGTTAATAAACACCGTCATCAGACCGATAGCCACTACGCAGCCCGCCAGCCAGGCCAGCGCTTTTGGCAACGGCAGCCAGCGAATTTTCAGTTCCGCTTCGTTATCGCTGGTCTGCCTTGACCACGCGTACCAACCGTAAACGTTCGCCGCGAAGAAAAACAGCTGTAGCAGCAGGCTGGCGTACAGCTGGATCTGGAAGAAGATGATCGCAAAAAGCGTCACGTTCACCAGGCCGAAGGCATAGTTGCTAATCTTTTCCAGGCTCGCCAGCCAGATGCACAACAGGCCGGCGATGGTCCCCACCGCCTCAATCCACGACAGATCGTAGCCACCGGCGCCGATCGGTATATGCACTAAAATATTCTGCGTACTGAAAAAATCCATTTTATCCCCTAAGCGTAACGCGACGCGGTAATGAGTTATCCCCGTAGTGTAGCCGCAAATTCCAGCATACGGTTAAGCGGAATTAATGCCCCGGCACGCAGTTTGGCGTCAACGTGAATTTCGTGTTCAACGCCGCCCTGCTCTAACCCTTCCGCTATCGCTTTCAGGCCGTTCATCGCCATCCAGGGGCAATGGGCGCAGCTGCGACAGGTTGCGCCCTCACCTGCCGTAGGCGCTTCCAGCAGATCTTTTTCCGGTACCGCCTGCTGCATTTTATAGAAGATCCCGCGATCGGTGGCCACGATAAGCTGGCGCTGCGGCAGGCTTTTCGCCGCAGCAATTAATTGGCTGGTTGATCCTACCGCATCCGCCATGTCGACAATCGCCTGCGGTGATTCCGGATGCACCAGGATCGCCGCGTCGGGGTAGAGCCCCTTCATGCGCGCCAGCGCCTGGGTTTTAAATTCATCATGGACGATGCAGGCGCCCTGCCAGCACAGCACGTCGGCCCCGGTCTGGCGCTGTACATAGCGACCAAGATGGCGGTCCGGCGCCCAAAGTATCTTTTGTCCGAGGCTATCGAGATGTTCAATCAATTCCACGGCGATGCTGGAAGTCACTACCCAGTCGGCGCGCGCTTTTACCGCCGCTGACGTATTGGCATAGACCACCACGGTGCGATCCGGGTGAGCATCGCAAAATGCATTAAAGTCATCAATGGGACAGCCGAGATCCAGAGAACACTCCGCATTCAGCGTCGGCATCAGGATGGTCTTTTCCGGACTAAGAATTTTGGCCGTTTCGCCCATAAAACGCACTCCGGCAACCAGCAGCGTGGAGGCCGGGTGACGCGCGCCAAAACGCGCCATTTCCAGCGAGTCGGCAATACAGCCGCCGGTCTCTTCGGCCAGTTGCTGAATTTCAGGATCGGTGTAGTAATGCGCCACCATCACGGCGTCGCGTTCACGCAGCAGGCGTTTAATTTTCTCGCGGTAAAACACTTTTTCGTCACGGTTCAACGGTTGTGGTTTTGGCGGGAAAGGATAAATCGCCGTTTCAGGATCAAACATTACGCTCATCATGCAATCTCGTTTTACTGGCTTAACTTTGAAACCGTAAATATCGCTTTGTATCGCCTTAATACGGTCACTATGTTTTATATGCTAAACAAGATAGCCGATCGCAAGCGAAATGTCGTGATGAATTTTGTATTCCCCGGGGACGATGCTGCGCATCTTCCCGGGCTACCGGTTCGTGCGCTATGGAGTCACGGTAAGCGTAGTGCGAACATGGAGATGATTGTGGAGAATGACGCATAGCAAAAAGGCGCCTTTAGGGCGCCTTTTTACATTGGTGGGTCGTGCAGG